>JAFUPK010000108.1 GCA_017481265.1 Clostridia bacterium
GTTGAGAATATCGTTCTCGGTGGCGAGGGTGTACGGCTCACGCGCGCCCGCATAGTCAAAGGTCGAGGACAGGAGCGCCTCGGGATAGTCACAGTTCGGCCAATGGTCTGTCCACTGACGCTGACCCTGGAAGCCGCCTGCAATTGCGTTGTGTCCGACCTTCTCTTCCTCAAATTGATCGGGAAGATTCTTGTTGCCTGCCATCAGATCCTTGATGATGCAGTACATCTTAACAGTGAACTCCCACTGCTTTTCCTTCTCCTCGTCGGTAAACTTGATACGGCGCTCTTCGCCGAGGAAGTCTACGGATTCGGGGTTGTCGTCGCGGCCTTCCTTGCAGTGCTCCTTAGTCCAAGCGAGTGCTTTCCGGAACTCTTCTTCATTGTAGATGCCCTCTTCCATACGGCGGAGGATCTCAACCTCGTCAACGGACTCAACGCGCATACCGAAGTAGTTCTCGAGCATAGCCTGATCCATGATGGAACCCGCAATACCCATGCACTGAGAGCCGATCTGGAGGTAGGACTTACCGCGCATTGTAGCAACAGCTACAGCAGCACGGCCGAAGCGGAGAAGCTTTTCCTTAACATCATCGGGGATCTCTGTAACCTGGTCACGGTCCTGAACCTCGTGACCGTAGATACCGAATGCGGGAAGTCCCTTCTGTGCGTGACCTGCAAGAACAGCAGCAAGGTAAACAGCACCGGGTCTCTCAGTACCGTTGAAGCCCCAAACACCCTTGATGGTGTGAGGATCCATATCCATAGTCTCAGAGCCGTAGCACCAGCAAGGAGTTACGGAAAGAGTAATTGAAACGCCTTCCTTCTTGAACTTGTCAGCACAAGCGGCAGTTTCGGGAACACGTCCGATGCAGGTGTCAGCCATAACTACCTTAACGGGATCGCCGTTGGAGTAGAAAAGGTTTTCCTCAAAAAGCTTCTTTGCAGCCTCAGCCATTGCCCATACCAGGGGCTCAAGGGACTCACGGAGCATCATAGGTCCGCGGCGGCCGTCGACGATGGGGCGAATACCGATTACGGGATAATCGCCAACATATCTGTTGTTTGCCATAATAGTAATTCTCCTTTGTTCGGATAAATATTTTCATATGTATGAGAGCATCAAGGTGACACTTCTCTTTATGATTGTACCACATTTTGACCGATAAATCAATCACATTTTTATAAATACAGTACATTTCGCCGAGAAAACTTTCATAGGCTCGGCAAGACACGCTTCGTTCGACAAAAAAATCAAATTTTGCCTCTGTTTTTGCATATATTACTTGATTTTTTCTGAAAAAAAGGGTAAAATAATATAGTTAGAATTTATAATTACATCCGAGTGTAAAAATTCGGAGCAAGAAAGGATTTACATCATGGCTCTTGTTAACACAAAAGAGATGTTCAAGAAGGCTTACGAGGGCGGCTACGCTATCGGTGCTTTCAACATCAACAACATGGAGATCATCCAGGCTATCACCGAGGCTGCAGGCGAGCTTAAGTCTCCCGTAGTTCTCCAGGTTTCCGCAGGCGCAAGAAAGTATGCAAAGCAGGAGTACCTCCTCGCTCTCGCTAACGCTGCTATCAAGGATTCCGGCGTTGACCTTGCACTCCACCTCGACCACGGTGCAGATTTCGAGATCTGCAAGGCGTGCATCGACGGCGGCTTTACTTCCGTTATGATCGACGGCTCTCA
>JAFUPK010000109.1 GCA_017481265.1 Clostridia bacterium
AAGCCTTGTGTCCCTTCTGCAGTGATACCAAGTACCATTTGGGACTTAACAGACAGAAAGACAGGTTCAACTGTTTTAAGTGCAAGGCTAAAGGCAACAGCGTATCTCTATTTGCACAGATGAACGGTATATCAAACAAAGAGGCATACACCATACTCAAAAGCGAGCAAGAAACGCTTGAAACCAAAACTCTGTACTTTCGTGTTGAGGAGGAAACTCCCATCCGTTCCATCGAGGAACGGCACGATATTTACTATGAGTTTTTAAGTCTACTTCGCTTAAACCGAAATCATCTTATGAACCTTGAGAACAGAGGACTTAACTTCGGACATATACATCAGTTTATGTACCGCAGCATTCCTACCGACAACGTATTCAGACGAGAGGTGCTTGAGGCACTTGCGTCAAAGTACAATATGGTCGGTATTCCGGGGTTCTGGTACGATGATAAAGGCGACCTTCAGATGTTCTACAAAAAGCTCGGCGGTATATTTATCCCCGTGTGTGATAAGGACGGCTACATTCAGGGACTTCAAATGAGACTTGATGTACCTCCCGGTTCCGATGAAAAGAAGTTCCGATGGTTTTCCAGCAAGCACTTCAAGGACGGAACGGGTGCAAGGTCCTGGATACACGTTGTAGGAGATACTACCGCAAGAGAAGCGTGTTTGACTGAAGGAGCAATGAAGGCGGACGTGACAAGTGTTTTGTCTGACGGCAGACTCTTTATTGCAGTTCCGGGAGTAAACGCTATAGAATATTTACCGAATACGCTTCGTGAGCTTGGCATTACAAAGGTATATGAAGCCTTTGATATGGATAAGCGCTCGAAGCCGGAGGTAAAGCAGCCGTTAATTACTCTTCGCAACACTTTAAGCGATATGGGAGTCGAGTGCGTCAGTTGTTCGTGGAATCCGAAATACAAGGGTATGGATGATTACATTCTCGCTAAAACAATGAGTATGCAGCAGGTACCTATTGCTGCGTGATAAGGAGATAAAAAGATATGAATAATACAATGAATCAGTTTATGGCTATACACACAGACGATGAAAAGAACGGTGACATTCTCGGCAAGTATATGTACTACTCCTTGCCGAAGCTTATCATCAAGGCGGAGCGTGTCCGTGAAATCTGCGAGCAGATAGGCTTTCCCGTTACGGTAAACGAGAACATTTCGGCAACAGATGCTTTCAGAAGTGCCACAGGCGAGATACACGACAGAATTGAAGAGCCCTACGGCTCAGAGATTAAAGTCTGCCGTATCTACTGCCGTGACAATAAGAGAGTTGGAGCCGACGTGCTTTCCCGTGAGCTTGTAGAGGAAACACTGTATGAAACCACAAACACATACAGAAAACTTGCAAATATCACGCTTGACAAGTCTTCGGGCGAGATGGTGTTATCGGATGTTGACTATTCTTCCGACAGAAACATACTTGGTTACTTTGAGCAGGCTGAAAGACTTTTCAAGATCTATCAGGACTGTATCTGCAACCGAAGTATTGAAACTATGGCGGAAAATTACATCACCGATATGCACGCAATAATCATCTCGGCAAGAGGTCACCAC
>JAFUPK010000110.1 GCA_017481265.1 Clostridia bacterium
GCAAGCAGAGGATACGGACTGTCTCTCGTGGAGATTGATAAGGAGTCACCTCTTTATGATGATCCTTACTATGAGAGGGTACAGGCGGATGCTGAAAGAAGTGTGACTCTTATTGATAAGACTATTTCGGTTAAGTATAATAAGACAACACAGTACCCCGGAAAAGAACTCAAAGATACTTACAAGGATGAGAACGGAAATACCTATAATTTTGCTGAAGATGGTACTTTTCTTTCGTATAGAAGCAAAAGTGATAATTTAGATTTTAGTTCAGCTCTGTATATTGATAAAGGAATTTCACCGGAGTTGACCGAAGACCAAGCGATAAGCTTAGCTGAAAGGATAGGCAAGGAGATTTATGGCGATGTCTTTGACAAGCTGAAATTCGAAAGTATAAGCTATTACGGCGGCATATACGATGTGTTTTTTTATCAGAAATTAGGAGCAGATCAATCAATTTTAGGACTCTATTGTAATATAAGTATCCTTGCAGACGGAAGGGTGTCAGGCTTTAGTATGCCTAATTTAGCTGACCTTAGGGAACTTGACGAGTCAAAGTATGAGAACGTTACAAAAGAGGACATTGCGGAAGAAATAGCAGTAAACGCCTCAAAGGTATTCGGTGAGAAAAAAGTTGATTTTCCGCTTAATGATATAATACACCTCTATAAAATAAATGGGAAATACGTTTTGCATGCTATGACGGAATCACGTAGCGGCGGTGCGGATATCTACTATGAGGTAACTGATCAGGATAAATGAAAACAATGACAAAGCAAGCTCTTGCAGTCGCAAGAGCTTGCTTCTTTACATATACATAGCAATTCTTCTGCCTGTTCTTGACGGTCCTCGCGGTAAACGTTCGTCCGATGAGGGAAGTGCTCCGTAGCTTTCCTCAGAGTGAGGCTCAGCCTGATACCAATAGGCAGTAGAGGCATAGTCGTCGCTTCTGTCGTTTGCGTGACCGTGCTCTATGCTTACGCGAATGTTCTCTTCGAAGGGGATGGGATCCGCAATGTGGAAGCGGAACAAGCATACCTTGCCGTTGCAGTTATGTGCACGAAGGAAGAATTTATCCTCGCACCATGCCTCGCCGCAGTAGTCGTTGTGTGTGCTCTGCATACCCCAAGCGTGGCAGAAGTAGTCCTCTGTTCCCGTTCCGTGAAGATCAGGCGGCCATGCACCGCCGCACTCGCGTGTACAGTCTTCTCGGTCGATAAAGAACATATCATCACCCTCGCCGTACCACTCGCCCCCAATATTGTCAATGCTCATATTGACTCCGAGGAAGTTTCCGCGACCCTTGGCATAAAGGAGAAGATAATTGTACTTGTCTGTAAGGTTACGCCCTTCGAGCATCTCGTTAAACCCGGGATCGTCCTTAACATCAGGTAGCTTTACAGGATTTTCCCGTCTCCAGCTTGCGTGGAAGGTAAAAATATCCTCGGGCATCTCCTTGTACTGTGCCCAATCTACATAGAAATATACGCTCACAGGTGTACTCTGATCATTAATAAACTCTATTCTGGCACTCCTTCTGAAGGGCATAGGAATAAAGCAGTTCATAGCAACGCCTTCGCCCTGGCGCTCCTCGTCATTGACCGAAGTAGAAAAGCAAGCATTCGAGTGAGTGAACGAACGGCTGTGTCCGAGCCCGAAAAAATCACCCAAAGGACATTCTACAGAGGGAGTATCTTCACCGTCCCAATACATACGTATTAGATTCCGACGAAGATAATAAGGCTCATCGTCAGCCATTACAGCCATCCAAATATGGTGTATCTCACCGGCGGCAGTTACATCAAGCATAGCCAGCTTTTCACCGGGCATAACAACAATAGAATCACCGTTAGCTCCGGTCCTGTCATAGCTGCTTGACCGTTTAGCTTTAAAGGGCAAAGGTTTTGTGAGATCGAATCCGTATTTCATATTACTCCTCCTCTACATTAAGTGTTACTTTGTGATCACCGCAAATTACATCTACCGTGATGGGTAGAGAACTCTTCACAGATAAAGCGGGAGGGTCATTTTCACTTTCTCTTGCTTCACAGATAAGGTCAACTACCGCATCTCCGAGTCTCAAGCCGCGAATTCCGTGTTTTTCTGTAAGATTTATATACCATGTGATCTTTTTATTCTGCGCATCGCTTCTTATACCGAATACATACTCAAACATTATTGAAATGGGAGCAAGTCCGGTCCAACCAACGAAATCGGGACGAGCCTCTCCCATTTCAGCTCCCTCAGGGCTGTAATTCTCGTAGAGAGTACCTGTCTTGTTATATACTTTTACCACGTTAGTTACATAGTCATATGCGATTTCGTGGGCTAAACGATTATATCCGTACTTCTCGAGGCCCTTGAGTACCATATAATTAGTGGGTGCCCAAACTCCACCTTTCCAATATCCGCCGTTATTTGAATCATATAGAGGATGATCTGCCGAAAGGGAAGGAATCCTGTTGGGACGCTTAAATTCCTTCTCACAGTCAAGGTGAGAAACAAATGCATCTATCCTGTCTTCAGGCACCAGTCCTGCAAGCATTGTCCAGTAGCTACCTATGCCCTTGACGGGTGAAAGCGTACCGTCGCGTTGTTTGTCATAGTAGAAACCGTCAGAATCGCTCCACATAGTATCGTTAACAGTCTTGTAAAGCAGTTCATGTTCCTCTTTGAGCCAGTTGACTTCATTTTCACGGTCAAGGATCTTTGACATTTCAATAAGCACGGCAGCACTGAGATATTGCTGTGCACATGCATCGATCCAACTTAAAAAACCATGGTTCTTGCCAACGTCATACTTTCCGTCTGATCTCGGCAAATTATCCATTCCGCATCCGAGACCTGTGCTCCAATAGCTTCCGTCGGGCCACGAACGATTTAACATAAGCCAACGGTGATAGGCGCAGAGAGGATCAAATACCTTTGCGATTCGTTCCTTGTCTCCCGTCTGCAGGTAGTACTCCCATTCGGACCAACCCATAATATTGGGTCCTGTACCCGAAGGGTTATAGTGATCCCACATTTCACCGTTCTCACTTTCGCATATCTCACGGCATATAAATCCGTCTTTGTGCTGGTGGGAATACATATTATCAAGAGTGCGCTGAAAATTAAAAATATGGCTTGCATACTTGCCGAACATGACGATAAAGGAAGAATCCCACATAAAGAGGAAGCCGTTAAATGCGGTGTCAATGAAATTCGATACAAATCCTGTTCCGGGAACGGGACGTCTGAGATTTCCGAATGCAAGCTGCCAAGCCTTGTTATAACAGCTAACCGCATCCTCGTGTCCCTCCCAAATCGGAACAGGGAGCCGATCTTTTATATTATTATATAAAGGTAACTCAGCATCCTCCATAGGCATTGTAAGAAATACATTTTTATCTACTTGGCTATCCTTTTGAAGAAAAGGAGTTTGATTAACCTTGAACAGTCCCATATGTACCTCCGAATATTTGTTTTTTATTATAAATATTATAGCAAATATTCAGAGTTTTGTCTATCTGCAAAAATAAAATTAGCGACCTTTATTTATTTTTTTATTATCAATCATGCCTCTGAGTGCATCCATAGCATCGCTGAGACCTCCTACACTGTCGATAAGTCCGCACCTTACCGCTTCTTCTCCATCAATAAGAGTACCGGTGTCCGTAGCTATCTGGTCAGTTCTCATGAGCATCTCCCTGAAATGATCCTCACTTACATTTGAATGAGAGACAATAAAATTTATTATTCTGTCCTGCATATTCTCAAAATAATAATACGTTTGAGGAGTGCCGATAACGGTCCCGCTTACACGTACGGGATGTATGGTCATTGTAGCAGACGGAACTATGAAGGATCTGCTCGCAGACACTGCAAGAGGAACGCCGATAGAGTGTCCTCCGCCGAGAACAAGAGATACTGTGGGCTTCTTCATGCTTGCAACCATCTCTGCAATTGCAAGACCTGCTTCAACATCTCCGCCCATCGTGTTTAGTACCATGAGAAGTCCGTCTATTTCAGGGCTTTCCTCAATGGATACGAGTAATGGAATGATGTGCTCATATTTTGTTGCTTTTTGACCTTCACCGAGGGCATAGTGACCCTCTATTTGACCGATGACTGTAAGGCAGTGAATGGTACTTTCGGCACCTTTTGAGATCACGCTTCCGCTTTTCATGATATATTCAAGCTTGTCTGCGGCTTCTTCTCCGCCAATTTTCAGGTTTTCGCTGTTGTTTTGTTCTGACATATTAATCTCCATTCAGCCTACGGCTGCACTGCGTGAAATCGCTGCAGTTTCGGTTAAAACTATTTGAACTTTCACGCTGATCTTCCTTTTTGATTTATTATGCCGCATAAAATGGGGATTATGTAAGTCAAATCATTAATTGCTTTTTAAAGAACGCTACCGCGACAGCACCGGGACCTGCATGAGTACCTATAACACTTCCGATAGACGTATAACGTATCTCTTTAAGACCTTCTTCCCATAAAAATCTGCTGTCTTCTACATATTTTTTGAGTAGCGCATCGGACAGACCGGTGTAACCGAGAAGGACAGGCATGCTAAAGTCAACACCGCCGGCTTTTTCTATCTGCTCTACAAGAAGATTGTTGCCTTGCTTTGAACCGCGGGCTTTTCCGAGAATACTGACCTCACCGTCCACTACAGAAAGCACAGGCTTGATATTCAGAACTGTTCCTGCAAATGCTACTGTTTTTGATACTCTGCCTCCTCTTTTCAGGTATTCAAGGGTGTCTACGAGAGCAACAATAACGATCCTTTCTTTCTCTCGGTCGAGTATTTCCGCGATATCCTTCGCTTTGTATCCTTCATCGACAAGACGCAGGGCATACTCAATGAGAATCCCGCCGCCAACAGCTCCCGTTCCGCTGTCAATAACGTAAATATTATCATATTCCTTAGCCGCGATCATTGCGCTTTGGCAGGTGCCCGACAGCTTCGAAGATATTGTTATTACCACAGCCTCGTCTCCATCTGCATTGACCTGTTCAAACACTCTGTCAAAAGCTGCAGGGGTAGCTTGACTTGTAGTTGGCAAAACGTCGCTCTCAACCAGCTTTTCATAGAACGTTTTGTGATCTATGGTCACGCCGTCGATATATTCTTCGTTTCCGAAGTGAACCGTCAGCGGTACTATTTCAACTTTCTCTTTAATATTCGGCATAAGATCGGATGTGGAGTCTGCAATTATTCTTGTTTTCATAAGTAAGTCCTTTTCACAGTTAATATTTAAGTTGCAAGGCACAACTTGTTGAATACTCAACGTGTTGAAGTATACCACAGACTTGTTGAATTGTCAACAACTTTTTTCGTTTCGAAAATTATTTATTCATTTGTCATGCTGTGGCTTCAAAAGCTACTTGATTATTTTGTTATAAGAGTATATAATTATATAAAGACCATAAAGGACGGATATTTACGTGTTTTTAGAAAAATACATAATGCCTAAAATGATGATGGATTCATATAGGGACGTAACCCCGGAGTTACTGTGTGATCTCGGGATCAAGCTTCTTATTTGTGACATCGACAATACCCTTGTAACTTATGACGACCCCGAGCCCACGGATGAACTGCGTGTGTGGTTTCGCGACATGAATGATGCAGGGATCACAGTCGCATTTGTGTCGAATAATCACGAGGAGCGCGTTACAAAATTCAACGAAAGCCTTGGATATATTGCACATTACGATTCCGGCAAGCCGAAGATCGGCAAGATTCTCGAAACTATAAAGAGCGCAGGTGCGACTGTTAAAACAACGGCTCTTCTCGGAGATCAGCTTCTGACAGATGCCTGTGCCGCTAACCGTGCGGGGATATATCCGATCATCGTCCCGCCGATCAAAGATAAAACGAATCTTTTCTTTAAGTCCAAGCGCCTTATCGAAAAGCCCTATGTAAAGAAATTCAAAAGACTTCATGCAAAGTAAGGAAAGGTACGGTAAACAAAATGATAAACTACACTTCAAGATACGAAAAGCTCAGAGCTTATATGAAGGATAACGGGATCGACGCTGTTTACGTAACGTCTCCCGAGAACTTCCTCTATATGTCAGGTTATAATAATCCCGACGGACATATGCTCATTACAATGACAGAGTCCTATTCCTACAACGATTTCAGATATATCGAAGCGGCAAGAGCACAGTCATTTGAAACAGTCAAGGTGTGTCATACTCCCGAGTACTCTATGTTTGATGTTATCAAAAGCGATATGATCGGAACGATCGGCGTAGAGGACACAAAGCTCACTATGTCAGGATATGCGGCACTTCTCAAGGGTATCGAAGGAAGTTCCTGCAAAACCGTAGAGCTTGGCGAATGCTTCACAGAGCTCCGCGCAGTCAAGGAAGAATATGAGATTGAATCCATCGTTGCGGCTCAGAGGATAGCTGAGGGCGCATTTGACCATATCCTTAAAGTTATAAATTATGATATGACCGAGATCGAGGTAGCCGCAGAGCTTGAGTATTACATGAAGAAGCACGGCTCTGAAAAGCCTGCGTTTGATACTATTGCCGTATCGGGCAAGGCTTCATCACTGCCTCACGGTGTACCGAGAGCTGTAAAGCTTGAACGTGGATTCCTCACTATGGACTACGGCGCTATGGTGAACGGATACTGCTCCGACATGACGCGTACTATCGTTATCGGTAAGGCTGATGAGAACATAAAGAAGGTCTATAATACTGTACTTAAAGCGCAGCTTGATGCAGAAGCGGCAATCAAGGCAGGAGCAGACTGCGGCGAGATCGATAAGGTAGCTCGTGATATTATCTACGGTGCAGGTTACGAGGGAAAGTTCGGACACGGACTCGGACATGGCGTAGGACTTCTCATACATGAGCTTCCCAATCAGAATATGCGTTCCTTCGGCAGAAAGCTTGTTACAGGTAACATAGTCACGGTTGAGCCCGGTATCTATCTTGAAGGTCTCTACGGATGCCGAATCGAAGATATGCTTGCTGTTACTGACGACGGAGCTGTCAACCTTACCAACTGCACAAAAGAGCTTATTGAAATCTGACATCAAAAATCTCACCGAGAGATCGGTGGGATTTTTGGAAGAACGGAGTATTTATGAAAATCGGAATCATCACCGGCGCTTCATCGGGTCTCGGACGCGAGATCTTAAAAAATGCGCCTAAGTATTTCTCGGATATTGAAGAGTACTGGATCATATCAAGAAACAGATCTGCACTTGAAGATGCGGCTAATGAGTCCACCGTAAAAACAAAGGTGATCCTCCTCGACCTTACATCAAAAGACGATATAAGTAAAATAAAGGCTGAGCTTGAGACAGCCTCTGCCGATGTAAGGCTTCTCGTCAACAACTCGGGCTGCGGATTTCTATCGGATTTTGACATATCGGATCCGTCAGAGCAAGGACTAATGATCGACCTTAATGTCCGCGCACTCACCATGGTTACTCATACGGTTCTTCCGTATATGTCACAGGGGGCGGCCGTAATCAACATATCGTCCATCGCTTCATTCTGTCCGAACGCCCGAATGACCGTTTACAGCTCTACCAAAGCTTACGTTACTTCCTTCAGCCGCGGACTGAAGTACGAGCTGCGCAAACGTAAGACAAATGTCTGCGCGGTTTGCCCCGGACCGATGGATACACCGTTCATAACGAAAGGCGGAATCAAGGGTCAGTCAAAGACTTTTGAAACACTCCCTTATTGCAAAGTCGATAAGACCGCCAAGGGCGCACTGAAAGCGGCGAAAAGAGGCAAGGGAGTCTATACTCCAACTGCTTTCTTCAAGTTCTACAGAGTTCTTGCAAAGATCTTGCCACACAGTATTGTAATACCTCTTGCAAAGACCTGACCTTAAAAAAGATACCGTCTTCCTGTGCAAAACACTTGGAACACGGTATCTTTTTGATCATATTTCTTTTATTTTGCTTATAATATCCATAGGAGTTTCGGCAAGAGAAACTGCACCTGCTGTCGTAAGCTCATCTGCATCTCCGAAGCCGTACAAAACGCCGATGCAGGGAAGTGAACATTCAGCGGCGCCGTGAACATCGTGATGACGGTCTCCGATCATAATAGCTTCGTCGGGTGAAATATCAAAGCTGTCGAGAACGTATCTGATAACGTCGGCTTTCTTTCCTCGGCTGCCGTCAAAGGTCGCGCCTCCGATAAACGTGAAATAACCGTCGATCTTAAATCTTGCGCAAATGCGGCGCGCAAACTCCTCGGGCTTTGATGTTGCAAGATAAAGCTTATAACCCAGCTTGCAAAGCTCCTCGAGAAGGTAAAGAACGCCTTCGTACATCTCGTTCTCAAATATTCCTGTTTCTTTGTAGTACTTTCGGTACACAACCACAGCTTCTGCGGCATCTTCGCTTGAGAGACCGAGATATTCCTCAAAAGCATCGTGGAGGGGAGGACCAATAAACTTGAGCCTTTCGGATTTCGGCGGTACTTCTATCCCAAAATGCCGCATAGCACACGCAACACCGTTTGTAATACCGTCGGAATTGTCGGAGATTACTCCGTCAAGGTCGAAAAGAATGTGCTTTATCATAGTCTTATTACCTCATTTCGTCTATGGTGAGGCTGTAGCTGCCTAAAAACTCTTTCCTGAAATAGTCAAGAGAGGGGAGATCAAAGGAGTCAAGCTTCTTTTCAGTGCTCGCGGCGGCTCCGTCAAAGTCGCGGTTGCCTGCCTTCTTTTCTTCGAGGCACTTGATATAAGCACAAAGCGTGTCTGCGGCTTTGATTATCTTTCTCTCGTGCTCACTCATTGAACATCCTGTTAATATTCCTTCGTATGCAGGACGGAGTTTTTCAGGTAGCTTTGAGAGAAGCATTTCGGATGTTTCGTCCTCGATCTTGTGGTATGCTTCCTTGATCTCGTCATTGTAGTATTTTACAGGGGTCGGCATATCACCCGTTATTATCTCAGACGCATCGTGATAGAGAGCTGAGAGGGCAAGTCTTTCGGGATTCAAAGATCCTCCGAACAGCTCATTTTCGATGACTGCAAGTGCATGGGCGATAACCGCACTCTGGTAAAGATGCTCGCTGAGCGTTTCCGTCTCAGTATTACGCATCAGTCCCCAGCGGCGGATGTATTTTGTTCTGTTTATATATGCAAAAAAGTGGTTCATAGTAATCTGACTCCGTATCGTAATGTATTTATATTTTAACCCGAGCGGAGAGAAAAATCAAGTAAAATGATGTTTTTGTGCAAATTAAGTTAAAAAAAGAGAAATTGTTGTGACCGAGAGCGCCTAAAAATCGTGTATAATGGTGAAATGAACTTAAAGGAGGTAATCTTGATGGATGACTCAAAAATTATTGAGCTGTACTGGCAGAGAAGCGAATGCGCGATCAGTGCAACTTCCGAGAAGTACGGTAAGTATTGCTACGCTATAGCATACAACATTCTCGGCAACAGGTCAGACAGCGAAGAATGCGTGAATGACACATACCTCAGAACTTGGGAATCCATTCCCCCAAAACGGCCGTCTAAGCTGTCAGCATACCTTGGAATGATAACGCGTAACCTTTCCATTGACCGTTACAGGTCAATGAGCGTCGAAAAGCGAGGAAAGGGACAGATACCGCTCGTGCTTGATGAAATGAGGTACTGCTTTGACACCTGCGATGATCTTGTTGATTCAATCGCTATCAGCGAGGTTATAAACGCTTTTCTCAAAGGGCTCTCGGATGAAAAAAGGCGCATCTTTTTGCGGCGGTATTGGTATTTTTCAAGCATAAAGGAAATAGCTAAGGATTTCGGATACGGTGAAAGCAAGGTTAAAATGATGCTTCTCAGATTACGTGAGGAACTGCTTATGCACATGAACAAGGAGGGCTATAGCTATGAAAAATGAAAATTATTTTGAAATAATGGATAATATCGACGAGAATTTTATACTTGATGCCGCACCGGTACATAAAACTAAAAAACAAGTACCCCTTAAACTGATCATAGCAGCAGCTATCGTTGCCGTCGTCTGTGCTTCGCTTTTCCTCGGAGTTAACAGCATAAGAAAGAATGAAATAAAACTCACCGTAGATACAAGTCTGTGCTCAGAGCTTCAAGTGGAAGAAGAGCTTATCGTGAATACGGATTCTATACATAGCGAAAGCGTCGAAGCATTACAGGATGTAACAGCGGATTCGAAAGCGCATACTACTGATCCTATTGCTGATCCTGATCCTGTTCCTGATCAAGTTGATGGGCTTCCTACCTTAACAGCAGAGCTTCTCTTAAGCGGTATGGGACAGGAGGGACATCTTGTTTATGATATTTCCGATCTTGATAAAAACAGCCCGTTTGATCCTTCACGTGAACTGAAAAGTCTCCCGGTATATAAGAATCTTGCTTATGACCCTTATACGCAGGAGCATCCGACCTCTTACCTTTCGCGTAACGAGATGCGTGATATTGCAGAGAAGATCGCGCTTCGCTTAAATGTACATATAGAGGGTCATAAGTGCTTTGATTACCTTGAAAACGAGGGCTTTGTTGACGTTACTGATGACGCAAGTATTACCGAGGGGATTATTTATTATCTCTTATACACAGACAAGTTTACACTGATTGTCGGCGCATTCGGGCAGTATTCTTTTAGTTTTAATGAGGGATGTGCCATCTCTTTACCGCACGAACTGATCCCGTCAGGTGATTCACCGACATCTGATGAAACTGTTCGCGTTTTTGATTATCTTAGTAGTTACTACAGCGATTACATCTGTGTTCCCAACATCGTTGGCGCAGTTACGAGGGACTACAACTTTTACGGTGAATTGTTTGATACCTCTCAAAATTTTTACCGGTTGATCAAAGATGACTATGAGGCATCCATACTGAATTTTAATTTTGATAATTACAGTGTGAAGTTCAGCGATGATCTCACGTGCGTTACCCAAATTGGTGTACCGTGGGATCTTGAACGTCTGACGCAGAAGCTCGGTGATTATCCTGTTATAAACTATACCGAAGCAATTGATGCATTGATTGAAGGCAAATATCTCTCTACTGTGGCTGAGGATCTGTGCCTTAATGACGGCAAGGTAAAAAAGGACAATGTGCACATGACTGAAATCGTATATTTTAAGCAGAGCGGCAACAAGTTTTTCATTCCATACTACAAATTTTACGTTCTCCTTGATTATCATAATGAAAAATCTCCCGAGAATCTTAAGAATTATGGGATCTTTTATGTGCCTGCAGTAGAAAGTCGTTTTTTCAAAAATTATTCTCTCACGCTCGGCCAGTGGGTTCTCGACTGAAAAGTCTTGAAATCGACCGTGTAATGTGGTATACTATCCTTATCAAAGCGAAAGGAATCACATTATGGCAAGCTATAAAGACAAGACATCGGCGCCGATCGTAAGAGCAGTTATTTGGCTCGCGCTGTCGCTTCTTATCATCGGTATAGCATTTTACGTTGCACTTCCACCCATCAATCCACACGCAGGTGAGTTTTGGGCATTTCTATTCTTCTGCACGGCAGTTGTCCTCGTTCTCGACATCGTTATCAACGGACTTTTCTCCCTTTTCGGAGATCTTCTGTCGGGTAAGGTTTCAAGGAACAGCTTCACAAGTTTTCCGAAGAGGATAAAGATAACTCTTATCGTCGCCGGAATAGTGATCGTTCTTCTTATTATACTGAATATATTCTCGTCTCAGTTCATCAGATCGGGATCCTACAGCTCCATGATCGAGCTTAATGAAGTGCCCTTCGAGGAAGCCCTTGCTGAGACCGAATATGTTTCGGACATCGCTCTTATGGACTCAACTTCCGCACAGATCATCGGTAACAGAACACTCGGATCGCTTTCGGACCTCGTATCGCAGTTTATAATTGCAGAGGATTATACACAGATCGCCCTTGAGAGCGTACCCTTTAAGGTAGCGCCTCTTGAGTATGCTTCTTTCTTCAAGTGGCTCAGCAACAAGAGCGACGGTATACCCGGTTATGTAAAGGTCGATCCTGTAAACTTCGATGCTGAATTTGTACGCCTTGCAGAGGGTGAGTATATAAGATATTCTCCTTCTTCATATTTCGGAACAGATCTTATGCGTAAGCTTCGATTCAGCTATCCCTTTGATATCTTCGGCGAACCTAATTTTGAGGTAAACGAAGAGGGAAGACCGTATTGGGTATGTCCTACAATGTCTCCGAGAGCAGGATGGTTCGGCGGATACGATGTTTCGGGTGTCGTTATCCTTGATGCCGCTACAGGTGAAAGCGAAAAGTATAAGCTTGGCGAGATTCCCGATTGGGTCGACATAGTTTACGACGGCTATCTCATCTGTCAGAAGTACGACTGGTACGGCGAGCTTTCAGGCGGATATCTCAACTATATGTTCAGCCAAACGGGATGTACGGCAACGACCGACGATTTCGGTTATAAAATAATTGGAAATGACGTGTATATCTACACCGGTGTTACTTCACTTTCAAGTGATGCCGCAAATATCGGATTTATCCTTGTAAACTCACGCACAGGCGAATATCAGTATTTCCCGGTTCCCGGTGCGGAAGAGTACTCGGCAATGTCTGCTGCAGCCGGTGCAGTTCAGCAGTATGGCTACACCGCATCCTTCCCATCTCTCATCAACGTGAAGGGCGAGCCTACCTATATCATGGTGCTGAAGGATGCAAGCCAGATAGTCAAGATGTACGCTATGGTAAATGTACGCAACTACAATATAGTTGTTACTGCAACCGATCAGGCAGAGGTATATGAAAAATATATCGAAGCTGCAGGACTTTCAAAAAACGAGGAGCCTCCTGTAGATGAAACAGAGCTTTCTGAAGCAGAGTTTATTGTATCAGAGGTGCACTTTATTACTACTGACGGCAATACTGTGGGTTATATCAAGTGTGCTGACAAGTCTATATGCTCCGTGCCGTTTACGCCCGAGCTTCTTCTCCTTGAAAACGGTGACAAAATTAAGTTAAAGTATTCAAGTGAGAACAATGGAATCTACACAGGGTTGGTATTTGAAATTATTTCTAATGATTAAAAAATAAAATGCGGCTTTCGCCGCATTTTATTTTTGTACCCCTTATAAGGGTCAGTCTTCGTAATTATTATTGCTCTGGTTCTTATTCTGATTCTTGTTTTGGTTCTGATTCTGGCTATTATTCTGATTCTTGTTCTGGTTCTTGTTCTGATTCTTCATGTTATTCTTCATCTGATTGTTATTCTGATTGTTGTTCATATTGCAGTATCCTTTCGGGGACGCCGGCGCTTTAATGCTGCTGTCGTCCTGTAATTCTGTAAGATGTCGGTTTGTCGTGAATACAGCGTACATATTTGTGGGGTACGCTGTTATTTTCCCACGCACATGAGTGTTTTATTCACATATAAATATTTTTTGCGGCGTAGATCATCTGCGCTGTCTCAGCACGGGTAACCGGTCTCATGGGATCTATATAGTTCGCATTTCCGCTGATAATACCGATAGTTGACAGTGCCTTCATATCAGCTTCTGCCCATGCAGGAATTTTATCAAAATCAGAGAAAACAGTTAATGCTCTCTCTCCTTCAGCACCCAAGATGCGGTTAAGGATAACTGCTGCTTCTGCACGGCTTATTACATCGGTGGGACGGAAATATACTTGTCCGTTTACAGTTTCACCCTTGATTATACCGAGTTTATAAGCCGCGGCAGCATAACCCTTGTGTCCGTCACTAATACTTGAATCGTCCGCAAAAACAGTGGTTACATCAGGAAGCTCGCCTGCACCGAGCGCCTTCATTACGGCTTTGAGAAACTCCTCACGTGTAAGAGATTCATCGGGATCGAAATAAAGCTTTCCATTTTCTGCAATCACATCCATAGATCCGTCAGCTATTGCCGAAAGCGCAGCGTTGTATGCCCAGTGACCATCCATATCGGATAATACTGCATCCGTGGCGCGCTCGCTGATTTTTAAATTAACGGTACATTTTTCAGAATATGCTCCAAATTCGTCTTTGACCCTGTAGGTGAAGCTGTCTGCGCCAACAACGCCCTCGTAAGGAGTATATGTGAAGCTGCCTACAGAATGATCTGTTATCGTCAAAAGACCCTTTGTCGGATAATCAACAGCTTCAAAGTACAGCTTATCTCCGTCCTCATCGTATCCGTAAAGAGAACCAAAGCAAGTGATATCTGTTTGTGTCACTGTACTGACTGCTCCGCCATTGGCGATACAGGGGGCTGAATTTTTTCTGTCCATTCCTTTAATTACGCATTTAATACTGTAGCTGTTAGGGCAGGTGAATTCAAAGGATGCAAGCCTGTTATCTCCTTTAGGCTCAAAATATAAAAGCCCAAGGTTTCCTTTTGAGATCGTCTGACCTTCAAATACGTCAGTGTTGCCGAGCTTCAAAACACCGTCTGTTTCGCTTGGCAGGGTACTTATTTTGATTTGTGATGGGATTGTCCCGAGTACCATCTCAAAATCTTCCTCGGAAAAGGTAACGGCTGTTCCCGCAAGTGATGATTTTACCATAACTGTTTCTGAAGAAATAACGTCGAGTGCCGGGGATAGCTTCGGTACTGCGGAAATAACGGTTGCTGTAGCTACAACAGCAGTTAGAGTCAGTGCAATTATTGTAAATAGTCTTTTTTTCATTGATGTTATCCGAACGAGTCGGACACCCTTTCTAAAAAGTGATCTGTATGGAGTATTTGTTTTTTGCGGAAATATATACGTCACTACACTTTTTATTGTAAAATTTATTTTTAGCGAAAAAAGCACTTGATTTTTTCATATAAGTGATGTATCATAACATAGTATAAACTGTCCGGTCGTCAAGAGCGGGCTTTTTCCGCGTTGTTTTGACTGCTTGCAATACCTCAGTTGTATAAGGGCAGGATCGTAATATTAAGGAAGGTCAGGTCTTAGTTTATGGCAGATATATTTGAACTTTTCAAAAAAATAAGCACCGGTACTGATGCTGTAAAGGGTAAACCCGAGTATCTCGTTGTTGGGCTCGGTAACCCGGGGAGCGAATACGAAAGAACAAGACATAATGCAGGCTTTATGGCTGTAGATCGCATTTCTGAGAGGTGCTCCTGCTCTGTAAAACAGTCTAAATTCAAGGCTCTTATAGGAAGCACTACCATAGCAGGACACACGGTTCTTCTCATGAAACCGCAGACTTATATGAATCTTTCGGGAGAGGCTGTTAAGGAATGCGCTTCTTTCTATCAGATACCTGCTGAGAATATCATCGTCATATCTGACGATATTTGCCAGGATGTCGGCAGAATGAGAATACGCAAATCAGGTTCTGCAGGCGGACAAAAGGGGCTTGCTAACATCATAACTCATATTGGTACCGATGCAGTTCCGAGAATCAGACTCGGAGTTGGAAAGAAACCGACTCCCGAGTATGATCTTAGTAGCTGGGTACTCAGCCGTTTTTCAGATGAGGATATGAAGCTCATTATTCCGAGGCTTGATGATACATTCGAAAGCGTAAAGCTGATCATCGAGGGAAAGCTTGAAGAGGCAATGGGCAAGTTCAACGGTAAAAAGTGAGGTTAGAATTGAATAATAAACTCATTTTGAGCGGCATCAAAGCTCACAGGGAATATTCCGAGCTGATTTTGGGACTTAATACTTCTTATAAAAAGAGCCGAGTGTTCAGGCCAAGCCTGGTAAACGGACTGACCGAGGGTGCTGATGATGTTTTCAGGTGTGCACTTGCTGATGATATCATCGCTTCGGGAAGCTGTTGTCTGTTCCTGTATACTGACGACAAGGAAGCATCATCTGCTGCTGATATGATGAATTCCTGCGGTGTTCGTGCGCTTCGGTATCCGTCTAAGGATTTTAATTTTAATAATATGACAGCCTCCCATGACTTTGAGAATGAGAGGCTATCGGTGCTTTCGGAGATGAACGGTTACGGCGATGGAACTCCTTTTGCAGTATGCGCCGGAATCGCCGCGGCATTGCAGATCACACTTCCTGCAGCTATGATCCATAACAGAACTGTCGTTATTGATGAAGGCTCTGAGGTGGATATCGAAGAGCTTTCGTCATCCTTACTGCTTGGCGGTTATAAGAAGGTAGATATCGTTGAGGGAGCAGGACAATTTGCTGTTCGCGGAGGAATAATTGACATATACGCTTCAACAGGCATTGCATACAGACTTGAGCTTTTCGGTGATGAGATCGACAGGATCGGTACCTTCGATCCTGTTACTCAGCGTTTTTCCGATTTTATTGAAGGAGAAGTTGTGATTCCTCCGGCAAGGGAAATACTCATTTCGGACACCGCAAGAGAGAATATGCTGACTCTCATTGGCGCACAGATAAAAAAGCTTGAACGTCGTGGAGATATTATCGAAAATGACAGAAGCGTATCTCTTTTGAAGCGTGAGCTTAATGATATAGAAAATTTTAGTGACATTCCTTTTGCAGACAAATATTTGCCCATTATTTATCCCGACGGAGAATCGCTGATTGAAGCATTTGACGGTGTTGTCGTTATGACAACCCCTGTTGAACTTATTAAACGAGCAGATGCCGCTTTTTCACTTCTTCAACAGAGCATTACCGATATGCTTGATCATTCAGAGCTTCCAAGCCACAGCAATGCTTCTAAGGGATATATGCGAGAGTGGTATGATGTAGCAGAACGGTTCAAAAAGATTCCTTCAGTACTCATTGACTCGATAAACCGTAGCTATGATACACTTTCTGTCGGAAATGAGTATGATTTTGCTTCGCGCCATCTTACGCCATACGGCGGTCATAGCGATCTGTTTGATGAGGATGTCAAGGGATATGTAAACAGAGGTTATACTGTAATTGCGTCCTGTGATACGGAGCTTGAACGCGCAGGACTTACGGAACGACTGATTGATTCGGGAATAACTTCAGCTTCCGGCGAAGGCATGGATGTAAATGATTTGAAGAAAGGTTGCGTTATTACCCTTACAGGGGGCATTCGCGGAGGATTTGAGCTTCCTCAATGCAGATTTGCGCTTCTTGACTATTCGTCGGATATGACTTCTCGTAAGCCTGCAAGGACTATTCGCAAGCCTAAGACCCGTAAGAATGCAGAAGCTATAATGTCCTATGCCGACCTTGAGATAGGGGATCTCGTGGTTCATGCCGCATATGGAATAGGACTTTATATGGGCCTGCAAAACCTTACCGTCGGAGGTATATCCCGTGACTATGTAACCATTAAATATGCAGGTACCGATCAATTGTTCCTTCCTGTAGATCAGCTTGATCTTGTTTCAAAATATATCGGTGCAGGAAGCGACAGCGGTGCTGTAAAACTTTCAAAAATGGGTGGCGCCGATTGGAACAGAACAAAATCACGAGCAAAGGCCGCTACAAAAGAAATGGCAAAGGAGCTTATTGAGCTTTATGCCGCACGTAAGCGTGCAAAGGGAATAGCATTTTCCCCGGATGACGATCTGTGCCGAGAATTTGCCGCGTCCTTTGAATATGAGGAGACCGACGGACAGCTTGCGGCAATAGATGACGTTAGACGCGATATGGAAGCTCCGTATCCTATGGACAGACTTATCTGCGGTGATGTAGGCTACGGAAAGACAGAAGTAGCGCTCAGAGCAGCGTTTAAAGCTGTTATGAGCGGCAAACAGGTAGCGATCCTTGTTCCTACAACAATCTTGGCTTATCAGCACTATAAGAACTTTAAGAGCCGAATGAGAGCCTTTCCTGCAAACGTAGATATGGTATCTCGATTCAGATCTGCAAATGAACAAAAGGCCGCTCTGCGTCGATTAAAGCGCGGAGAGACAGATATAATTATAGGTACTCACAGACTCATATCCAATGATGTGGAGTTTTATGATCTTGGACTTGTCATCATCGACGAGGAACAGAGATTCGGAGTTGCTCAAAAAGAAAAGCTGAAGAAATTTTCGGCAGGAATTGATGTGCTGACGCTTACGGCTACGCCCATTCCGCGTACACTTAATATGGCGATGGGCGGAATCGTTGACATGAGTCTCCTTGAGGAAGCACCGGGAATGAGAGCTCCTGTGCAGACATATGTACTTGAATATGATGATAACATTATTTACGAGGCGTTAAGACGAGAGCTGAGACGAAACGGTCAGGTATTTTACCTTTATAACCGCGTTGAAGGTATATATAATGTTGCAGGACGCATAAGCAAGGCAATACCCGATGCACGAATTGCGGTTGCTCACGGAAAAATGGATAAGGATGAGCTTGAGGAAATATGGGAGGCTCTTGTCAAGGGCGAAATCGACATTCTCATTTGTACCACTATAATCGAGACAGGAGTAGATATACCTAATGCCAACACCCTTGTAATCGAAAATGCTGATATGTACGGTCTGGCACAGCTACACCAGATAAGAGGACGTGTTGGACGCTCGGGCAGACGTGCATACGCGTATTTCACCTATAAAAAGAACAAGAATCTCACAGAGATCGCCGACAAGAGGCTTTCTGCAATAAAAGAGTACGCTCAGTTTGGTGCGGGCTTCAAAATTGCATTACGCGACCTTGAAATCAGAGGTGCGGGTAATTTGCTTGGTGCGGAACAACACGGTCATATGGAGGCTGTCGGTTATGATCTTTACATGAAGCTTCTTAATGAGGCTGTAATCGAAGAGAAGGGTGAAGAGTTGCCTAAGAAAGTAGACTGCTCGCTTGATATTCAGGCGGATGCTTATCTTTCGAAGAATTATATTCCTTTTGCGCCTCAGCGTATGGATCTGTATAAGAAGATCGCACGAATCTCCACCGAGGATGACTATGAGGATCTGATCGACGAGATGTGTGACCGTTTTGGTGAGCCTGCTGCTCCCGCAATTAATCTTTGCAAGATCGCGCTTATCCGAGCAAAAGCCTCCTCGGCCGGACTCAAAAAGGTCATTGAGAGGAATTCTGTTCTTCAGCTGATTCCGGAGATAATTGACCCGGATGCCGTAACGAAGCTTTCCGCGAAATATCCGACTTCAAGAATGAAGGTATCTCTCGGGACTGAACCCATGGTCTCATGTCAAATGCCGAAAAACATACGAAATACCGACTTTATTATGGAGCTGGTAGAGACATACGCTGAAATTGTAAATGCAGTAAAGTAAACTATGCTGAAATGTGACCGCGAGGCTGCCTGACGTCATTGGTATATTTCATACAAAGTAAAATAATAATAAAAGGGAAGAACATGACAATGAATCTAAAAAAACAAAAGGCGGATTATCTTTTATTGAATATGGGACTTGTGGAGGAGCTCTCACGTTTTGGTGAGGTCCATACTGTAGGAAGCTGCCGCACGGGACTTATGGCTACGAACGATATTGATCTTTATGTTGATAATTCAGCAATGAGTCTTGAGCTTCTTCATGAGCTAACTGTTTTTATTTTGAATACCTTCAAGCCTGTTTGGTACGAAGCTAAGGAGGAATACTCTCCCGACGGTGATACAATATATTTTCACGGTTTTGAAACAGTAATATCCGGTGAAAGGTGGAATTTTGATATTTGGTTTTTTGATAAAAAGGCCATCATGGAAGCCGAAGAACTGTGTAGTCGCATTGAGAGGGAGATAATAGATTATCCTGCCAAGAAGGATGCAGTGCTTGAGATAAAGAATTTTCTTATCACCAAGGGACTCTATTCTTATGATAAATTTACCGGAATGGATGTTTACAGAGCTGTATTTGATGAAAATATTATAACCTTAAATGCTTTCATTAAAAAATACGAATTATAAAAGTAAAACTGCTTATGATTTTCTCATAAGCAGTTTTACTTTATGACTAAGAGTTTGTTTTGGAAGCATTTCTTGACATACGGGACATTTGACGCTGTGCCATAACAAGTCCATAGTAAATGCCGCGTTTCTTCATAAGCTCTTCATGAGAATCAAATTCAGCGAGCATACCCTTGTCAAGGACAAGTATCTTGTCAGCATTTCGAAGTGTAGACAGTCTGTGAGCTATAGCAAGAGTTGTTCTGTCACGAGTCAGCTTATAAAGTACATCTTGTACCTCTTTCTCTGTTTCAGTATCAAGAGCGGAGGTAGCTTCATCAAGAATAAGTATCTTAGGATTCCTTAAAAGGGCACGCGCTATAGATACTCGCTGTCTTTCTCCACCTGAAAGACTGAAGCCTCTTTCACCTACCTTCGTATTGTAGCCGTCCGGAAGCTTTACGATAAACTTGTGTGCCCCTGCAAGCTTTGCTACGGCAATTATCTCGTCTCTTGTGGCGTCAGGCTTGGCATATCGGATGTTATCGTAAATAGTTCCCGAAAATAAATATGTTTCCTGGAGCACAACTCCTATCTGGCTTCTCAAGCAATCCTGCGGAATGTCACGCAGGTCGTGACCGTCAACCTTGACACATCCTGATTGCGGGTCATACAGACGCATAACTAAGTTGATCAGTGTTGATTTACCCACACCGGAGCGTCCGACTATACCTACCATTTCACCTTTTTTGATGGTGGCAGTTAAATTTTTGATGACGGGATTTGTAATATCATAGGAGAAGCTCATATTTTCGAAGGTTATCTCACCTTCGATGTCGACATACTCTGCATCTTCCTTATCTACTACCTCATTTTCCTCATCAAGTATGTCAAATATCTTTGCAAGCGAGGTACCGGTGCGGGATATAATGTTAGGTATACGGGATATCCAGTTAAGAGGACCGTAAATAAGACCTACGTAAGCTGAGAACTTAGACATCTCACCAAAGGTCATGGTACCTCCAAGAATCCTGTTACCCACATAGTACATTATAAAGAATTCACCGATTCCAAGTAAGAATCCCATAAGCGGCATAACTGTACCGGCAAAGCTCTCGGACTGAATGTGCACATCGCGTTCCTTTTCAGTTATATCACGGTGCCTTTTAATTTCACGGTGCTCCATACCGAATGATTTCACAACGCGTATGCCCGAGAAGGTATCGTGAAGGATAGAGCTTGCTTTTGAGGATGTCACCCATGAAAGTCTGAAAAATTTGTGGAGCCATTTGCGAACAAATCTGTTCAAAAAAATGATGAGAGGAACAGGGCAGAGCACAAGCAGTGCAAGACGCCAGTCGTAGACGAACAGGATGGCACTTACCGTGATCAGTGTTACGACCATCTGTATCATCTCGCCTACCTCGTTAACGATGAAGTTTTTCACCGTGTCACAGTCAGAGGAGACTCTGTTTATAAGCTCACCAGATGTTCTTGCGTTGATTCGAGAAATTGAGAGCGACTGGATCTTGTCAAAAGTTATCTGTCTCAGCTTTGCTATAAAACCTGCTCCCGTGTCTATCATAAGCAATGATCTGAATGCTGATATTATGAGATTCAGAATATTCACCGCAAAAATCGAGATAATTACACCGATAAAAGCAAATACTGCGGCATTTTCGGCTTTAATGTAATCATCAACAAGGATTCGGTTTAACTCGGGAGGAATAAGATTTACAGCTGAAGATACAAAATACAGCAGAACAGACAAAAGAATCATCCATTTCCATGGAGAAGCTATCTTCATGAGCCTTGTTATGTAGGTGCTTTTTCCCGCACATTTTGCACAGGTGTTACTTCCGGGAGTAAGAGGTCTGCCACAATCAGGGCAAGCATTACCCATGGGGTATTCATGAGGTTCTACAGACCGATCATTTTCTATAAGTAACGTCAGATCACCGACAGCGGCGGTGAATACCTTAGAATACAGCTCGCTTCCTCTGCAAAGAATATGATCACATCCGTCTGCGGTCTTATATTCTATTGTTCTGCATCCGATCCCGGGAATGATGGCAAATGAATCAATATCAGAAATCAGAACACTGAAGCTTAATACGTTGTCAGATATAACGTAAATATGCTCAGCAGTTGCCGCTACGATGCCGATACATTTTTCTGCTTTCCCGTTACTTGAAAGATCGAAGGGAAAGATTGTACGAAGGGACTCATTCTCCTTCGTAGGAACGAGTGCGTTAAAATTATCTATAAGCTTTTGTATACTATACATTGTACACTCCGATCAGAATAAGTAAGTCAACTGAACTTTACACATAAAGCTCAATGCGCTTACGTGTCTTAGAATCAAGCGTATCGAATGGCTCAAGCTCATAACGGTTGTTATCTATATCTGTAAGTTGTATTTTTCCGTTACTGTTAGTCCGAATGCTGTTGTGAGCATCCCTTATTGTAAATGAGACCTCACCGTCGGCAGACATTGCTTTCCAATACGAAAAACCGAATCTATCACGGACAGAGAGCACGGATAATAACTTGCAAATATAGTATTTACGCTTTAGCTCTGCGCACAGCAGCTCATTTTCTTCACCTTTAAAATTATCAAGCTTTGTAATTATTCCAATTTCCGCATTATCTGTGTCGAGGACGGAAATGTATTCATCACGCTTGTCATAAGGGAATAGTCTGTGCAGTGAGACCTTTTCATAAGATGCTCTATCGCTCTCTTTAAGTGTCACTGACAGAAAATCGCCTTTCTTTGCAAAGGTACAGTTTTCGGGTGTAAGGTATACAATTCCCGCAGCATCCAAAAGCTCATTTTCGTTGCGAATATTCATAGTATGACTTTCCTTTCATAGAAATTTTCACTTATTCTTCAACACCAACATTTTTGAGTGCCGCAAGCTGCAGAGAGTAAAGCTTGAAATATTCACCCTTAGCTTTTATCAGCTCCTCATGTGAGCCCATTTCGCAGATCTCTCCGTCCTTGAGCACAACAAGCTTGTCTGCCATTCTGAGAGTAGAAAGTCTGTGGGCGATCATTATGGTTGTTTTACCCTTAATGAGTATCTCAAGAGCATTCTGGATCTTCCGTTCTGTTTGAGTATCCATTGCGGCTGTAGCCTCATCCAGGATCAGTATGGACGGATCGCGGAGAAGTGCTCGGGCAATTGAAAGACGCTGCCTTTCTCCGCCGGATAATTCTCTTTGTCCAAAGCCGATCATCGTTGAATAACCGTCGGGAAGCTTGACAATAAAGTCATGTGCTCCCGAGATCTTAGCGGCTTTGATTATTTCGTCGGTGGAAGCTTCGGGATTTGCATAGCGAATATTATCAAGTATCGAGCCGACGAACAGATATGTTTCCTGAGAAACGATAGCAATATTTTTGCGAAGGGTATCTGAGGCAATGCTCTTTATCGGTAAACCGTCTATAGTAATATCTCCGCTGTTGACATCGTACATTCTCATCAAAAGGTTTGCAAGAGTGGATTTACCGGCACCGGTATGTCCGACGACTCCGAGAATAGTGCCGCCCTTGATATCAAAATTTATGTCCTTTAAAACAAGTCTTGAAGCATCATATCCGAAATCAACGTGGCTGAATGAGATGTCTCCGTTTAAGGTATCGCGGGTGACAGGCTCTTCGGCTTCAAATACATCCGGCTCAGCGTCCATTATCTCAATGAGACGATTCATAGCATTAAGGCTGTCAGTTGCTTGATAAGACATATGTACGAACTGCTGCATGGGATTATAGATCATAGCAGTGTAAGCTGTAAAGGTCATAAGCTTTCCGTAGTCAAGGTTACCCTTGATCACCATCCAACCGCCAATTCCGAGCACAAGCAGGTTGCTTGCTGTCATAATAACGTTAATGAGCGGAAACTTAGTTGTACTGTAGCGTGAGGCAGTGCGGTCGGCGTTGGCAGAATACTTATTGACTATTTCAAACCTGTCAGATCCGTCCTTTTCTCTTGAGAATGCCTTAACAACGCGCATCCCTGAAAATGTATCGCTTACAAGTGCATTGAGCTTACGCGCACCCACCCATCTCATTCCATGATATTTGCCCATGGACGCAAACAGCATTTTCATAAAAATAAATATGAAAGGCACCATGGCAAGGTATATTAGTGCAAGAGTAGGCTTAATAATTATCATAATAACGGAAACCGATATTATCTGTACCACATTTACGAGGAAATAGGGAATACCACCGGTGAAGAACCAGAAGATGGTATTTGAGTCGCGCGTTACCTGAGTCATCAGAGAGCCTGTCTGATTGTTTGTGAAATACTTCAGAGACAATCTCTCTATTGATTCAAAAATTACGTTTTTGAGGTCAAACCTGAGACTTGCGGCGATCCTGCTGCTTACAAGGTGGTTTAAAATATTAACACCTGTTGAGAGAAGCTTTGTAAGGATTATAAGAATCAAAACGAACAATAGTTGACCGTAAAACTTACCGCCTACCGTCAGTACCTGATCGTAGTAGAAGCCGGAACTTATGTACGGCGAAAGTATTCCGAGGGCGCTCGTGAGAACGAGGATCAAAATAGTCGCTATGACCTTAAAGCGGTACTTAATTACAAATTCCATTACTCTTGAAATGATCTTTCCTTTATCCATGCAGTGCACACAGATCTTTCGATGTGGGTCAGAGTAACGCTTACCGCATTTAGGACAGTACATCGGTCCTTTATTCGCGAATTTTCCTTTCTCCTTCTTATGCCCCTTATGATCATGCGGACCATGTTGACCGTGAGGTCCGTGCGGCGGATGCGGAGGTCTATCGTGAGGCTTATGATCGTCAGACTCTCCTGAAAGAAACTCGGAGAGATCTGAAAGTTCCTCTTTCATTGTATTGGTAGAGGCAGCAACAATAGTAGATCGTTCTTCCTCGGTCTTTCCGACGAGAAATGCCGTGGATATCTGTTCCTCATAAGAGAAGCTTGTAAAGGTTTTACGGTCAAATTCATTCTCTTCAAGTATCTCAAAGCACTCTTGAAGCTTCTTTCTTTTAAATATCGGAATACCCTTTGCAGGCGTTAACGTAAGTGAACCTGATATCGTTACGATCTTTTGCTCAGTGACTACCACATAGGTTTCACATCTTACTTGCGACACGGAAAAATCTGTTGTTGCAAGGTGCAACACATCTTGTTTGGCGATTCCATAATCATCCAGAGCAGCGAGCAGATATTCAGGGACTTCGGGGGAGGGTGGAGGGGTAATTTCCTTCAACTCTTGTTCCATAAGTACAATCCTCCTATTTTAAATATTTTATATCATACACTAAAAAAGCGCAAAGAATGTGGAATAATATTTAACAAACGGTAAACTATGTTACCATTTGCATACCATATGAATATTTTTAAGCTTGTATAAATATAATTTATTAAATTTTACAAAATATCATTAAATGAGAGGATTTATGAAGAGATTATTTGCAGCTGTAACGGCAATTATTATGATTTTTTCCTTATCAGTAGGTCTATTCGCAGATTCCGGCAGACTTGAGACCGGTACCGATGTATCTTTACCGTTTGACGTAAATGCTAAAAGTGCGGTGCTGATGGACTTTAATACAGGAACTGTACTGTATGCAAAAAATGAGAAGGAGGCGTTGCCTCCCGCTTCGGTAACTAAGGTTATGACTTTGCTTCTAATAATGGAAGCTATAGACAGCGGTAAGCTTTCGCTCGAAAGCACACTCACAGTCAGTGAGTATGCGGCATCAATGGGAGGCTCACAGGTATTTCTTGAGACCGGTGAGACCATGAGAGCCGATGAGTTGATCAAATGTGTGGTAATAGCTTCTGCAAACGATGCCGCCGTCACGCTTGCTGAGGCGGTAGCAGGCAGTGAAGAAGCGTTCGTTGCTGCAATGAACGCTCGAGCGACCGAGCTCGGTATGACTTGTACATTTTTTGAAAATGTAACAGGACTCGATGATGACACGGAAAAACATTTAACAAGTGCCCTTGACATTGCTATCATGTCCAGAGAGCTGATGAAGCACAAGAAGATATTTGAGTATTCCACTGTCTGGATGGACTCAATAAGGAACGGAAGCTTTGGGCTTACCAATACAAACAGGTTGATCAGATTTTACAACGGAGCTACCGGACTGAAAACCGGCTCTACATCAAAAGCGGGATTTTGTATAAGCGCAACTGCCGAAAGAGATGGACTACATCTTATCGCCGTAATAATGGGCGCTGAAAATCGCGACGCAAGAAACGAGGCTGCAAAAGCTCTCCTTGATTATGGATTTGCAAACTACTCCGTATATACGGCAAGCGGAGGAACAACAGGTGAAATCAACGTGTCGGGCGGAGATGAACGCTGTGTTTTCGGAAAGTATGATGGGACCGAATTTCTTGTAAGAAAGGGCGAAGAGTCATCCGTTGATATTAAAGTTGAGATATACGAGGATATTAAAGCTCCTGTAAGTATTGGCAATAAGATTGGAAGTGTAAAATACACTATCGGAGACAAAACAATATGCGAAACTGATATTATTTCTGACCGTAGTGTTGAGATAATGACCTTTGGAAAGCAGCTTGTTCGACTCATGAGAGCATTTCTTATGAAATATTAGATGAAAAATTATTGATTTCCTATTGAAAAATATTGCGAAATGTTGTATTATATAGGTGTACTAATGTAAACTTGACCGGAGAGTGCGCCGCGACGCAAATTTGATGTCTCCGGAGGCAACCCGGAGAGACCATCCCGGCAGATTGTCGGAAAGCATAGGACACATATGGGACTTAAACTCAAAACCAAGTATCTGAAAAGATTCATTGACCTTGAAGAAGGTCACAGCGAGCTCGAAAAGATCTCGCACATCACAGAAGCTGCTGTAAAGCTCGTTCGTGAGAAGAGCGGTGCAGGAAACGCATTCCTCGGTTGGCATGACCAGCCTGTCGCTTATGACAAGGAAGAATACGAAAGAATCAAGGCTGCTGCAGAGAAGATCAAGAAACTTTGTTCCGTATTCATCGTTGTCGGCATCGGCGGTTCTTACCTCGGCGCTCGCGCAGCCATTGAATATGCTAAGTCTCCTCTGTATAATAATTTTGCAAAGGATACCCCCAACGTTTATTTTGCAGGAAACAGCATCAGCCCTTCATCTCTCGCTGATATTCTCAAGCTTTGCGAAGGACAGGATGTCTGCATTAACGTAATTTCCAAGTCCGGTACCACTACCGAGCCTGCTGTTACCTTCAGAATCCTCAGAAAGTATCTTGAAGATAAGTACGGCGAGGAAGGTGCTCGCGAGCGTATTTTCGTTACTACTGACAGCCACCGCGGAAAGCTCAAGGAGTTCTCCACAAGCAAGGGCTACGAAACATTCGTTGTTCCCGATGATATCGGTGGTCGTTTCTCTGTACTTACCGCAGTAGGTCTCCTTCCCATCGCAGTTGCAGGTCTTGATATCGACGCTATGATGCGCGGTGCCGCAGACGCAAGGGAAGAGTATCTCAGTGATGATCTTCAGAACAATGCCGCTGTTACTTATGCGGCTCTCCGCAACATCTTATATAACAGAGGCAAGAGTCTTGAGGTTCTCGTCTCTTATGAGCCCTCACTTACAATGTTCTGTGAGTGGTGGAAGCAGCTTTACGGTGAGTCCGAGGGTAAGGACGGCAAGGGTCTGTTCCCCGCATCGCTTATCTGCTCCACAGACCTTCACTCACTGGGTCAGTACATCCAGGAAGGTCAGCGTACAATGTTTGAGACTCTTATCAAGTTTACAGATTCTCAGAACAGAGTAGAGATCCCCGATGATCCCGACAACATCGACGGACTCAACTTCCTTTCTCACAAGGATCTCCACTACGTCAACACCATGGCTATGACAGGCACGATCCTCGCTCATACCGACGGCGGAGTTCCCAACATCGTTATCGAGCTTCCGAAGAGAGATGAATATTCCTTCGGTTGGCTTGTATACTTCTTCGAGCTTGCCTGCGCAGTTTCAGGCTATATGCTTGGAGTTAACCCCTTTGACCAGCCCGGCGTTGAGGCGTATAAGAGAAATATGTACGCGCTTCTCGGAAAGCCCGGCTTTGAAGTTGAAAAAGAGGCTCTGGAAGCCAGAATTAAATAATTATTTCAGGAGGACCACACCATGTTAAAACTCATTATCGGCGCAAAAGGATCCGGAAAGACTAAGACCCTTATCGAGCTCGTTAACGTCGCTCTCAAGGAAACAACAGGATCAGTCGTTTGCATAGAAAAGGGCGACAAGCTCAGATTCGACATCAGCTATCAGTGCAGACTTATGGACACAGACGAGTATCAGGTAAAGACATCTCTCGGTCTCTACGGATTCATCGCAGGTATCCTTGCAAGCAACCACGACGTTACCGATGTATTTGTTGACTCAGCTCTCAAGATCTGCAACAATGATATAGAAGCATTCGAGGAGTTCCTTGCAAAGGTTGACGCTCTCGTTACAAAGCATAACGTTAACTGCGTTATCACATCTTCTCTCCCTGTTGAGGAAGCAACCGAGACAGTGAAGAAGTACCTCTGATAAAAAGGCAAGTAAATCAGTCAAACTGCATTATTCCTGTTCGCTTGAGGAATAGTGCAGTTTGTGTTTGGAGATTTATATGAAAAAGTATCTATATATCGTGTTCCCGGCCCTGATTCCATATCTCAGTATCGGTTTTGTATTTTTAACTCTGTATACTGATTTTGGGGCTTGGCTTAACGATTCAGGTGTAATTGTCCCGCTTGCTTTACTGATTGCGTTGTTATTGTTCGCCATTTTCAGTTTGATCAGCGGTGCCGTTTCCTGTGTTTTTATGGTAAAGAATAAAGTTTGTTCTCGGGATGCTGCAGGACTTGCACTTACTCTCAAGGTCGTCCATATTCCGATCCATCTTTGCTGTGCGATATTGGGATGGCTGCTTCTCATTTGGATGGGACTTGGTCTTTATTTCTTTGCGATCAATTTGTTTGCCATTGCAACAAGCGGAATAGTTTCAGCATACGCAATTCTCAAATCACGAATAGAGGGACGGATATCGAGTATTTCAGCGGTAATTCGAATTTTCTTCTCCTTCATTTTCGTTCTTGATGTGTTCTTTGCTGTTGCTAATTACATAAGAATTCGACAATCAGCTAACAAAACCTCTGCAAGCAACTGACTTGCAGAGGTTTTTGTGTAGTTTATTCTCTTACGAGCGCCATTCTGAGTGATTCGCCGTTGATATCCCAATCCTTAGCGCCTTCAGGAAGCTCGCCTGTGATCTCGAAACCGTTTCCGAGAACAGCGGGGAGAATCTTGTCGGCGTATTTTTCGATGATCTCGGAAAGTCTGTCTGAGGGATCAACGAAAATGTTTATTCTGTCGGTTACAACGAAGTCGGAATCCTTGCGCTGTGTCTGGATCTTAGAGATGATCTCACGTACAAAGCCTTCGTCGATAAGCTCGTCTGTAAGCTTAACGTCAAGTGCAACTGTGATGTTGCCCTCAGCCACGCAGAAGTAACCTTCCTTCTGTGTAACGTCGATAAGGAGATCTTCTTCGGTAAGCTCAACGGTATCACCGTCAAAGTTAAATGTAAGCTTGCCGTTCTCGTCGAGCTCGCGCTTAGCCGCGTTTCCGTCAAGTGCATCGGGAGCGAGAGCTGCGCGGATCTTGCCGAGGAACTTTCCGTACTTCGGACCTACGGTTCTGAGCTGAGGCTTGAAGTTGTAGGTTGAGAACTCGGAAGCATCGGTAACGAAGCTTACAGCCTTGATGTTAAGCTCGTCGCGGATGATGTCGGTGAAGTACTCGCCGGGGGCGTAATCACTGCGAACATACATAGCCGCAAGGGGCTGACGGTTCTTTACATTAGCGCCGTTTCTTGCACTTCTTCCCATTACAATAATGTCTACAACAGCCTTCATGTCACGCTCAAGAGCTTCGTCGATCATAGCCTCATTGCATACGGGATAGTCACAGAGGTGGATAGATTCGGGAGCATTAGCGTCAACTGTACGGACGAGATTCTGATAAATATCCTCGGTCATGAAGGGAACCATGGGAGCTGAAGCCTTTGCGATTGTAACAAGACAGGTGTAAAGTGTCATATAAGCTGCTGCCTTATCGTCGGGCATACCCTGTACCCAGAATCTCTCACGGCAACGGCGTACGTACCAGTTGGAGAGCTCGTCTACGAACTCATAGAGAGACTTAGCAGCTTCAGGCACCTTATACTCGGCAAGATACTTATCTGTTGTCTTAACAGTTGTGTTGAGGCGTGAGATAATGTACTTGTCCATGACGCTGAGAGGAAGCTTGTCAAGCTCATACTTTGTGGGATCGAACTTGTCGATGTTTGCATAGAGTACCCAGAACGCATATGTGTTCCACAGTGTACCCATGAATTTACGCTGACCCTCGACAACAGCCTTGCCGCTGAACTTGGAGGGAAGCCAAGGTGCAGAGTTCGTATAGAAATACCAACGGATCGCGTCGGCACCGTAGCTCTGAAGTGCATCAAAGGGATCTACCGCGTTACCCTTAGACTTTGACATCTTCTGACCGAACTCATCCTGAACGTGGCCGAGAACGATTACGTTCTTGTATGGAGCCTTGTTAAAGAGGAGAGTGGAGATCGCCATAAGGGAGTAGAACCAGCCTCGTGTCTGGTCAACAGCCTCGGAGATAAAGTCAGCAGGGAACTGTGCCTCAAAGAGATCCTGATTTTCAAAAGGATAGTGATGCTGAGCAAAAGGCATGGAGCCTGAGTCGAACCAACAGTCGATAACCTCGGGAACACGGTGCATTTCGCCGCCGCACTCGGGACACTTTATTGTAACATCATCGATATAAGGACGGTGAAGCTCAATATTCTCGGGACAATTATCACTCATTGATTTGAGCTCTTCGATGCTACCGATGCTGTGTCTGTGACCGCACTCACATTCCCAGATGTTGAGAGGAGTACCCCAATAACGGTTACGTGAGATAGCCCAGTCCTGAACATTTTCAAGCCAGTCGCCGAATCTGCCCTTACCGATTGAATCGGGGATCCAGTTTACGGTATTATTGTTACGTACGAGATCATCCTTTACATCGGTCATCTTGATGTACCAGGACTCGCGCGCGTAGTAGATAAGGGGAGTGTCACATCTCCAACAGTGAGGATAAGAGTGCTCAAAGGGAGGAGCGGAGAAGAGAAGTCCTCTTTCCTTAAGGTTTTTAAGAACCTCGGGATCTGCCTTCTTGCAGAACATTCCTGCCCAAGGTGTTTCCTTAGTCATCTCACCCTTAGCGTCTACAAGCTGAACTACGGGCAGCCCGTATGCACGTCCGACATTGGAGTCGTCAGCACCGAATGCGGGAGCAATGTGAACGACACCGGTACCGTCGGTAAGAGTTACGTAGTTGTCGCAGGTTACGTACCAGCACTTCTCGCGGGGCTTTACAAAGTCGAAGAGAGGCTCGTATTCGAGGTATTCAAGATCACGTCCGATGTAAGTTTCAAGAACCTCGAAGTCCTCACCGAGATGTTTTTCGGCAAGAGCCTCAGCAAGGATATACACTGTATCGGGTGTCTTGACCTTAACGTATGTCTCATTGGGGTTTACACAAAGAGCAACGTTAGAGGGAAGTGTCCAAGGAGTTGTTGTCCAAGCGAGAATATATGCATCCTCGCCCTTTACCTTGAACTTAGCAATAGCAGAGCGTTCCTTGACATCCTTGTAGCCCTGAGCTACTTCCTGTGCGGAAAGGGGAGTACCGCAGCGAGGGCAATAGGGTACGATCTTGTGACCCTTGTAAAGGAGCCCCTTGTCATAGATCTGCTTGAGCGCCCACCACTCACTCTCGATAAAGTTATTGTCATAGGTAACGTAAGGATTCTCCATATCAGCCCAGAAGCCGACAGTCTCGGAGAAATCCTCCCACATACCCTTGTACTTCCACACAGATTCCTTACATTTGTCAATAAAAGGTGCAAGACCGTACTGCTCGATCTGCTCCTTACCGTCAAGACCGAGAAGCTTTTCTACCTCGATCTCTACAGGGAGGCCGTGAGTATCCCAGCCTGCTTTTCTCGGTACATTAGCACCCTTCATAGTGTGATAACGGGGGATCATATCCTTGATTACACGTGTAAGAACGTGACCGATATGAGGCTTTCCGTTGGCAGTCGGAGGACCGTCATAGAATGTGTAAGCAGGACGGGACTCTCCCATATCCATGCTCTTTTCAAAGATTTTGTTCTCATTCCAGAACTTGAGCGTTTCGTGCTCGCGCTCTACGAAATTGAGGTTTGTTGATACCTTCTTGTACATAAAATCACCGTTCCTTTTGATTTGATGATATTGTAAACTTGTTTTTGCGTTAAAACAAAAAAACTCCCGTCCTATCCGGGACGAAGAGCTTCGTTAAACCACCCGCACGATTGCCGATCACGGCGATATGCTTTCCGATATAACGGTCGGACCCGTTGTCTGTTACTCTTTTTCACAGCCAAGGCTCATGAGTGATACCGTGCCACGCTTCATATCGGACTTTCACCGTCTCCGATTCGCTTTGGTGAAGGTTTGTGTCAGGGCTTGTCTCAGTCAAAGCCATGCGACCATACTGCCGCTTTTAATACATTTGTAATTATACTATATTGCTTTGATGAATGTCAAGGGCTTTTAATAATTTATTATTAAAATACAAACATTTTTACTTCCGGTTTGCGACATTATAAATTGTTGACTTGGAATAAATAAAGTGGTATAATGTAAAGATAGTGTGAGCGATTTTTTATCTGCGAGCACTTTAAATCGCCGTAGCTTTATACACTGCATTTACTTACTGAATGGAGATACTAATGTTCAAATTATTAAGATATCTTAAAGGATATTTAAAGGAGACTGTGCTTGCGCCGTCCTTCAAGCTTTTAGAAGCTTCTTTCGAACTCTTTGTTCCGCTTGTTGTTGCACAAATAATCGACCATGGGATAGAGTCGCATGATATAAGTTATATATTGTCACGTTCACTTGTACTTGTACTGCTCAGTGTTGTGGGGTTTATTGCTGCTGTAAGTGCGCAGTATTTTTCTGCCAAGGCAGCGGTAGGCTTTGCCACAAAGGTAAGGAGCGCTTTATTTGCAAAGATAGTCGGTATGTCTTACAGTGACATTGACAGAGCAGGAAGCTCTTCACTTATCACTCGTATGACCTCCGACATAAACCAACTGCAGTCAGGAGTGAATTTGACACTTCGTCTTTTCTTGCGCTCACCGTTTATTGTCTTCGGCGCTATGATAATGGCATTTACAATAGATCTAAGAGCCTCTTTGATCTTTGCCGTTATGATCGCTGTCCTTTGTTTGATCGTTTTCGGTATTATGCTCATTACTATCCCTCTTCACAGAGATGTACAGAACTCACTTGACACTATCACTCTGAAAACAAGAGAAAATCTTACAGGCTCACGAATACTTCGTGGATTCAGAAAAGAAGCCGCGGAGAAAGCGTCTTTCAGTAAAGCTGCCGATGTGCTTGAGAAAGCTCAACGTTTCGCAGGCGCCATATCTGCACTGATGAATCCTCTCACCTTTGCTGTAGTAAATCTAAGCATAATCGCTCTTATCTTTGTTGGGGAGCTTGAAGTAGGTAACGGCAGTATTTCTCAAGGCCAACTCATAGCTCTTTACAATTACATGACACAAATACTTGTTGAGCTAATCAAGCTTGCAAGCCTTATAATCACATTAACTAAAGCTGCGGCGTGCGGGCACCGTGTTTCCGCGGTAATTGACTCTGATACCGGCGAAAAAGAAGGGAGACTTGAATATCCGTCAAAGAGCGCCCCATCCGTTCCGAAAATCGAATTCCGTAATGTTTCCTTCAGGTACGATGGAGCTTCAGAGGATTCGCTTTCAAACATATCTTTTTCTGTTATGCCCGGGCAGACTATCGGTATAATCGGAGCTACAGGAAGCGGCAAGAGTACACTTGTGAATCTTATTCCCGCATTCTACAGTTGCAGATGCGGAGATATATTTATTGATGGTGTCAACGTTAAAGACTACAAGCTTGATGAGCTTAGAAATAAATTTGGTATAGTTCCTCAAAAGGCCGTGCTTTTTCGCGGAACAATAAGGGATAATCTTAAGTGGAGATGCAGCGAAGCTACCGATGAAGAGCTCATGATTGCAGTTGAAGCAGCACAAGCTGCAGATGTTGTTCTCAGTAAGCCCAAAGGACTTGCTGCGACAGTTGATCAGAACGGTAAAAATTTCTCAGGAGGTCAAAGGCAGAGGCTTACTATCGCACGTGCCTTGGTCGGGGAACCCGATGTTTTGATCTTTGATGACAGTTCATCTGCACTCGACTACGCAACTGACGCAGCGCTCAGAGCTTCGGTTGAAAAATTATCATTTGAGCACACGACCTTGATAGTTTCGCAGAGAACCTCTTCAATAATGCACGCAGATACCATAATCGTTTTAGACGATGGAAACATGGTAGGAATCGGCACGCACGAAGAGCTGTACGGAAACTGTGATACATATAAAGAGATACATGATCTTCAGTTCAGCGAGAAGGGAGGCAATGCTTAATGAAACGATCCTCAAACAAAGGAACCTTTTATAGGGTTATTAAATACTTAAGGCATCATGCTGTGCTTCTCATGATTACTCTTATTCTTGCTGTTGTATCAGTTTCGCTGTCCCTTTACCTGCCCATCCTTGTGGGAGATGCAATTGATAATATCATAGGAGAAGGAAATACAAATCATGAAGCCGTAATGAGTATTATATCGGAAATGGCTTTTATGATCGCTGTAGTTGCTGTATCACAGTGGTTTATCGGCATTCTTAATAACAGAATGACTTTTTCCATTGTCAAAAAACTTCGTATGGATGCCTTCGCAAAGATTCAGAAATTACCTGTTTCATATATAGACTCACATGGACACGGCGCCACCGTCAGTCGCATTGTTGCAGACGTGGATACATTTTCCGATGGACTGCTTTTAGGCCTTACACAGCTATTTACAGGCATACTAACAATACTCGGAACTCTTGTGTTCATGCTGACCATTGACGTAAAGATAGCTCTTATCGTAGTCGTGCTTACGCCGGCATCAATGATAGTATCAAAATTTATTGCTTCAAGCACATTCCGTCTTTTCCGAAAGCAAGCTGAGGCACGTGAGATTCAGACATCTCTTACTGAGGAGATCATTTCAAATGTCAAGACCGTCAAGGCATTTTCCATGGAGGATGAAATGACGGAAAAGTTTGAAGATGCAAATAATGAGCTAAAGAAGATATCTGTGAAAGCAATATTTTATTCATCCCTTGTGAACCCATCCACTCGCTTTGTGAATGGTATCATATATGCCGTGGTTGCATTTGCCGGAGCACTCAGCGGTATATCAGCAGGCGGACTTACGTGCTTCCTCGGATATGCGAACCAGTACACAAAGCCGTTCAATGAGATATCCGGTGTAATAACCGAGTTTCAGAACGCGCTTGCCTGTGCATCAAGGATATTTGAGCTTCTTGATGAAACCGAAATATCAGATGACGACGACCGCGCCGAGCTCGCAATACCCGTCAGAGGTGACATCGTCATTGAAAATCTCAAATTTTCATATGTTCCAGACAGACCTCTTATAGATAATTTCAACGTAAGCATAAAAGCCGGTCAAAAGGTTGCGATAGTCGGGCCTACAGGTTGCGGAAAGACTACTATCATAAATCTTCTCATGCGCTTTTACGATGCTATCGAGGGAACGATCTATATTGATGGTGTAAACATATATGAAATTTCAAGAAATACGCTTCGCAGAAATTACGGTATGGTCCTCCAGGACACTTGGATCAAAAAAGGTACTGTCGCTGAAAACATTGCACTCGGAAAGCCTGATTCTACAATGGATGAGATAATATCTGCGGCTAAGGCCGTTCACGCACATTCTTTTATTAAAAGACTATCTAAAGGCTACGATACAGTTATCGGAGATGAGTCTTCGTCTCTGTCTCAAGGACAGCGGCAGCTAATTTCCATCGCAAGAATTATGCTTTGCCGCCCTTCTGTCCTTATCCTTGATGAGGCTACATCATCCATAGATACACGTACCGAGGCAAAGATTCAGGCTGCATTCGACAAGTTGACGAAGAACAGGACATCATTTATCGTTGCTCATAGGCTCGCAACCATCAAGAATGCTGATGTAATACTTGTCATGAAAGACGGAAACGTGGTGGAGACCGGAAGCCACACCGAGCTTCTCCATAAAGGCGGATTCTACAGCAGGATTTATGAAAGCCAATTCTTGAAAACAGAATAGAGCTTCAATAAAAAATAAAACTTTTAGTTAAAATTCCTCATGATTACTATTGAACATTGTTCTTATTCATGTTAAAATTATAGAGTGTGATATCGACTCGGCAAAGGAGGACAGATGTGGGTAATATATTTAGTTCACTCATCGGAA
>JAFUPK010000111.1 GCA_017481265.1 Clostridia bacterium
AAAAGCTTTAGCTATGAGTAGAATAACTATTTTAGATAAAAGAAAAAATAATGAAAGAGAGTAATGAAAGTTTTCTCCGTTTATCTTTTGTTGCCGAAGGCAACAAAAGATAAACATAAGCCAAGGAGGTGAGCGAAGCGAGGAAACTTCGGCGCCCCTGATGGTTCTTTCGAAGGATATTAACTATATTTATGGTAGCAGGGCAAATAGTGCATTGGAAATAAATCCGGTGAGCCTATAGGCTCGGCTGGGAATATGCCCTGGAGGGGCTAACGGGGCCACCGGCACGGCCGGTGGTCATGACTGATAATTCACTTATTAAAATAACGTGCGATCTCGTCCATGCGGCTTTCCTGCTTTACCGAGAAGGGACAGCGGCTTTCGCAATGTCCGCAGTGGAGGCAGGATGAGGCGTTTTTCGAAAGCTTTGTGTAATGATTGGCAGCGAGGCTGTCTCCCGCGAGAGCAAGATCGTAATACTTGTTCACAAGACCGATGTCGATACCGGCAGGGCACGGTTGACAGTGGTTGCAGTATACGCAGAGACCGGTGAGAACATCTGCTGTGAAGGTGCCGATGACAGAATAATCGCGTTCTTCGTCCGTCGCCGTGAGAAATCCGAGAAGAGTATCAAGATGCTCTATCGTTTGCACTCCCGGTACGGCTGTAAGAACTCCCGGACGGTCGAGCGCATACCGGAGGCATTGGCTGTGAGTAAGGGGGATGCCGAAGGGAGACTGCTCTGCCGAAAGAAGCTGTCCTGCAAAGAACGGCTTCATTACGCTGATACCCACGCCTTCACGCTCACAGCGCTTCAGAAGCTCGATTCTCTCGTTCACCGTTCCGATGCCGTAATCGTCGCCCTTTTCAAAATCGTATGCGGGATTTAATGAGAACATCATCATATCCGCAAGCCCCGTGTCGATGATTCTGTTTGCCACCGAAGGGGTATGAGAGGAAAAACCGATGTGGCGCACCTTTCCGGATGCCTTAAGCTCGCAGAGAAGATCGAGCACGCCTATCTCGCAAAGCTTGTCGAAGTCCTCGTCATCATCCACGCAGTGAAGAAAACCGAAATCGGCGTAATCCGTGCCGAGTGTCTCAAGCTCCCAAAAGAAGGTCCTTTTGATGGTCTCGAAGTCGCGGCACCAGCCGTACTCTCCGTTTTCGTCATAGACCGCGCCGAAGTGTAGCTGAAGAAAAACACTCTCGCGCCTACCCTTGATAGCTCTGCCGAAGGGCTCGTAAACAGTGCCCCCAGCACATAGGTCGAAGAAGTTGATGCCGTTGTTGATTGCCTTAGTTATTATAGCTTCTATTTCGTCAGCAGGCGTGTGCTGTATGCCGCCCATACCGAGCCCGAGAACGCTGAAGCGTTCATTTTCACTGCCGCGGGGAAGTTTTCTGTATTCCATAAGATCCATCCTTTCGATGAATTGTAAGTATTATATCACGCAAAGGCTGCAGATTCAATGAATTAAGATTAAACTTTCGGTTGAAACAGCTCGCTTGCCGTGATATAATTAAGAAAAAGGAGGTACAGCATGAACAGAGAAGAATTTTTGCGCCATGCCGAGGAGCGCTTTGGTGAACTTCCCGACTGTCCCTTTGAGGATGACTGTGACACCACGGTACTGAGGCACAGCGGAAACCGCAAGTGGTTTGCTCTCGTGATGAATATTCCGAAAAACAAGCTTGTGCCCGAAAGCACGGGAAATGTGGATGTGGTAAATCTGAAGTGTGCTCCCGAGGTTGCTGACAGCTTCCGACATGAGCACGGCATTTATCCCGCATACCATATGAACAAGCGCCACTGGATATCTGTTCTCCTTGACGGGAGCGTGAGCGCAGACAAGCTTGACTTTTTATTAGGTGTCAGCTATGAGCTCACAAGGAAGAAGATAAAGGGAAGAAGGGGAAATAAACACAACCGCCGAGAGTAACCATTTGGTCGCTCTCGGCGGCCTTAGTTTCTGCTTTGTCAGCACAAAGGATATCACAAAGATTTGATAAGTCCAGAGAGAATCGGGGAGAAATCCATATCTTTTGTCACAAAATTATGATATAATTTTATAAACCAATGCACCCAAATTCAAAAATGCCACACTATATGAATGAAAAGCAAAGCTTTTCAGAAAGGAGGCGAGAAAATGCAGGAAACGAACAAAATGCGTGATCGGCTTATCAATGAATTTGCCGAAAACTATATAGAGAAGCTGTTTTACTTTTGCTTGAAAAAGACAGGAAACAATATTGAAGCGGAAGATCTGACACA
>JAFUPK010000112.1 GCA_017481265.1 Clostridia bacterium
CTTCTTTCGTGAAAGAAGTCAGAATCAAGAAAGCCTTCAGGGGGTCGCTCATCGCGCCGCACCCCCAGAAGCTTGCCCCCTCGGCTTCGCGGCGCATGGCTTTCCCGATGGATTCTACAAATCCATCTCCGTCAGCTTCTTGAAATGCAGTATAGGCGGTGCAAGATGCACGTGCTTCTCTCAAAATGATGCGATCCCGCCGCGTGGCGTTCGTGCGGTCTGCTGACCTATACGGTTCTAAAAGCGTTGGGATAACACCACGTCAACCGCGAATCTTCATTCCCCAACCACACATTTTCATTTTCCATAGAAAATGAAAATATTTCACATTCGGCGAAGCCGAATATTTCATACGCGAAGCGTATTTCACATTTTCGCAGAAGCGAAAATATATCACATTCGTCAAAGACGAATATCTTCCTCTGGTGCTTTATGAAAAAACTTATTTCAATATTTACCGCAGCTTTGCTTGTCGCCGCATTGTCCTCCTGTAGCTCAAAATCGCCCGCCGATACTAAGGCTCCCATCGTCCCATCCGGCGAAATATCTGTAAATCTCCCCGACAAGGACATTATGTACACGGAAAACTTTAAGGTCACCGACAAAATGATCGCCTATCTCCTTCGCGAGACCTATTCTTCCTTCTGCGATGGGCTTGCCGAGCTTGGTCTTTCCGCCGCAGATCTCGGTATCGTACCCGGGCAGAGCCTCGGCTCTCAAAGCTGTGCCGTCGATGCCTCGGTCAAATCGTGGCTTGAATATTTTGCCGTGCAGGCGGAATTCAGCTTCACCGAGCAGCTTGTGCTTTGCGAGGCGGCAAAGGCTGAGGGAATTGCTCTCGATGATTCCGACAACGAGAAGATCGACGGTGCTTTAAATGAGCTGTACCGTACGGCTCGATTAAAGGGAATGAGCGAAAGCGCATACATCGCCTCCGTCTACGGAAGCACCGTCACCGCAGGTGACATAACCTCGGCGCTCAGGCTTTCCTACCTTGCCGAAAAGTACCTGAGAGCCGTCTCCGACAGCGCGGATACATCACATAACGCCCTCGAAAACTACTACGCTCAGTATCAAAGCAGGCTCGATACGGCGGACTTCCTTGTTTACGTCTTTGCTGCAGGGGAAACGGAGTACGCTGAAGCCCTCGCCGCACAAAAGACAAGGGATGATTTTCTTGAATACATCCGCTACTACACCACCGAGGTCAGGGGGCTCACCGAGGACGAGTTTCTCGAGCTGAAGGATGAGCATATCGTGAACACAAATGTCTCCAAGGATGACGGTGACGAGGTCACAAGCTTCGCATTCTCCGCAAATACAGGTGACGTAAGGCTTATCCGCGACGGGAACAGCTCCGCGCTCACTGTGGTCATGGTGACCAGAAGCGGCGGACGCAACGAAAGCCTTGACGAAAACGGCGTTCCCATGTGGGAAGCCCGGGCGCGCGCTCTGATCGAAGAGGCTGCGGTAGATTCCGCAAAGAAGGCGGCGGCTGAAAAATTCCCCGTGACCGCCGACAGACAGGCATTTTACAGCATAGATATCATCGGATGAATACGACACTTAATAAAAGGGGCATTTACCATGAAAAAGACGAATAACACTGCTTTGACAACAGCCAAGCTGAGAGCTTCATCCATGCTCCTGGCGGCATCAATGCTTATCGGAGGTATGACCATGCTTAACGGTTGCCGAAAAAACGAGGATAATACAGTTACAGAAAAAACAGAAACTGTGCATGAGCAGTCCGCAAGCTTCCTCAGCGATCCGAATGCAGAGGAAATAATCCAAATTCCCGCAGTAAAGACGGAAAACTATTCCCTTAGCGTTACGGATATGACATATTACTTCCGCACCGTTTACAACTCATATGTTTCAATGCTTGAGTCCTACGGTTTGTCGGACTATATAGTCATCGACCCGAGTAAGTCCCTGAAGGAGCAGGAATGCACGATGGCAAGCGAAGGCACATGGTATGACTTCTTCCTCGCCATGACGCTCTCGGAAGTTGAAAAGCTCCTCGCTTGTGCTGAGCAGGCAAAAGCGTCGGGCATAGCTCTCACCGAGGAGGATCATTCTCAAATAGAGGCAGCCGTAGCGAAATTTGATGAATACGCTGATGACGCGGGAGTTACTACAGAAGAATATCTTGAAGCGTTGTACGGCAAGAAAGTTACCGCCGACACGCTGAGAAAGCATTTTGAGCTGCAGCAGCTCTACCAAAAGTACATAAGTCTTGCAGAGCAGCTTGCCGACACCTCCGACGGAACTGTGGAAAGAATATACGCCGCAGATCCCAAGCAATACGATACGACAGAGTATATCAGCTTCACCTTTGACTTTAACGATCTCTACCTTGAAGAAGGAGAGCAGACAGATGAGACAGGTGATGCATTCCTTACCAAGGACCGCGATGAGGCTGTGAAGAAGAGCCGCGAGGATGCAGGCAATCTCAAGGCTGACCTTGACCGCGCCGACACTCTCGAGGAGAGACAGAAGATCTTTGAGGATTTCCTGAAGGACTACCTCACTGACGAGTTCGGCCTCACCGATGCAGCCTATGAGGCGCAGAAGGACAGCTTCATAAAGACTGCCACCTATACAAAGGATGATGAGACTCTTGTATGGGCATTTGACGAGCACACCAAGGCAGGCGACGTTAAGATGTTCACAGAGAAGGAAGCGCACGAGCACAAGGAAGGCGACGATGAGTCCGCTCTTGCTGACATCTACACCGTAGTTCTTATTACAAGAGAAGCAGGACGCGATGAGAGCATGGCTACCGCAGACGTTCGTCATATCCTCTTCTCCAAGGATGAATATGAGGACGATACCAAGGTAAGAGAGGCTCTCGAGGAGCTTGAAGCTGTCCTCGGAACGGACAGATTTATCTCTAAGTTTGAGGAGCTTGCAAAGGAATACTCTGCCGATACGGCCAACAAGAATAATGGCGGTCTCATGGAGAACTGCCGCAAGGGTATGTTTGTGAAGGCCTTTGACGAGTGGGTATTCGGCGGCAAGAACGCCGAAGGAGATCTTGGAATGACTTATACCGAGGAGTACGGCTGGCACATCGTTTATATTGATAAGGCAGGACTCCCCGAATGGAAATACAGCATTGTAAGCGAGATTCGGGAAAATGCAGTAAGCTCTGCCATTGAGACTGCGGCTGAAAAGAATACAGTGACCGTTGATGAAGAGCTTCTGAAAAAAGAAATGGATGTATAAAGTAGTATATGACAGACGAAAGATTTGAGCGGAGCGCCCTCGTCCTCGGCGAAACAGGGATGGAGCGGCTCTCGCAGGCGCGGGTCATCGTGTTCGGCGCAGGTGGCGTCGGCGGTGCCGCTATTGAGGCTCTCGCAAGAGCGGGAGTGGGTGAGATCTGCGTGGTGGATGCGGATGCTGTGTCAAAAAGCAACATAAACAGGCAGATCATAGCAACGGACAGCACAGTGGGGCTCCCGAAGGTGGAGGCGGCTCGCAGGAGAGTCTTTGACATCGCACCGAGCTGTCGATTTGTGGGGTACGAGCATTTCTATACCCCCGAGGATACCTGCGGCATAGACCTCGGCAGGTATGATTACATAATTGACGCCATTGATACGGTGAAATCGAAGCTTTTTCTTATCGAAGAGGCTGAGAGGCTCGGTGTGCCGATAATCTGCTCCATGGGAACGGGAAATAAGCTTGACCCCACCAGACTTACCGTGTCGGATATATCAAAGACCAACACCTGTCCCTTGGCTGCTGTGATCCGCAGGGAATGCAGAAAGCGCGGGATCAAAAAGCTTCGGGTGGTCTGGTCGGATGAGGTGCCCTGCAGAGCAGTGGCAGACAGCGAAGGCGGCAGACACGCGCCGGGAAGCGTATCATTTGTTCCACCTGTAGCGGGCATGATCGCCGCCGCAGAGGTGATAAAGCAGATCGCAGGACGGTGAGGATATATTCTGCTTTGCAGAATGTGAAATATTTTCGCTTCCGCGAAAATGTGAAATACGCTTCGCGTATGAAATATTCGGCTTTGCCGAATGTGAAATATTTTCATTTTCTTCGAAAAATGAAAATGTGAGACGTGGGATGAAGATTTGCGTGAAGCCATACCGTACGGCGTGGGGCGTTCGAACGGACGACCACATAGGTGTCGCCAGTGTATTCGCTTCGCGAAACACGTCACCAACGCAATTGCGTTGGTGCCCATACAGTGGAAAATTCAGAACCGCCGTAGGGGAGACCTGTGGTCTCCCGTTACGTAAGGTTACATCCATACA
>JAFUPK010000113.1 GCA_017481265.1 Clostridia bacterium
CTCTTTTGCGCCTCCGCCAAGCGCGCGCCGCGATAGTAAAAAGGGGTATTCCGCTTCGCTTCATACCCCTTTTTACTATCGCTTTTTATTATTCTTTGTTTTATTTGATTTTTTATCTACCCCAACTATTGACATGGAGCCGAAATTTCGCAGCTCCCTTTTTTGGTGCTTTTGTTTTATTCGGTTAAAAGCATGGTACTTGCAAACCTAATACAGTTATTGTTAAAAATCTGTATTTTCGCTGTCTGCGCTTTTACGCTTGCCGTATCCGTACTTTCCGTAGCCGTACTTGCCATAGCCGTACTTGCCATAGCCGTATTTCTTGCCATAGCCGTAAACTCCGCCAAGCTCGGAGGAAGAGCAGTTCAGTATATATCCCTTGATCTGTATACCGGCACTTTCCACGGAATCGATACCGTGAATTATCCGCTTCACATCCTCCGTATCCTCGCGGATAATGAAGTATACCTCGTCTGCATATCCGGAGAGGGCGGCAGCGTCACTGTAGTCGGCGCTTGCAGGTGCGTCGATCAAAATAATGTCGTACTGACCGCGCAGCATATCAAGCATACTGCGTATTCTCTTCGAACGGATCACGCGTGCGGTGGATGAGGTGGTACGGTCTCCGCAGATAAGGCTGAAGGGAAGCTTATCATCGGAATAAATAAACTCGCTTCGCTTTACAGCACCCTCCACGATGTCCAGAAGACCCTTGGTGGGACGAACTATGCCAAGCATCTCTTTGAGATTCTGAGTGCGAAGATCGCCGTCTATGAGCAGAACGCTGCAGCCTTTCATGGATAAAGCAGCGGCAAGATTTACAGCAACGGTGGATTTGCCCTCTCCCTTTGAGGCAGAAGTCAGGGTGATAAGCTTACCCTTTTCGCTGTCAGTGCCGCGGGCGGTCTTTGAGGCGAGAAGCTTTATTGATTCGGCAAATATGGGATTCGTGCCCTTGAGAAGAATATCTATACCGCCCTGACGTGCGTCGGCTCTGCGTCCTGTATGGGGAAGAGTTGCAAAGCAGGTACGCCCCAGCTTCTCGCTTACATCATCCTTTGAAAGGATGCGGTCGCGGGTCATTGAGTATATAAGCACGAGCACACCCCAAAGAAGGACTGCAAATACGGTGTATTTGACGGTCAAAAAGATGACGGACGGAGCCGCTGAGCTTTCGCTTCCTGAGCTGAAGCCCTCCACGGAGACCGCGCCTACCGTGTTTTCCATGATCCGTGTATAGATCGGAGAGATCACTGAAAGGACACGCTCGGGAAGCTCCTTGTCACTGCTACTCTTTACGCTTACCGTGATGTAGTTGGATTCTTCGCCAACGCGGGTCGCTTTAATGGTGGCATCAAGCTCGTCTTTGCCAAGCTGCTCTGCCGCAAGATCGGCAAAAAAGGATGAATTCACCGTGCTGACAAAGGAATCAGCAAGCTGTTCTGCGGTTATTGACGAATAGGGTGTGTGCTTCGTTCCGCTTCCGTTATCAATGGCTTCGAGCTGTGCGGGATTAAGGGCGAAGGTAGCTGTGGCGGAATGAGTATCTGTGTAGGTGACCCTCTCAAAGATATTTCCGGCAACGGCAAATATCAGTACAAGAGCGCAAAGAAGCGGGGCAAAGCGGCGGCAGGCTTCCGCAAGATACCGCACAAGAGCGGACAGCTCAATGTCCTCGTCCTTGGCGCTTTCTGTTTTTCTGTTTATATCACTCATCTGATGGCTATACCTTTCCTTGATTTGTGATGCTTCCCATGACTTAGGATGAAGGAAATGCTGACCGACTGCTGTCAGCAGGACACAAGAGTGACTTGAAGATTCTCACGCGGAACTGCGTTCAAGCTTGATCGCTTTATCCCAGATCGTTATGTCAAAGCTCGCTTTTTTCGCGTGGCAGGCGGAGTGAAAAGCTTCTTTGAGGAGCTGTGCCGTTTAAGATACAGCCGCAGAAGCGGGGTGATGCCTGCTCAAGAGCTTCCACAGCGCTGAGAATGCTTGATGCACTGTAAACATTGCTGTGTACCACAAGCAGGGCGCAGGCGCACTTGCCTGCTATGATCTCCGCATCTGCCACAAAGGCTGTGGGGGGCGTGTCCACGATGATTATATCAAAACGGTCGCTGACGGAGTTGATAGCGTGCTCGAAGCGGCTTGTACCAAGTATCTCGGCAGAGTCCTCGATGTATTCGTACACAGGAAGGAGTACAGCTCCTCCCTTAAGGGTAACAGCAGCATCGTCAAAGGAGCAGCTTCCCTTCATGAACTCGATAAAGGAACGTCCGCGCTGTTCCTTAAGGTCAAAAATACGGTACTGAGATGAGTTTCTCATATCGGCATCAACGAGAAGGACGCGAAGCCCGCTTTCGGCAAGAGCGAGGGCCACATTCGCGCAAAGCGTGCTCTTTCCTTCGTTGGTTCCGAAGGAGCTTACCATAACTGTCTTTGAACCGCCGCGTGCAAGATACTCAAATCTTGCGGCAAGGCTGTTGATGTTATCCTTAAAGGTCTCTCCTGCAGCCTTGTTTGTAATAAGCAGAGCGACCGAATCGCCTGCGATACGGGCTGAAGAAGATTTTTTTCCGGTGTCGCTGACCACGCTTCCGATGACAGGCACGCCAAGACGGGACTCAAGCTCTGAAACTGTGCTTATTGTATCTGCAAGGAAGGAGATAAGCGCGAAGACAGAGGTGAGTAAAGCAAAGGCGACAATGCCGCTCCACATAGTCAGCCGAGTGTTCAAAACAGAGTTTGAAGGAGCTGTTGGTGTAACGGGTGCGCTGAGAAGAGCAAGCTCCATGCTTCCGGAAATGAGTCCGGTCAGCTCACCGTGACCGTCAAGAAGAAGCTCCGCTCCCTTTTTTGCACTTATCGGATCGGATGCCTCGGCACCGATGGAAACGAAATGAGTGTCCTTGAGAGCATTTGCGAAGAACTCTACGCCGTCAAGATCTATGTCGGATTCGCTTGCCAGCTTGTCCTTCATAACGTCATCGGAGATGACCTCTTCAAAGGCAACGGCAAGCTTTTCGGCATTGCTGTATGAGGCAGGTGATTGCTCCGAGCTGTCGACAGGACGGACGTACATTACCGCTTCGGAGGTATAAACAGGGGAATATGTGAGCTGCTGTATCACAATGACAGCAAGCACCGCCGCTACTGAGCCGAGAAAAATATACAAAATATTGCCTATTATGTCTTTGCCGATGGTGGCAAAGCTCAAGGTTCGTTTGACTCCTTTTTTTCTCATAGAGCCCCCTGTTATCTTACCGACACGGTCAAAAGTGCCGTGGCAGTGTTGGATTCCGTGGGAAGCTCTCCATGAGGCGCCACGGTATAGTATACGGTATATGTGCCGGGAGTTGTCATGTCGAGGTCACTTGTGTCAATGCTTACCTCGGACAGGGCTATTTCCTCGCCGCCTTGCGGGGGGGTGACGGATGCGAGGTACTTTGACGGATCCTGAAGCTCGCTTCCGATTTCAGCGGTGACGAAAAATTCCGTAAGCTCGATTATGGGACGGTATGGAGAATGGTTCTCGATCAAAAGGCTTGCGGTCATGGAGGAGCTGTCTCCATGGGAGCTTGTTACCTCAACGGTAACGCTGTATTCGCCTGATACCTTGGCGGTGATATCCGAAGCGACAAGACGGATGCTTTCCGAGATGTCTCCGTCCAGCATATCGTCAGCACCGAAGAAATCGAGCACGTTGAATTTGTCTCTTGTGGTTACCTTCAGCGGAGCTTTGAGGTAAATTTCAGGAGAGGTATAGTCCTCCACCGTAACACTTCTTTCAAGCTTTGTCACATTTCCGTCACTGTCTGCCACAGCGTAGGTGCAAATGAACACGCCGCTGTCTGTGATGCTTGACACGGAGTCCACATATACCTTGGATGTGAGATCCCCGTCCTTCTTATCTGCTGCCGAGATGCCCGAAAGGAGCATTTCGTCCGTGAAGGGAGCTTTTACGGTAAGGCTTTCGGTGCCTGAAAGTGTGGGCGCATCGGCGCTCTGCTTGCCTATGCCGATCAGATAGAAAAGCATAAAAGCGGCAAGCGCCAATACAAATATGATACATATTACAAGTCTTGCTCTGCGCATGATATGGACTGTACCTTTCTGTGATTTACTGCCGGTGCATCGGAGTCATTTATAAAACTCCACATTAAATTATACCACATTCGCGTTCTTTAGTCAAGAACGGCAAAGGAACAGCAGGCGTGATAATAAAAACTTTTTTGTAAATATATCAGCAAAAAAGCCTTCGGGTCTTGTGCTGCGCCCGAAGACTTTTTTACAGTTATAGGTTTTCTCCGACCCATCTCATAAGGGTCTCCTGCTCGGGATCAAGGCTTCCGTCAATGCTTACGAACATATCGACGGTAACAGCGCCTCCCACACGGCTGACATTTCTGATATAGTCACGCATATATTCCTTCGTATGCTTACAGCCCTTCTGTGCCCAGCCGGGGATCTCCATGGAGTCGGTGTAATATCCAAGCGGAGCTAAAATGTGAGCCTGTGCTCCTTCTATGGACTTGTTATACGGAATGAGACGAAATTCGTTAAACTCTCCGCAGATGAACTCCTCATCGCGGTAGCCCTTCCAGAAGCCATCCTTCACTCCGTCATTGAAGGCACAGGCAGCATCGGGATTTCCGCGCTTTACAGCACGGTGATAAATAGAAAGAAGCTCATCCGTGTATCCCCAGTGCTCCTTATAACAGCCGTCTATCCACCAAGCCTTGACACGCTTGCCGTACCTCTCTGCGTATTCACCGAGAACAGCCGCCCACTTTTCGCAGAAAGTCTCATCGGGACTTCTTTGAACGCCGTCGCATGGTGTGAAGCAGTCAAATCTTCTGCCTATTTCCACATCGTTTGAAGGTCCGTCGCCGGTAAAGTAGAGGCAAAGGTCGATGCCGTACTTTTCAAGCTCATGTGAAAGCTCCATTGGAAGGTCACGCACAGCGCAGGCTTCGCCGGGCTTTGTTCCCGCTATCTTGTCGAAGGTCTCGTTTGGTGCAAGGAGATGCGGAGTTGACTGCTGGAGAGTGATAAAATAGTACCCTGCATTCATCTTATGAAGGTTGTATGCGGCACGCTCAACGTCGAACATATCAACTGCACGGTTCCAGTCGGTGATTCCCGTGTCTCTGTTATGCGCGTCTCCCACTCTGCATATTTCACAGTACAGGTAGTGATTGAAAACGCCCCACTTTTTCTCTGCCATAAATTCTGCCGATGTTTTAAACATGATGATGCATCCTTTCCGAAAAGGGAATTATATCTCTGACTATATTATAGCAAAGCTTGCCCTCTCTTCGCAACTGATTTGCAAAAAAATCATTTGCTTCCTTGAAAAAAGTATAATATGTGGTATAATAGAATAAAAAATAGAATAATTTTCAAAAGGACGGTATCAAAATGAACGAATTTCTCAGTTTTATCAAAGAAAATATTCTCGGCGGGCTTGCCGGAAGCTTAAGATTCACGAAAAACGGATCCGTCAAACAGATCAGCTTCGATTATGAAGAAACGGAAAACGGCGGCGTTTTCACTGCTGACGTAGGGGGCTACGACAGCTTCCGAATAATCGCCGATGCCGAAGGAGACTCTGTTCTCTTCAGTCTCGAGGCTGTCCACAACAGATACAATTTCGACAGATTTGTGGGTGAAAACTCTGTAAATCTTTCTATCGGCGGAAGCGTGAAGCCAGATGCTATCCGTGCATACTACCATATGTACACCTGCTGTCTCCAGCCCGCGTATTACCCCGATTTTGAGTCCCTCGGTAACCGCACACACACAGCTCTCGTGAAATTCGGAGATACCCATTATAATATCCTTGGTATCTGCGGCGAGGACTACCGATGCGATTTCGACGGTGCCGGATTCCATGTGTCCGTATTCGAAACGGGACGTCAGGATATTTGCGGTCCCATCTTCGCTGTATCACGCTCAAGCGATCCTTTTAAGGCTATAAAGAACAACTTCCGCTATGCAAGGCGCAAGGGTGCCATCCGCGTCCCACTCAAAGAGGAACGTGAGATCCCCGAAATGGTGGGCAAGCTCGGTTACTGTACCTTTAATACATATGAGCTTGACATCACCTCTGAGCTTATCTACAAAAAGCTGGACGAATACAAGGCGAAGAACATTCCGCTCCGCTGGGTACTTATCGATGACGGTTGGCAGTCCTATGACGGCAAGTACATGACCGATACTCTCTGCGATCCTGTAAAGATCCCCGAGGGTCTCAAGGCTATGATCTCACGAATCAAGAACGACTACGGTGTTGAGAAGGTGGGCGTGTGGCACGCGATGGCTGCATACTGGCACGGCATTGAAGAAGGAAGCGAGGCACACCGCAAGACAAAGGACAATCTCATGAAGACAAAGGGTGGTCTTCTCATTCCCTCTCTTGACGAGAAAAAAGGCAGAGCCTTCTGGGATGAGTGGTACGCGTACCTTGCGGACTGCGGAGTTGACTTTGTAAAGATAGACAGCCAGAGCACGTACCCGAACGTAATAGAAGGTGAGATGCCTACGCAGATCGCCTGCCGCCGTGCTCACAGCTATATCGAAGAGGCTGCAAAAAAATATTTCGACGGTATTATTTTCAATTGCATGGGCATGGACTGCGAAAATGTATATGCACGCCCTTACACGGTAGTTGCAAGAAACAGCCGCGATTTCGGTATTTACGAAGACTCAGGCTTCTACGTTGATATACACGATTTTGCCATGGTCAACGTGTACGGTGCAGTATGGCACGACATGATGTGCTGCTGTGACTTTGATATGTGGTGGTCGTCACACGAGGAAAGTGCCGTTCACAGTGCAACTCTCCGCGCCATCAACGACGGTCCCTGCTATGTCAGTGACCCCGAAGAGTGTAACCCCGAGGTTATCTACCGCACGGTAGGTCATGACGGTATGCACTACCGCTTTGATCACGCGGCTTACCCCACCCTTGACTGTCTGTACACCCACGAAGGCGTTTTCCGTGCATGGAACGAGAAGGGGGACGATCTTGCCTGCGTTCTATATAATCTGACAGAGGAAGAACAAAACGACAGTTTTGATCTGTCCGCGATCCCCGCAGCCGATGTTGAATCAAGCTACGCGGCCTTCGAGTTCTTCACAGGAACATGGAAACGTGTAAGCGGCAGTGACATTATCGCAGACACTCTTGAAGCAAGAGCCATCCGCGCATATTCACTCTACAAAATATACAGCGACGAGGGCGGCGAATACGCCATGATCGGCGACACGGAAAGATACATTTCCTCCGCTGACCCGAACAAGAAGAAGGTTTATGTAAAAGATATTTTATAATACAGTTTCACCTTACTGACAAACCCTGTGCAAAGCACAGGGTTTGTCAAATTAAACAAAGACTAAATCAAAAGAAAAAGGAATGCGCGAGCTGCAGCACGTTCGCTTGCGCGAAGTGCGTCACCAAACTTCGTTTGGTGCGGGTCGCTTTTTGGACGAATAAGGGGGATTTCGCACTCTGTCCTACTTCGTTTAGCGAAGTAGCTGCGACTCGGGGCGCTGCCCCAAGACCCTGCGCCCTTTTAAAAAAGGTCGATCAAAACTTTTGTGCATTTTGTCAGCGCAAGACCTTTGTCAGCGATCTGATACAGCTTCACCCCATTTCCGATCATGGAAATGGGGTGAAAGCTTTTTCACTTAACAGGTATTTCAAGAGTACCTTCATATGAACGGTATATCTTCTCCGCATTTGCTTCGGCATATTCGTTCGCCTTTACAGCATCGCCGTAATATCCGCTTTTCATTGAACGCTCGCCTGCCTTGCATATGGGTACAAGAACCGTTTTGGCTCCTGCCGCTTTATAAAAATCAATATCTCCCGTGTCGCAAAGCCCGTGATGAGGCATCTGCAGAATGTCACACTTCAGCTCATCCCCGAGTGTGGCCGCTTTTTCAAGTCTCTCGCTTGTGGCGTCTCCCGTAAAGAGCACCTTCGTTTCACCGAGTGTCAGCATAAAGATAATGGACAGATAATTCGGGGTGTCGTAGTCCATGGTGAACTCGGGCAGTGACAGAATTTTTATATTGGCACCGTCTATACAGATTTCATCACCTTCCTTCGGGGTGATAAGCTCCGCTCCCGTAACATCAATGGCGTGCCCCAGCACAGCTATGCCGTCCTTAACGAAATCATTCTCTTCGATCTCAGCAAATTCCTTTTCGAAAAGGCAAAGAATCTGTTTAATCTTAACCTTTTTTGACAGTTCTTTGCTTTCTGTAATACCACGTACGACTCCGTAGTGGTCTATATGTGGATGGGTGATGATCCAGAGTTCTACCTCGGGTGTACCTCCATCGGAATAGTCGGAAAGAAGCTTTACAAAATCCTCGGCATCCTCGGGAAAGCCTCCGTCGATCGCAATAAGACGCCCGCTTTTTGTTTTCGCAAGGTATCCCATGCCTGCGGCGATCCAACCGTCACCGCCGCCGAATTTCCCGTCATAATACGATGACTTTGTAGCGTACTGTATAAGCTTTTCCATGGCAAAACAACATCCTTTCACATTATGTGATAAGTATACCACACTTCACCGTAATTGTAAATACGTGATCGGATTTGTATTCTCTCACTGCCTCGGAGCTGCACATTTTTATTGACTTTAATGAGTGGTTTGTGATATAATATATTGATATAATGCGAGAGTAGTGTCAAAATCAAAGTGAAGGCGGTGTTGTAAGCTTGAACAGATTAAAAAACAAGTTCTGCCTCGGCGATCTGGTCGCCGCCGCTTTGGTACTGCTTCTCGGCTTTTCGGTCTTTGCCGTGTCTTATTTCGGCAAAAGCGAAGGAGATGTGTGCGTCCTTCGCACACCCGACACCCGAACCGTCCTTCCGCTAAGCGAGGACACGGAATTTGACATCACATCAAACGGCATCGACCTTCATATCGTTGTCGAAAACGGAAAAGCGAGAGTGGAAAGCTCGGACTGTCCCGACAAGATTTGCGTACACCGCGGGGAAATTTCAAAAAGCGGACAGTCTGCCGTATGCGTTCCCGCAAGGCTGTCGCTGGTTATAGAATCGGAGGGTGAAAGCGATGCGGATTTCATCATCGGCTAAATGGCGCACCCAACGCCTGACCATGGCGGCAATGCTTGCCTCAGCGGCACTCATGATCTCATACGCCGAGCATCTTATCCCACCCGTTACAGCCATTCCCGGAATAAAGCCCGGCTTTGCCAATGTAGCAGTTACCGCCGCTTTCGCGCTGTCGCCGTCGGCTGCACTTGGAGTGTCATTTGTCAGAGTGTGCCTGTTTGCTCTGCTGTTCGGCACCCCCGTCTACTTTGCCATGTCGGCATCGGGCGCTGTGCTCTCGTATATTTTTCTTCTCGTAATGTATTACGTAAAGCCGCGCCGCATGAGCTTCGTGGGTCTGTCCGTTTTGTCGGCATTCTGCCACAACACAGGTCAGCTTATCTGCGCCGCCGTGCTCACGGGAAGTGTTTACACCTTCTATTACCTGCCCGTGCTTGCCATGTCCTCGGTCATCTGCGGCACACTTTCGGGTATTCTCATGAACTATGTTTATCCTTTTGTCGTAAAATACACCGACAAGATAAAACTAAAATAAAAGCAAGTGCAGAAAGGAAGCTCTGTTATGGCAAAGCGAATCATTTCATCACTTCTCATTTTGACACTCCTGTTCCTTCTCGGAGGGTGCTCCGCCGGGGCTGAATACAAGGATCAGGTGATCTACGGCATGGACACCTACATCACGCTCCGCGTAAGTGCAGACGGTATCTCTGACGACAGATTCGATGAGCTCTGTGAGAAAAGCTCCATGATAATCGCAGAGAACGAAAAGCTGATGTCTGCGTACGACGAGTCATCTCAGCTCTACGCCTTTAACAACGGAGCAGACATGATCCTCTCGCCCGATGCATCTCTTCTTTCTACCCTTCGTACGGCTGAAAACATTTCATCTCTTACAGACGGTGCCTATCTTCATACCATCGGTGCACTTTCCCTTCTTTGGAATGTGACGGGCGGCGGGCCTGTTCCCGACGATGCGGAAATCGAAGCGGCACTTAAGCACATCTCGGCTGACTCTCTTGCGATAAGTGACGAAAAGATCACAAAAAGCGACAGCGAATGTAAGATCGACCTTGGCGGAGTGGCTAAGGGCTACACCGCGCAGGAGCTTGTGGAATACCTTGCAGGCGAGGGAGTATCATACGGTCTTGTATCCATGGGCGGAAACATCGGCGTTTTCGGTGAAAAGGATGATAGCGAGCCCTTTAAGGTGGGTATATGTGATCCCGCCGACACCTCGAAGGTAGCAGGATATTTGAATATACGAAGCGGATTTATCGCAGTTTCCGGAAGCTATGAAAGATTCTTTACCGAAAACGGCGAGACATACCACCACATTTTAGACGCAAAAACGGGACGTCCCGCAGACTCGGATATAGTCAGCGTTGCCGTATGGTGTCAGAGCGGAGCCGTTGCCGATGCACTTTCCACAGCCCTTTTCGTCATGGGCGAGGAAAAAGCTATGGAGCTGTACCGTTCGGGAAGCGTAAGCTTTGAAGCCGTATTCATTACGGAGGACGGAGAGATCGTGCTGACCGACGGAATTGCCGACGGAGACTTTGAACTCGAAAGCGAAAGCTACACACTCAGAAATCCCTCTTAAGGAGAAAGCACCTTGCAAAACAAAGTTAAACATATAGATAAGTCCGAGGTATCGGCACAGCTTAATACAGCGCGTGAGATCGCCGATGGCTTTGCCGCTCGCGGGCTTGTGGGCGAAGCTGCCCCCGGATACTTCATACACACTCTCGGATGTCAGCAAAATGAGGCAGACAGCGAACGCCTTGCGGGACTGTGCGCTCTCATGGGCTACCGCCGTGTTGACGACCCCGCCGAGGCTCGGCTGATCCTTGTAAACACCTGTGCCATCCGCGAGCACGCCGAGAAGAGAGCGCTGTCCTTCATCGGAGAATACAAGCATATAAAGGAAGCGCATCCCGACACCGTTATCGGTGTGGGCGGCTGTATGGTGACACAGCGTCACCGTGCGGATAAGTTGAAAATGAGCTTCCCCTATGTCAGCTTCACATTTGACACGGGTGCTATCCACATGGTGCCGTCCCTCGTGAAAAAATACGTCTCGGGAAAGGGACGCAGCTTCATAATCAGCAAGGACTACAAAATAGCCGAAAACATACCGACAGTTACATCCTCACGCCACTCGGCATGGCTGTCGGTCATGTATGGGTGCAACAATTTCTGCTCATACTGTATAGTGCCTTATGTGCGCGGACGCGAGAGAAGCAGATTGCCCGATGACATTATAGCCGAAGCCAAGCGGCTTATCGAAGGCGGAGCACGTGAGATCACTCTTCTCGGACAGAATGTAAACTCCTACGGACGCGATCTCGACATCGGGGAAAATTTCGCATCCATCATGAAAAAGGTTTGCGCTCTTGACGGAGATTTCCGCGTGAGATTCATGACGAGCCACCCGAAGGACGCATCAAGCGAGCTTATCGACGTTATGGCAACCGAAGAAAAAGCTGTAAAGCACTTTCATCTGCCGGTTCAGTCGGGAAGTGACGAGATCCTGTGCCGGATGAACCGCCGCTACACCTCGGCTCATTACAAGGGCATTCTCGACGAGCTGAAGAAAAAAGTTCCCGATGTGAGCATCACCTCCGACATCATCGTCGGCTTCCCCGGCGAGACAGAAGCGGATTTTGAAGCCACGCTTGACATGATCCGCTACGCAGAGTATGACATGATATTCTCTTTTATCTACTCACCCCGAATCGGCACACCTGCGGCTGAAATGGAGGATCAGATTCCCGCAGAGGTATCATCCGAGAGATTCAGGAGGCTCACAGCTCTTCAGGATTCCATATCCGAAAAGAAAAACAGCCGCTTTGTTGGCAAAAAGCTAAAGCTTCTGGTCGACGAAGTGAGCAAGACCGACAACACCATGCTTACGGGAAGGGGAGACCCGGTCCGTCCCGTGCATTTCAAGGGGGATGCATCTCTGGTCGGTCAGCTCGTTACCGTGGAGATCACCGCGGCGACGCCCTACACACTTGAAGGAAAGCTCGTCTGACGGGCACCTTATATACATTAAAAAATATAACAAAGGAAGTATTTAAAATGAACGATTCAATCATGAAAGCCGCACACATTCTCGGCGACCTTATCAAGAACGATCCCGCTTGCACCAAGCTGAACGCTGCTCTCGAGGACTATCAGAGAAGCGAAGAGCTTATGGGTCTTATCGGTGAGTACAACGTACAGCAGGAGCTTCTCATGAGCTCTGCGGATTCCGATGAGAGTGTACGTGAGAAGATCAGCACCCGCACAGACGAGCTCTATGATAAGATCACCACACATCCCGTATACACAGCATACATGACAGCAAAGCATGACTTTGACCATCTTTACACCGAGGTCATGGGCGAGATCGAGTTTGCCATCACCGGCGAGCGCCCCTGTGCACATGACTGCTCTTCCTGCGGAGGATGTCACTGAGATTTTTCAAACGTCATTTTACAATGACGTTTGAAAAGTGAAATATTTGCCGAAGGCAAATGTGAAATTCGCTTCGCGAGTGAAATATTCGGCTTTGCCGAATTTGAAATATTTTCTTTTCTTCAGAAAAGAAAATATGATATTTTTGAAGCCATAAGGCGGAAGGAGATCACTATGGCGCTGACGCCGATGATGAAGCAATATTTTGAAATTAAGGATCAGTACCCTGACTATATCCTTTTCTACCGTCTCGGAGACTTCTATGAGATGTTCTTTGAGGATGCCCAGCTTGCTTCCCGTGAGCTTGAGCTGACCTTAACGGGACGTGACTGCGGAGAAGAACAGCGCGCACCCATGTGCGGTGTTCCTTTCCACTCCTGCGAGCCTTATATAGGCAAGCTCATCGAAAAGGGATATAAGGTCGCCATCTGTGAGCAGACAGAGGATCCTTCAAAAACCAAAACTCTCGTTCGCCGCGAGGTAGTCAGAGTCATAACTCCCGGTACTGTCATCGAATCCGACCTCCTTGCCGATGATAAGAACAACTATCTCTGCACCGTCTATAATGACGGCTCCACGGTAGGACTTTGCTTTGCGGACATCTCCACCGCCTTCATCTGCGCAACCTCAGTTGAGGCTGCAAGCGCCGACGACAGCGTTACAGCCGAGCTTTCCACCTACTCTCCGAGGGAAATAATCACGAATGTTCCCATAAAAGAGCTTCCCCACACAGCAGACTTCATAAAGGAGCGCACCTCAGCGCTTCTTACCGATGGCTCGCCCAGATATTTTAATCAGACAGACTGTATTGAGAGATGTGAGCGTCAGTTTGGTGAGGTTGCCGTTTCGGGAAAGCCGAGAGCGGCTCTTGTGGCAGCAGGCGCGGCTCTCAAATACATCGAAGAGACACAGATGAAGGATATTTCCTACATTCGTGATCTCTCTACCTACGACTGCTCCGAATTTCTTGAGATGGACATCTCAACAAGACGCAATCTTGAGCTTTCGGAGACCATGCTGACCAAGGATAAAAAAGGCTCGCTCCTTTGGGTGCTCGACAGAACGGGCACGGCAATGGGCGCACGTCTTCTTAAAAAGTATATCGAGCATCCCCTGACAAACGCACGTGCAATCGGCGAGCGTCAAAAGGCTGTCGGAGAGCTGAAGGACAGCTTCATGCTCCGCGAGGAGATACGTGCCGTTCTTGCGGGAGTTCTCGACCTTGAGCGACTTGTGACCAAGGTGACTTACGGCACGGCAACAGGTAAGGATCTTCGCGCAATTGCCGAAACGCTCCGCGTGCTTCCGTCGGTGAAGGTCATGCTTGAAGGGATCACCTGCGGTGAGCTTGCGACCATCCGCGAAAATCTTGACACCCTTGAGGACATCTTCCGCTGTATCGACGACGCGCTTGTGGAAACTCCTCCCTTTCAGGTACGAGAGGGCGGCATGATCCGCGACGGATACAATGAGGACGTTGACAAGCTGCGCTACATAATGTCAAACGGCAAGGACTGGATAAAAAAAGTCGAAGCCGAAGAAAAAGAGAAAACAGGACTGAAGGCCCTGAAAATCGGGTATAACAGAGTCTTCGGATATTATATAGAAGCGCCCCGCTGGGCAAAGGAACAGATACCCGAAAATTATATAAGAAAACAGACCCTTTCCGATAAGGAAAGGTACATCACCGACGAGCTCAAGGAGATGGAGGCGACCATCCTCGGTGCAGAGGACAAGCTCCATGCTCTTGAATATGAGCTTTTCTCGGGGATCAGAAGCATCGTCGCCGACGCTGAGATAAGAATACGCGCATCTGCCGATGCTCTTGCAAGGCTCGACGTATTCGTATCTCTTGCAGAGTGCGCCGCACAGAACAATTACGTCTGCCCCGAGGTTGACACAAGCGACGTAGTGGATATCCGCGACGGACGCCACCCCGTTGTTGAAAGATTTGTACGTGACACGTATTTCGTGCCCAACGACGCCTACCTCAACACTACGGACAACCGCCTTGCGCTGATCACAGGCCCCAATATGGCAGGTAAGTCCACATACATGAGACAGACCGCACTTATCATCCTTATGGCGCAGATCGGCTCCTTCGTTCCTGCGTCAAGTGCCCGTATCGGCATCGTCGACAAGCTCTTTACCCGTGTGGGAGCCTCCGACGACCTTGCTTCAGGTCAGTCCACCTTCATGCTTGAAATGAAGGAGGTTGCCTACATATTGGGCAATGCAACCAAAAAGAGCTTCATCATCTACGATGAGATCGGACGCGGCACCAGTACTTATGACGGCATGAGTATCGCCCGCGCGGTTGCGGAATACACCGCAGGCAAGAAGCTTGGCGCAAAGACCATGTTTGCGACCCATTATCATGAGCTGACCGACCTTGAGTCAAAGATACACGGAGTTGTGAACTACAACATCGCCGCAAAGAAGCGCGGAGAGACTGTTACATTCCTCCGCAAGATCGTGAAGGGACCTACAGACGACAGCTACGGAATTGAGGTTGCCCGTCTTGCGGGAGTCCCTGCCGAGGTAACGAAGCGCGCAAAGGAAGTTCTAAAGGAGCTTGAGTCCGACTCCCCTAAGAAAAAGTCCGCTGAAGCTTCAGCAAGCGTTGATTTCTGCGACGGCACCATCAGCATGATGTCGGGCGTTGCAGAGGATGTGGCAGACCGTATCCGTGAGACCGATATAAACACCCTCACTCCCATCGAAGCCATGAACCTCATCTTTGAGTGGAAAAAAGCACTGATGTGAGACTGTACAATGCAGGGGAGTACCTTGGTGCTCCAGGCGTATATTTCCAAACATCCGTTACAGCGTGATCCGGGGGTGATCGTTGCCCCGAAAACCAAGAAAGGAGCAGACCTATGGGAAAGATAAATATACTCGGTTTTGACGTGGCGAATCTTATCGCCGCAGGCGAGGTGGTTGACAGACCGTCATCTGTCGTCAAGGAGCTCCTTGAAAACTCTATAGATGCGGGAGCTACCACCGTAACCGTTGAGATACAGCGCGGAGGCGTTGCATTTATCCGCATCTCCGACAACGGATGCGGTATGGATGCAGAGGATCTTCCCGTGGCTATCCTTCGCCATGCCACAAGTAAAATAAAGGAAGCAGACGATCTTTCGCACATTTCATCCCTCGGCTTCCGAGGCGAAGCTCTTGCTGCGATCTCATCAGTATCAAAGGTGCGTATCTTCTCAAAGCCCAAGGGCGCACAAATGGGTGCTATCCTTACATCCGAAGGCGGAGAGGTTCTCGACATAACCGAAACAGGATGCGCCGACGGAACCACCGTTGTGGTGGAGGATCTGTTCTACAACGTCCCCGCACGACGGAAATTCCTCAAAAAGGACACGACCGAAGCTGTGGCAGTTGGCGCTGTGGTTGAGCGCATCGCACTGTCACGCCCCGATATTTCAATAAAATACATATGCGACGGCGAGATGAAATTTGTCACCTCGGGTGACGGAAAGCTTTATTCAGCCATCTACGCCGTATTCGGTAAGGATACCGCAAGCCGCACCATCGAGGTATCCCGTGCCGCGGACGGAATATCCGTGACAGGATACATTTCCGAGCCCGACCTTTTCAAGTCAAATCGCAACATGGAAAACTTTTTTGTCAACGGCAGATACGTCAAAAGCAAGACTGCTATGGCGGCTGTGGAGCAGGCATACAAGACTCGTATACCAAATGAAAAGTTTCCCTTCTGCGTGCTGAATATCGACATCAACCCCGCCGCCGTTGACGTGAACGTGCATCCTGCTAAGCTTGAAGTGAAGTTCACGAGCGAAAGGCTCATTTTCGAAGCGGTCTACTATGCGGTGCTCAACGCCCTTGAATCCGAGGTCATAAGACCTGAGCTTACCTTCCAAAGGGATCGTACGCTGAACACGGCAACTGAAAAAAGCTATCAGAAGCCCATTTCGGCAAATGCAGAAAAAAGGCCTCCCGCAAAAGCCGAAAAGAAGGATTCCTTCTGGATCGACGGTGCTGAAGCGAGGCGCCTTCTAGGTGCTTTCGTCCCCGCGGATGTAAAACAGCCGAAGGCGGAACAGGTCAAAATCGACGTAGCACCTCCACCCGAGGTCAAAAATACACCAAAACAACCGGAAAACAGACCCTCATTCACACCTACTGCCCCCACTGAGCCTCCATCTGTGCGTAGCAGCGTTCCACGGTGGGAGGATAAGATCATAGTAGACACAGCATCTTCGTCATCTGCAGAAAATACCAAATCGGAAGCTCCCGTACCCGCTATTCCGACGGTGGAAGCACCCGAGGAGGACATAGATATAACAGCGGAAGCGCCGGAATATATAATCCTCGGGGAGGCGTACAACTGCTATGTCATCGTACAGCTTGAGGACAGACTTTTGTTCGTTGACAAGCACGCCGCCCATGAGCGGATCATCTTCGATGAGCTCGTCCGCAAGATGAAGTCACACCGCCACCAAGGGCAGCTTCTCATTATGCCGGTCACAGTCCCGCTTCTTGAAATCGAAGCCGATGCTATCCGAGATTATGAGGATAAAGTGCGCTCACTGGGCTTTGATTTCACTCTTGAGAAGAACGGTGCACAGATGAAGGCATGCATCACATCTCTGCCTGAGATGTTAAGTACAAATGAAGCTGTGGAGCTGTTCCACACTCTTGCATCAAGACTTACCGACGTAGGTGCCGGAGCCGATGCGGCGGCTGAGGAATTCTTCTCCGCGAGACTGTTTCAGTCTGCCTGCAAAGCGGCTGTCAAGGGCGGAAGAGTTTACGATATGGCACACATCCGCTGGATCTGCGACAGACTATTCGTAAAGCCGAAGGATGGCGGCAGTGTGATCCGTACCTGCCCCCACGGACGTCCCGTAGCTTTTGAGGTAAAAAAATCATCCATAGACCGACAGTTTGCGAGACTGACGTGAGGAAAAAAAGGCCTGACACTTTTTAAATGAAATTTTTATTCCTACATTTGAAAGGCAGGATGATAATTTTATGAATAACAACATACAAATAACAAGTTCTATGAGCACTCGCATTAGCCGATGTATCGCCTTCGTGCTCGACTGGAATATCATCGGCATCCCTGCGATCATATTAGCTGCGATAATCACCGCCATTGTTTCGGTGACCGGAATGGAGTTAATTGCTCTATTGTTTTTCCCCATAATTTTGAGCTGGTTTGTTTTATTCATTCTTCGGGATGTGGTTTTCGGAGGCGTCAGCATCGGAAAACGCATTATGAAGCTGAAGGTCATCGACAAATATACCGGCGAGGATGCTTCAAAAAAGCAAAAGGCTCTCCGTGGTGTTTCACTCTTTTTAGTTTCTTTTGATGCATTGTTCCTTCTCATCAGCGGATCATCTCTCGGAGACCGAATCGCAAGCACCGCTGTTGTGAAGAGCTCCTTTGAGTTCCCGACTCAGTATAATGAGTACACACTTAACGACAACGGTCAGCCCGTCACAAAAAAATCAAACAAAAAAACTGTTATAGTTGTCATTGTTTCAATTATTGCTTTCATCGTGGCTTTAGGTATAATCATAACAGTTATCATATCTTCCGTTTTCAGTTCGGTTAAGAAAAGTGAAGAATATGCACTCGCTTATGAATATCTGACCACGAGTCAGTATTTCGACTACTTTGATCTTTCTGAAGAAAATATACGGCTCACCGGATACAAAACCACCACATATCCCGGTTTGGGCGAAAGGCACGTAAGGTTTACATTTAATGTAGGCAAACGATTCGTCAGCGTGTACTGCGTATCAAAGGACGGAAATTGGCAAGTTGATGAAAGTGCTTCCGGACTTAATACACCGAATACTTGAGCTTATGAGTCATTTCAAGATAAGATAAATATGAGGTTAACCAAAATGTTCAAATTAAAAACCACAGACGAAAAATGTAAAGCGCGCCGCGGTGAGCTTGAGACTCCCCACGGTACTATACAGACTCCCGTTTTCATGAATGTAGCTACCTGCGGAGCTATCAAGGGTGGTCTTTCCTCGGAGGATCTTGAAGAGATCGGCTGTCAAGTCATGCTCTCCAATACATATCACCTCCATCTCCGTCCCGGAGACAAGCTCGTTTATGACATGGGCGGTCTCCAGAAGTTCACAGGCTGGAAGGGCCCCACTCTTACCGACAGCGGCGGATTCCAGGTGTTCTCTCTTTCGGGACTTCGCAAGATCAAGGAAGAGGGTGTATACTTCTCCTCCCACATCGACGGAAAGCGCATATTCATGGGTCCCGAGGAAAGTATGCAGATCCAGTCTCACCTTGCATCCACCATCGCCATGGCGTTTGACGAGTGTATCGAGAACCCCGCAGAGTACAATTACACCAAGCGCTCCTGCGAGAGAACCGTACGTTGGCTTGAGAGATGCCGTGCGGAAATGGACAGACTGAACGCTCATCCCGATACCATCAACAAGGGACAGATGCTCTTCGGCATCAACCAGGGAAGCACCTACGAGGATCTCCGCATCGAGCACATGAAGGCGATCCGCGAGATCCCCTGCGACGGTTACGCCATCGGCGGACTTGCTGTAGGTGAGAGTGCCGAGGAAATGTACCGCATCATCGACGCTGTTGAGCCTTATATGCCAACGGATAAGCCACGCTATCTCATGGGTGTGGGTACTCCTCAGAACATTCTTGAGGCAGTTTACCGCGGAGTTGATTTCTTCGACTGTGTAATGCCATCGCGCAATGCCCGCCACGGAAACGTGTTCACATGGAACGGAAAGATGAACCTCTGTAATGAAAAGTACGCCAGAGACGCGCGTCCCATTGACGAAAACTGTAACTGTCCCGCCTGCCGCCATCACAGCCGTTCCTACATCCGCCACCTGATTAAGGCAAAGGAGGCTCTCGGCATGATGCTTGCGGTGTCCCACAACCTCTACTTCTACAACGAGCTTATGCGTAAGATCCGTGAGGCTCTTGACGGCGGTTATTTCTACAGCTTCTATCAGAAATACCACAACCTTCTCGCTGAGCGCAATCCGGACTGATGATCTACGTAAAATATTCCTCACCCGACGTAAGTCTCAACCTTGCCGCTGAATATTATTTCGCAACAGAAAAGCCTCTCGGAGACGAAATATTCATGCTGTGGCAGCCAAGACCCACGATCGTTGTGGGAAGCTTTCAGAATATCCATGAGGAAGTGGACGTTGCCTACGCTGTCTCTCACGGTATCGACATAGTAAGGCGCCTTTCAGGCGGAGGGACGGTTTATCAGGACAACGGAAGCATCCAGTACGCCTTTATTGCACAAGGTGACTCTGAGATAAACTTCCGCCGCTATCTTGACCCAATGAGAGGCGCACTTCGTGAGCTTGGGATCAATGCCGAGGCAGACGGTCGCAACGACATCTGCGCCTGCGGCAAAAAAGTATCGGGCAATGCTCAGTACAGAGTTGGAGACAAAACTGTCCACCACGGAACGCTTCTTTTCTCCGCCGACATCGGAGAAATGGAGCGCGCAACTCATCCGCCGAAATATAAGATAAGCTCTAAGAGCATCAAATCCGTCCGCGAGAGGGTCGTGAATATGTGTACCCTCACGGATAAGGTAAAAACTCCCGAAGAGTTTATGGAGTATCTTGCGGAAAAGATCGGCGGAAGTGTTACCTACACTCCAAGCGAGCAGGACATAAAGCGTATCGAACATATCGCTGACGAAAAGTTCCGCAGAGAAAGGCGCGAGGGACTTGCCGCACACTCCCCTGCGTTCTGTATGGAGAAGACAGTCAAATTCGACGGCGGTGTTCTGACGGTCGCATTCAACGTGAAAAACGGCACGATCGAAAGCGCCCGACTTCTCGGCGACTTCTTCACGGCACACGATAGCGAAAAGCTGACGGGTGCACTTACAGGCGTTCCCTTTACGGGAGAAGCGGTAAAAAGCGCGATCATAGCCTCCGGCTTTGAGGTAATGGGTATGGACAACGGTACCCTTGCGGAAAAGCTTTCGGAAAACGTGTGATCCCTTATAAAAAATAACTGACACAAAGGTCAGATAAAAGGAGAAAGCCCATGTTTTGTCCAAGATGCGGAAAAGAGCTCCCTGAGGCAGCCGGATTCTGTGCCGCCTGCGGAAGCCCTGCAGAAAATCAAAAAAATGATACGACTCCCCAAGTAAAGAAAAAGAACAAAACCGCACTCACCGTGTCTCTCGTCTCGGTCATCCTCGCTCTCGCCGTAGTTGCCGCAGGCGTTGTGATGATATTCGTCGGAGGCAAAAAAGGTACGGTCACCGCCGTCACAAACCCCGATTTCGAGCTGTCGGACGGACTTATTATCGAGATCGACAGTACAAATGACGTCCCCGATGGCTATATCGGCATCGACTCTGCTTCAAAGCTTGAAAAGCTGGGCGGAAACCCTTCGGCAAAGTACATACTCACAAAGGATATCGAGCTTGACTCCTCCTTTGAGACGATCAAATACTTCAGCGGCACCCTTGACGGCAACGGACACATCATTTCGGGCGTTAAGTATACTCTCATCAAGGAAGCAGAGGGCGCGGTTATCAAAAATCTCGGCATACGCTGTGATATCGACAACGACATTGCCGCTATTGCCCGCGAGTTTTCCGACGGAACTCTTGACAACTGCTACGTAACGGGAACGGTACGCGGCAACTACGGCGGCGGACTCATCTCAAGCTGCTCCTCCTCCGTTATCAAAAACTGCTACAATGCGGCTCAGGTCACAGCAATCGACGGAACTGCAGGCGGACTTTTCTACAGTCTTTCCGACGGATGCAAGGTCGAAAACTGCTACAACAGCGGTCAGGTGTCGAGCCTTACCAACGGTAAATCAAGCCACGTATACCTCGGCGGTATCGCCGCGTTCTGTTCACGAGGCTCCATCATCGGATGCTACAACAGCGGTTACATCTGCTTTACCAATTACGATTCCAACTTCACCGATCCCGCCTACAGCTATTACGTTGCCTGCGGTATCGTGGGAGAAGCAGATCCAACGGAAGGTGACAGCCTCAAGATCGCTTACTGCTATAACTCCGGCGACGTAAAGGGCGGCCTTTCCTTCGCGATAACGGCTGCATGGACTGAATGCGCCGCAAGAGTCACTGTTACGGACTGCTACAATACGGGAGAATTCAAGGATAACAACTCCTACGGCATGGCAGGATGCCTCTACGGAGGACTTGGAAAAGTAACGTCAGTAAAGCTCAGAAACTGCATCAACGCAACGTCCTCGGGAAAGGCTGCACTTTCAAATAACAGCTCGGACATTGAAAACTGCTACTACATCGAAAGCCACAGCAGAGTCACAGCCGTCGACGCTCTGTTCTCGGACGTTCACGCTCTCACACTCAAGCAGATGAAAAAGGAAAAGAGCTTTGACCTTGATTTCGATACGGCATGGCAGATGGGCGGCGATCATCCCGTCTTTGCATACGGAAGCGTTGACGAAATAAAATAAGCTTTTCGCCTGACCGATCAAGAGACGGGCAAAAGCTACCGTTAAGAAACGGATCGAAAGAATTATTATATTTTTCAAAGAAACCTGAAAGCTGTCGGTATTACGGCTGCCTTCAGGTTTTTTATTTCGTTTTTCAGTCCGTCGCTCTTTCGTATAAAGTGATCCGCCAAGAACAAAGCCTCATATTTTTGCCGCTTCTTTCTGCAGATCCACATTTTATAAAAGCAGTTGTTGACAAGTCAACATGGGTGGGGTATAATATAAATAATAAATAATTATAAATACTAATGAAAGGAATAAGGTCACCATGCAAAACACAGATCCTAAGTACAGCGCCCTGTTTACTCCGTGGAAGATCGGTAACGTGGAGATCAAAAACAGGATCGTCATGTGCCCTATGGGAGGAACATCTCTGTTCGGTTGGTTTGAGCTGACCGGATGCCATTTTGATAAGGAAGCTGCAAAGCTTTTCCTTGAGAGAGCCAAAAACAACGTAGGTCTCATTATTCCCGGTATCGCACCGCTCCGCGATACGTTCTGGGGCAAGTGGCTTTGGCAGAACGAGAAAATGTTCGATGAGCTCAAAGTCTTTATGGAGGAGATCCACAAAACAGGCGCAAAGCTGTTTATTCAGCTTACCGCAGGTATGGGACGCTCCTGGGCGATCACGGAGCTTGTTGCACCGCTTCATAAAAACAAGCTTACCCGTGCCATCATCAAGCCTATCATCGACACATCCCACGAGCTTGCTTCTCCTTCGCCTCAGAAGTCCCGCTGGGCTCACGATATCGAATGTCCCGAGATGACGAAGGAGCAGATCCACGAGATCATCGAGGCATTTGCAAAGACCGCAAAGCTCTGCCGTGACGCAGGAGTTGACGGAGTTGAGGTTCACGCGGTCCATGAGGGTTATCTCCTCGACCAGTTTGCAATCGAATTTTTCAACAAGCGTACCGATGAGTACGGCGGAAGCTTTGAAAACCGCTATCGCTTTGCCGCAGAGGTCGTAAAGGCCATCAAGGAGTCCTGCGGTGATGACTTCCCCGTATCTCTCCGCTATTCTGTAGAATCCAAGATGAAGGGATTCTGCGAGGGTGCTATGCCCGGCGAAGAATACACCGAGGTGGGCAGATGCATGGAGGAATCCGAAAAAGCGGCGAAGTATCTTCAGGATGCAGGATATGATATGCTCAATGCCGATAACGGTACATACGATTCCTGGTACTGGGCGCATCCCCCGATGTATATGCCCGAAAACTGTAACCTTGAGGACGTGTCACACATCAAAAAATTCGTTGATATTCCCGTGGTTTGCGCAGGCAGAATGGATGCTGAGGTAGGTGCCGCGGCTGTTGCTGAAGGCAAGATCGATGCTGTAGGTGTTGCACGTCAGTTCCTTACAGACCCCGAATGGGTGACAAAGCTGATCGAAGACAGACTCGAGGACATCAAGCCTTGCATCTGCTGTCACAGCGGCTGCTTCAACTTCTCCTCCTCCAAGGGTCACGCAAATACACAGGATCTCACCGACACCATGGGACTTGCACGCTGTGCGCTTAATCCCGAGACCATGCAGTCTAAAAAATACAGCATCAAGCCTGCGAAAAAGCAGAAGAAGATCGCTGTCATCGGCGGCGGTATCGGCGGTATGGAAGCGGCTCTTGTCTGTGCAAAACGCGGCCACAAGGTTACTCTCTACGAAAAGACCGATAAGCTTGGCGGCGTGTTTATTGCGGCGGCATCTCCCTCCTTCAAGGAGAAGGACCGCGCTCTGATTGCCTGGTATATCCGTGAGATAACAAAGCATCCCATCGACGTTCGCATGAACACAGAAATTACAGACGTAAAGTCTCTTGACGCTGACGAGATCATCGTTGCAACGGGAGCTGTAGCAAAGAAGCTCCCCGTAAAGGGAGCAGAAACTGCAGTTGAGGCTGTTGATTACCTTCTCGGAAGGGGTACAGTCGGCGAAAACGTTGTGGTTATCGGTGGCGGACTTACGGGTTGCGAGATTGCTTACGACTTGTACCTGAAGGGTAAGAAGCCGGTGATCGTTGAAATGCAGGACGACCTTATTACAACGCCCGGCATCTGCCTTGCAAACACGAGCTACCTGCGCGATTTCTTCAAGACCAACAAGGTTCCCGTTCATCTTGAGACTTCACTCTGCGAGATCGGCAACGGTGCTGTTACTTTGAAGAACAAGGACGGCGAGACCTTCAAGGCAGAATGTGATTCAGTCATTCTCTCAGTCGGATACGATCCCGCTCCCATAGCGAAGAAATCCGGAAAGATTCACGTTATCGGAGATGCGGCTTCCGTCGGCAACCTGCGCACGGTGATCTGGGGCGCATGGGACGTTGCAATGAAGCTGTAACTTATAAAGAAAGAGGTATTACTACTTATGATCCTTACAAAAGAACAGCAGGCGATCCTCGACGGAGAACACGGTGAGACACTTGCTAAGGTTATGAAAACGCTTGTAATGTACGGCGATGCTTTTGAAGCAGAGAAGCTTGTACCCATTACATCGAAATACAATCATCTCGTTACCTCCTTCGGACTTAAGGTCATGTCCCCCGTATATGACCTTATGCAGAAGATCCTCGACGCAGGTGTGGCATCGGGACAGAAGTTCTCCGTTGATCCCCGTCCGCTGGATAAAAACGTCCCTGCAAATTTCCTTCAGAATTTCGTATTCAACAAGTTCATGTACACAAAGCAGTCATTCTATGAGGATCAGCTTGAGAAGCTCGGTCTCATGGACAAAAACGCATTTACCTGCACCTGCTACATGGACGAAGTGGGCAACAAGCCGAAGAAGGGCGATATTCTCTCTTGGGCAGAGTCAAGTGCTGTTGTGTATGCTAACTCCGTGCTCGGCGCAAGATGTAACCGTAACTCCGGTATCATTGATATCATGGGATCCATCGTGGGCTACGTTCCGTATTTCGGACTTCTCACCGACGAGGGCAGACGCGCTACATGGATCGTTAAGGTTGAGACCACAAAGAAGCCCGAAGCACAGCTTCTGGGTTCTGCCATCGGTATGAAGGTCATGGAGGACGTTCCCTACGTTGTTGGTCTCGATAAGTGGATCGGAAGCGAGCTTAACGACTCTGCGTGCGCTTACCTCAAGGATTTCGGCGCGGCTACCGCTTCCAACGGTGCTGTGGGACTATACCACATCGCAGGTCTTACTCCCGAAGCAGTTGAGCAGGGCGAGAGCCTTATCGCAGAGGGTGCTCGTGAGTACATAATTGACGACGCCGAGCTTGAGAGAGTGAAGGCAGGCTATCCCGTTATCTGGAAGAATCCCGATGCGAAGCCGAAGCTTTGCTTTGTGGGATGTCCCCACCTTTCCCTTGAGCAGCTTAAGGACTGGACCGAAAAGCTGGAGACTGAACTCAAAAAGAACGGCAACAAGAAGGTTACGATCCCCACTGTATTCACAGCATCTCCCGGAGTGCTTGCGGCATTTGAAAAGACCGAGTATGCACCGCGGCTTAAGGCTACCGGCGTTATCACATCATATATCTGTCCCCTTATGTATATGAACAATCCTCTCTGCAAGAAGATGCCCGTTATTACATCGTCAAACAAGCTTCGCACATACACCAGCGCAAGATATTATACCGATGCGGAAATACTTACTACGATCACGGGAGGTAAGATCTAATGAAACAGTTCAAAGGAAGAGTAATCACTCCCGGAAAGGTAACTGCAGAAGCAGTTGTTACCAAGGAAGGCTTTAACACGCTTGCATCTCTGCAGATGGCGTTACAGTTTGGCGACAAAGAGGTAAAATGCGGAGACCAGAGCAACAAGGAGCTCTACGGCAAGCCTCTTCTCGGCAAGGCGCTCTGTCTGCCTCAGACTATCGGTTCTACCACCGGCGGACTTGTACTCTACTGCGCTTGCGCAATGGGTAAGAATCCCGCTTGTATGCTTTTCGCAAGCCATATCGACTCACTTGCTGCTGCGGGAGCAGTTCTTGCAGACGTGTGGGTAGAAGGCGTTACCATGCCTGTTGTGGACTCTCTCGGCGACGAGTTCCTCGACTACGTTAAGGATGGAATGACTGTCACCGTAAAGGAAGACGGAACAGTCGAGCTGGCGTGAGAGAATAAAACCGTGCTTCAGCGGAGAATTACAGAAGGTGATGCTTTTCTGCCTTTCCTGCTGAAGTGACGCGGAAGCGCATTTGTATGTACAAATGTGATCGGACGTTTAAAAAGCAACTGAAACAGAAAAGGGAAGGTTCAAGCGATCTGCTTGTCCTTCTCTTTTTGGTTATTCGATTTTTCGCCGACCATTGAAGTCGTGGAGATCATAAAACAAAACAACCACCCTGCTCGGGTGGTTGTTTTCGCGCCACGCAGGATTCGAACCTGCGACCTACCGGTTCGTAGCCGGGCACTCTATCCACTGAGCTAGTAGCGCATTTCGTTCCGTCCTCGGAACGCTTATATATAATAGCACAACATTTCAGTTTTGTCAATACCAAATCGAATTTTTTTGAAAAAATCTTCGACTTTTTGAAAAAAAGAAAAAAAGCACTTGACATCCTCACCACTCCGTGATATAATACCAATGTTCGCAAGCGAACGCATAGGGGTATAGCTCAGTTGGTAGAGCAGTGGTCTCCAAAACCACGTGTCCTGAGTTCGAGTCTTAGTGCCCCTGAAAAGAAAACCCTTTGAAATCAAGGCTTTCTTGATTCAAAGGGTTTTCTTTTTTCTAAGTTTGCTCGTGAGTTGTTCCTTATTTGCTAATTGTTGTATGCTTTTTTATTATCAAATCCTCGTTGTATAGCTGTTGATAGGCATCTTCGCGCGCGTACCGTGCGAAAAAATTACACACAAACATAGTGAACATTTTTCGCCGTTCCTCTCCGCTTGCTTTATCACATATCAATTCCGTGCAGTGAGTTCTCGTAAAGAAAGCGTTTCAGATTATCGCCCTCTCCTGTGTTGTAAAATTCAAGTAGAAGTACATTGAACCTCTCCATGTGACGGTCGGTGATCGTCAGAACTCCGGCGCCGTGTGAGATCAGGATCTTATTAGCAAGTGTCATGCTTGTGCGCTTATTGCCATCCCAAAAAAGCTGACGTCTTGCCCCCCATGCGAAAGCATCCAGTGCCTTTTCAGTCCACGAAACATCACGCGACAAGATCTCTTCGAGTTCACGTGACACTTCCTCAGCTACCGGCACAGGTGGAATATAATCTGTACCCGAAATACCTACCTTGCCAGTGCGTAGCTTACCCCACGCAAGAGCTTCATTACGTGCTATATATTCATTAAGGCGGCACACATATTCGAGCGTTACAGGTTCTTCTGACGTGCTCAGAAGGTATTTCCATGCGTCGCGCATATTAAGTATTGCTTGTATATCATCAAGTGCTACATCAGGCACATTAACGCCGTCGAGGATTGTCTTTGTCTGTGGAAACGTTACTGCACGGTTCTCCATGCGCATCCCACAGTACACGTTTTCATCCCACTTCTTTTTTGCGACAAAGAGATTTTCTTCCGGGGTTAGTTTGTATTTATCAGGATAGTTCATATTATTGCCCTCCAGTATTTTTTTCATCTCTTTCAATGGTTTCCCAAATTGCGCGATTTATAAAACTGTTTACGCTTTCTCCGCGTTTTTTTGCGTGTTCTGAAACAGCTTCTTTGTTTCCCTTCGGCATTGTAAGGTTTACACGGTCGTATGCTTTATCAATGTAACGATTGACACAAGCTTGCTGTTTTTTGCTAACTTTGCTTTCGGACATGCCTTTCACCTCCTATTATATATTATTATAACGCATAACACTATTTGTGTAAATAGCTAATGTGCACAATAATATTTGCGTAAATAGTATCAAAGTTTAGTCAACATTCCATCTTGACTATTTGCGCAAATAGTGTTATAATATAATCACAAGGTAAGACAAGCCGCCGGAAACACACAAGCCACAAAGTGAGCACAGGTAACAATCTCGGTAGTCAAACCCAAATAGAACGGCAAACGGATGGAAACAGATACGCCACAGAGTGAGCTAGGTAACAATCTCCGCAGCCGTTAGATCGGGAAAAAGAAATGCCCTCTCGCTAAGCATTGGACCGCTTGAGAGGGCACGAGCTCCCGGAGAAATACAGGAGCTGTAAATTCATTATACTACAGCTCCACTAAAAAGTAAAGGAGAAAATCATGAGCACACAGGAACTTACAAAGAAGGTCAGAGAGCTAAAGGAGCTGAAAACAATGGCTGAGGAACTTGCGGCTGAAATCACCGCTATCGAGGACGAAATCAAAGGGGTAATGACAGCACAGGGAACGGATGAGCTTTCCGTAGACGTTTTCAAGATCAGATGGAAGGCCGTGGAAACTACACGCTTTGATTCAACCGCGTTCAAGAATGCCTATACAGATCTGTACTGCAAATTTACAAAAAGAACATCAAGCAAGCGATTTACAATCGCGTGAGAGAGGGAAAGAGCATGAACGAGGCACATAACACCACGGCAAACAATGCCGCCCTTGACGCATCAGAAAACGTCACAACCACATTAACACGAGAAAATATGCTCCTCATATCAGAAGAAACATTCGAAGCAAGCTGCGCGCTTGAACAGGCATTTAGAATAACTGACGATTTCCGAAGTAGATTTGTTGACACGATACGTGCGCCTGAGGAACTTCTACGTGGTGGAAAAACCGCACAAAGTTTTTACAATCGTATGCAAGCCTTGATTTTCTGCATATGGGATTATATTTATAAAGCAAAAGTGGAACTTGAACTTGTCAGCGGAAATCTTTCCGAACAAACAAAAGCATACTTAACCGATGCGCATCGCATTGTGGATCTTCACGCACTATCCGATAGCATGTCACATTAAATCACTCTATAGACTGATATGCACCTCAAAAAGTTAGACACTTTAGAAGGTGCATATTTTTATTTTCAAAATGAGCAATACTGCAAAATGTAGTACTGGCTCCACATACTCAGGCTTCCGCCGAGAGGGCGAAGTGTGTTACATATAGCGCGCAATGGAACACTTACGTATCAAATATTTTGTTTTTTCTGCCATTCTCTGAATTTTGCGGCTTCCTCAGCTCGTGCTCGTATAGCTTTTTCGCGGCGCCGAGATTCACCCACTGCAGCAACCCTCATAGGACACATCTCTAATATTCGGTCATATATTCGATTTAGTTTGCGTTCTCTATCATTTGTAGGAGTAGTCAACTCAAGCTCAGATATATCTAAATTTGTCGTAACGATGATAGGAAGTCCGCTTGTATACCGTCTGTCTACTACATCATTGACACGGGAAAAATTGTAAGCATTGGGATTCTCCACTCCTAAGTCGTCTATTACTACAAGATCGCATGCATTGAGCATAGAATCAACATTTCTCATTTGATCAGGTGTATATGACATAAGACGCGGGATATTTGTAACATAGACCCTAATGCCTTGTTCTAATAATGCGTTAGCAATACACGTGGCATAAAATGTCTTTCCGGTTCCACAATTACCGTAAAAAATTATTCCTTGACCGCGTTCTTTTTGATTCACCCATTCATCAACATAATAACGTGCAATTTGTGATGCTTGGCAGTTTGGAGTTTCGTCGTTTTCAAATGTATTATTTCCGTAAGCAGCATCGCTCAACCCCTCTCGGCGGAGCCGTTCAACCATAATACGATGTTTGTTCCTCTTACGAGCTTCTTCTTTGGCGGCATTTTCACTCTTTATACAGTCGCATGGTATTCCTACCTCCTCTCCATCTCCGAAGGGAGAGGTCATCGTCTTTGCTTTTTTGCACACGCCACAATAGCAATGGCCGTCCTCTCCAACATAATCCGTGTCATTCTTGTTATCAAGACTCTTGTTTATAACATCAGCGCATATATCTTTAGTGGTTATACCAATGCTGTTTGTATTATTGTTATTCATTTTTCGTCTCCTTATCTGTGTCATATGATTCGAGATATTCAAAAAAATCGTTAGTTGTGTATTCGGGAACGGTGCGTCTGCCATTTGCAGTATATATAGGTGCGTTAAGGTACCCGTCGAATTTTGATCCAAATAGCGTTTCAGGTCTGAGGAATTTTTCAAACTCTGTTCCACGCCATTCTTCGCACTTCTTATCGATAACAGTACAAAAATCATTTACTGTGTATCCCTCTCCAAGACGTGCGTTAATATGTGACTGTGTTGCTTTGGAAGTATGTTTATATGCCGTCCCTGCTTTTTCATTCAGGTAAGAAATAATTGCAACATACGCACCGGCATTTGGATTCTTATTTGTATTGGATTCGGATTGTATTGTATTGGATTCAGACAGACAACTTGCTGACATTTGACAGCTACTTGCTGTCGCGTCTGTTTCAGGTGGTTCGGGGTACTTACGATACTTGTTTCTGATTCGTTGATGTTTGGCCCATGTGGGAAAGAACAAATAAGGCCTGCCATCCACATAATAAGAGCGTAATAGGCCAGCAGAGACAAGGTTTGAAACAGCATCTTCAATAGCTTTCTTTGTAACGTTTTCTCTAGTCGGGAAAAGGATGCTTTTAAGAAACACAATACGTCCGTCAAGGCACCCATAATCATCAGCTGTAACAATCATACGGTAAAACACAACTTCTTCAAACCACGAAAGTCTATCAATTTGGTGGCTTTGCTTTACGGATTCTTTGATGATCCTGTTCGGCATATTTCATTCACAGCCTTTCCGGGATCTTGCGTATACCGCTATGCATAACGGATGCCCTCTCGGTTGCAGGATTAGCGAGATAACTCTGAAGGGTATCGAGATTAACGAGATACTTTTTTCCTGCAGTTATATATGGAATTTTTCCATCGAGCAACAGCCTACGTATCGCGTGTGGAGTTATAGCTGTCGATGGATCAGCGGCTTTTATCTCGCTATAAGCTTCTTTTATAGTTCTCATTCTCGGTGTCATACTATACTCCCTCTCTTTCTGATGCAATTTCGTCGATAATGCTGAGAAGCTTTTCTTTTTCGGCGCGTTCAAGTTCATGACGTAGCTTGCGTGTCATGGTTGGCTCTGATATTCCAAGACGTCCGGCAACCTCGTGCAGATACACATTTTTCATTTTAGCTGTCTCTCGTATTTCAGTATTCTTTAGCATTTTTTTCTTAACCTCCTGTAATTTTATATTGACAACCCACATTTTGTGTGATATTATGATGATGAGGATTGTTGCTGATATTATTATATCGCAACACTTGCGTTGTGTCAATGCGTTTGTTGCTCTAAATTAATACATGCAACAAAATAGCACACACGGATATCATAAAAGGACAAAGGAAACAGTTATGACAAACGAAATATTTGCTAAAAGGCTCGTAGAGCTTAGAGAAAAAAGAAGCATTTCGCAACAGCAGCTTGCAGATGCTATCGGAGTTACCCGTCAAAGTCTTAGCTTATACGAAAGAGCCGAGAGAACAATAAACATTGAACTCTTGGCCGCAATCGCAAAATATTTCGGCGTTACTTCTGATTACCTTCTTGGATTATCCGATGTAGCAACACCGAATATTGAAGAACGGGCAATCTGTGAAAAAATCGGCTGTTCAGAGAGGGCATTACAAACATTACGTCAGTTATTTGGTTATCTTGATCCTGTGGAGCGTAAAAGAGTTGATAAACAATTGGACGCATTGGGAATAACTTTAACAGAGCGCAACGGCGAATTTGAGTCAAATCTCACGGAAGATTTTATAGCAGAAATATGCGATGATGGTTTTCTGATGGAAAATCTATTGAGAGCAGTAGTGTGTCGTGTTCGTTTTTTGGATGGATCTGAACGTGAGGAGGAATTGACAAACACATATATTGAGAGGAAACATGAACTTGATGAATTAATAAAAGCAAATACCGAGAAATCCGATGAGTATTGGGAAGAATTTCATTTGATCGCAAAAGACAGCCAAGCTCGATTTGAGCAGCTGAATAGAATGGAAGATGTGGCAGACACAGCAGAATGGCGATTACAAAAAACTGTTTCTCATATTCTTGAAAGACTTGTGATAAAAGCACGCGAGCGTTATGTTCTTCAGGATTCACAGGTGAACGATAAGGTTACAGGAGAATTGGTTGAGTATGTAGATCGTTATTTGTTATAATAGTTTTCAAGGAGGTACCCTATGGCAAGCGTTATAAAGAGAGGCAACACATACACTATCCGCGTATCTCTTGGTTACGACATTAATGGCAAGCAGATTCAAAAATTCACAACATGGAAACCCTCTCCGGGAATGACTAAGGCACAGATCGAGAAAGAACTTGAACGTCAGAAGATCCTTTTCGAAGAGAAGTGCCGAAGCGGTCGCGTTCTTGATAGTTCTACACGTTTTGGGGACTATGCGGAATACTGGATGCAGGAATACGCAGAAAAACAACTCAGAGCATCTACTATATCAGGATACAAGCTTATGCTCCGCCGCATCGTGCCGGCACTCGGACACATTCGCCTTGAAAA
>JAFUPK010000114.1 GCA_017481265.1 Clostridia bacterium
TCAGCAAATCTGCCGTATGTACCCTTGGACTTCTCGTATGCTTCGTTAGGCTCCATGCCCTTCTTGATGAAGTCGGTCATCTTGCCGAGAGAAACGAACTCATATCCGATAACCTGATTGTCCTCGTCAAGAGCCATTCTTGTGCAGTAACCCTCAGTCATCTCAAGGTATCTTACGCCCTTAGCCTTGGTTCCGTACATAGTACCGACCATAGAACGCTCGCCCTTACCGAGGTCTTCCATACCTGCGCCGATTACGAGACCGCCCTCGGAGAAAGCGGACTGAGAACGACCGTATACGATCTGGAGGAAAAGCTCACGCATAGCTGTGTTGATAGCATCACAAACAAGGTCAGTGTTGAGAGCTTCAAGAAGAGTCTTACCGGGAAGGATCTCAGCAGCCATAGCCGCAGAGTGAGTCATACCGGAGCAACCGATAGTCTCAACGAGAGCCTCCTCGATGATACCGTCCTTTACGTTAAGGGACAGCTTGCAAGCGCCCTGCTGAGGTGCACACCAACCCACACCGTGAGTGTATGCGGAGATGTCGGAAATCTGCTTTGCCTGTACCCACTTGCCCTCTTCGGGAATGGGAGCGGGACCGTGGTGAGGACCCTTAGCAACGCAGCACATGTTTTCAACTTCTTTAGAATAAACTAAGCTCATTGGTCTAGTCTCCTTTAGTAATTTTTTATACACATATATTATACAATCATTCCTTGTTTTTTTCAATATGAATTTTGTATTTTTTTATTGGCAGAGCTCATTTTTTGACTTAATTTATAACTACACAGCAAAATTGACACGAAAACCATACTTCTGCCACTTCCAAGACAGATTTTGATTTAACAACACACCGAGACGCGGCATAAAATGATGACGGGAAGTATTCTGATTGGCTATCATAGGAATTTATAAATACACAAGAAAGGCTTGGTCACAAATATGCAAAGAAGGTCAAAGATCGGCGTTCTCGGCGGCGACAAAAGACAGCTTGCTCTATGTTCACTGTTTGCAAAAAAAGGATTTGAATGCGCACTTTGGGGACTTGATCCCGCCGACTGTACCGATCTCGAAAATACAGTCAAATGCGTTGACTGGAAATGCGCAGTCAACGGTGCTGATGCTGTTATATTGCCATTGCCACTGACTACTGACGGTGTCAGGCTCAACTGTTCAAGGAACACAGAAAGCACCGATATATATATTCCGAGGATCACTGAGATCATACAAAGTCTTAATCGAAGCACGATATTGTTTGCAGGAAAGGTTCCGCCTAACATAAGGCGATTTGCAAGCGAGCTGGGAATAAAGCTGACAGATTATTATGAATCTGAAGAATTCCAGATAAAAAACGCAGTCCCCACCGCTGAGGGTGCCATAGGAATCGCAATAAGCACTCTTGATATTACCTTAGCAGATGCCGCTTGTGCTGTGGTGGGGTACGGTCGTATAGGAAGAACACTTGCCTCAAGACTTAAAGCGCTGGGTGCTGATGTTTGCTGCATTGCAAGGAGCAAAAAAGATCTTGCATGGGCAGTATGTGACGGATGCAGAACGGTAAAACTCAATGAATATTCTTCAGAGAAGCACTGTTTTGACATAATATTCAATACGGCACCGCATTTGATATTTAACGGTGACATACTCAAAAGCATGAGTAGATCCACAGTAATTGTTGATCTTGCATCTCATGGCTGCGGTGTAGATACGGCCGAAGCCGAAAAAAACGGCATACAGCACATTAAGGCCCTGTCACTCCCGGGAAAATCCTCTCCCAGGACAGCGGGAAAAATTATATTTGAGTCTATCTTCGAGGTGCTCGGCGAGGAGGGTATATTATGATAGGCTTTGCAATGTGTGCATCTTACTGTACTCACAAGGATAGCTTGAAGCTTCTGCATTCTATATGTCAAAAGCATGAGGTTATCCCCATACTCAGCGAAAACGCTTACTCCACCGACACACGCTTCGGTACAGCGGCACAACTTATTCTGGAGCTTGAAACGATCACAGGGCACAAGGTCATCCATACGATCAAGGATGCAGAGCCCCTCGGTCCGGTGACAGCTCTTGAATGTCTCATAATATGTCCTTGTACGGGAAACACTCTTGCAAAGATAGCCTCGGGCATTACGGATACTTCCGTTACGATGGCTGCAAAGGCACATTTGAGAAGCGACAGACCGCTACTTATCACCCTTGCATCCAACGATGCAATGTGTGCTAACCTGAAGAACATTGCTGAACTTCTCAACAAAAAGAATGTATATTTCACACCCCTTCAGCAGGATGATATAATAAAAAAGCCACATTCACTCGTTGCCGATTTTTCAAAAGCAGAGAGCGCGCTTGAATATGCTTTGGAAAGAAAACAGATGCGGCCGCTGTTCCTTGAAGCAAATAAATAATAATCAGGGTAATATACTACAAATGGTATATTACCCTTTGACGTGTCACAGATTCTTTTGCACTTGACTTTATTTATATATGGGTGTATAATTATTAAGTATGCAATCAAGCATATATCATTTTTAAATACACACAAAGGCATGGTTACAATCATGAAAATATCTGTTTCATCCTACAGCTTCGGTTCATATGCAGACAGCGACAAGCTTGGTGTCATAGGCATTATGGATAAAGCTCGCGAGATGGGCTTTGAGGGAATCGAGCTTGTGGAGCATCCCGAATTTGACGATCCTGCGATGCTTGAACGCATCAAGGAGCACTCGCATAATATAGGTCTGCCGATCATAGCTTTGGACGTAGGAGCTGATTTCACAAAGAATGACTGTTCATCAACGGACGAAGAAATAGCACGTGTAAAAAAACTCGTTGATCTTGCTTCTTATCTCGACATTCCGCTGATGCGTCACGACGTTTGCTATGGTAATTTTACAAAGAAGTTCGGCACGGGCTTTGAAGATGTTCTGCCGGTTATTACGAAAGCTTGTCGAGAGGTTGCCGATTACGCAGAAAAACGCGGTGTTCGTACTATGTTTGAAAATCACGGATACTTTATTCAGGATGCATACCGTGTGGAAAAGCTGATAAATACAGTTGCACATCCTAATTTCGGATATCTTATCGACCTTGGAAACTTTATGTGTTCTGACGAGGACGCTACAGCAGCTACGGGACTTTTAGCAAGATACGCTGTTCACGCGCACGCAAAGGATTTTCATTTTAAAAGCGGTACCCTCGAAAATCCCGGAGAGGGTTGGTTCCCCACACGAAGCGGGAACTATTTGCGCGGTGCCATAATAGGTCACGGAGATGCAAAGATCGGACAGTCAGTGCGCAGGCTGAAGGAAAGCGGATATGACGGCTATGTCACCATAGAATTCGAGGGTCTTGAGGACAATCTCAAGGGAATAGCACTCGGACTTGAGAATCTCAAAAAATACATTAGCGATTGATCGGGAGAACAGATATGTTTAATGATGTAAGATCCCCTGAACTGTTTAACTGGTTTTATAAAATATCCCAGGTTCCGCGCGGCTCCGGAAATGAAAAGGCAATTGCTGATCTTCTTGAGGAATTTGCAAAGGAGAGAGGACTCTTTTGCTATCGCGATGAGGTTAACAATATACTGATACGCAAGGATGCAAACGGAGATGGATATGCTGAGCTTCCGCCAATACTGCTTCAGGGACACACTGACATGGTATGCGAGGCTGACGCGGGCGTTGAGCATGATTTCCTGCGAGACCCCATAAAATTCGTCAGAAACGGAGACATTCTGAAGGCTGACGGTACAACACTCGGCGCCGATAACGGCTGTGCAGTTGCGACAATGCTTGCGATCCTCGATTCTGACGATTACTGTCATCCGGAGCTTGAATGTCTGTTTACAGTTGGCGAAGAGGTCGGCATGGACGGTATGAACGCCTTTGACACCTCCCTCCTCAAGGCACGCCAAATGATAAATCTTGACTCTGCCGGTGAAGGTATAGCGACAGTCTCCTGCGCAGGCGGTGTAAGATGTGATTTCTCCCGAAGCTTTGAGCTTTACAATCTTGAAAGTAATGCAAAGATATATTCTGTAAGCGTATCGGGACTTTACGGAGGTCATTCGGGAGAGGACATAAGTCTCGGAAGAGCTAACGCAATTGAGATATGCGCAAGGATACTGCGCATGATCTCAGGAGAATCTCCAATAAGTCTTATAAGCATTATCGGCGGAGATAAGGATAATGCCATCCCCAGATCATGTCAAGCTGCATTTGCAGTTTCGGCGTCAGGCGACATCAGTGCTGAATTCAACAAAGCTGTTACTCTTTCCAAGCATGAAATGTGCAAGGATGACATGGATTTTAAAGCCGAGATCCATGAGCTTGAAATTAAAGCTTCCGCACTCTCTGCAGAGGATTCCGCAAGGGTCATAGATTTTCTGTCTCTGTTCCGTTCAGGACCTGTAATGATGTCGCGAATGGTGGACGGAATGGTGGAAAGCTCATATAATCTTGCGATCTGCGAGCTGAACAAAGAAAGCTTTAGGTCTGTAGTCTCCTTCCGTTCGTCAGAAGAAGCCTCTCTTGATGACCTGACGCTCAAAATGCACTCCATCGGCCGCATCACAGGTTTTACATCCGAATGTCGCGGAAGATATCCCGGTTGGAATTATGCTGAGGTGTCACCGCTGAGAGATAAATATATCAGGGTATGGAAAGAGCTTACCGGAGAAAACGGAATTGCCATAGGTATCCACGCAGGTCTTGAATGCGGACTTCTTCTCAGCCGCGTTCCCGACATGGATATAATCTCGATCGGTCCCGACATAAAGGACCTCCACTCTCCCTCCGAATCTCTCGGAATTGCATCATTTGACAGATTTTTTGACGCAGTGTTAAAGCTTCTTGAAAAATAATAAACACAAAGAAAGGTTAGTAAATATGAAAGCTATAGTATCAGTAATCGGAAAAGACACAGTAGGCATTTTAGCAAAGGTCAGCGGAACCTGCGCTGAGCATAACGCAAATATTATAGACGTTACGCAGTCGGTAATGAAGGATATCTTTACAATGATAATGCTCATAGACATCTCCGAGCTGACTTCAGACTTTTCTGCTCTCTCCGACGCACTTGCGGCACTGGGCGAAAGCATCGGAATGAAGATACACGTTATGCATGAGGATATCTTTAACTCAATGCACCGCATTTAAAAGAGCATCATCAAAAAAGATAAACGGAGAATCAAGATGATCAATACAAGAGACATAATGGAAACGATCAATATGATCGACAATGAGAACCTTGACGTAAGAACAATTACAATGGGGATCTCACTTCTCGACTGCGCAGACAGTGATATTGACAGCTCCTGCGATAAGATCTATGAAAAACTCACCCACAAAGCAGAAAAGCTTGTTGCAACAGGCGAAAAGATCGAACGTACATACGGTATTCCGATCATAAACAAACGCGTCTCGGTAACACCCATTGCTATGATGACAGCAGTATCCGGTGGTGATCCCGTTAAGTATGCGAAAACGCTCGAGCGCGCGGCTTCCACTCTCGGGATCAACTTCATCGGAGGTTATTCCGCACTCGTTCAAAAGGGGTTTGCCTCAGGTGACAGAGCGCTTATCGAGTCGATCCCCGAAGCACTTGCAGTCACCGAGCACGTATGCTCATCAGTCAACATAGGTTCAACAAAGGCAGGAATCAACATGGATGCTGTAGCGCTCATGGGTAAGGCGGTCAAACGCGCAGCAGAGCTTACAGCAGACAGGAACTGCATAGGCGCCGCAAAGCTTGTTGTATTCTGTAATGCTCCTGAGGATAATCCCTTCATGGCGGGTGCTTTCCACGGCGTAGGCGAGCCGGATACAGTTATTAATGTTGGTGTTTCAGGTCCCGGTGTTGTTCGCGCCGCTGTAGCTAAATGTCCCGACGGAGACCTCACTGAGATCGCTGATATAATCAAAAAGACCGCATTTAAGATCACCCGTATGGGTCAGCTTGTAGGAACTGTGGCTTCAAAAGAGCTTGGTGTTCCCTTCGGTATCGTTGACCTTTCTCTGGCTCCTACTCCCGCTATAGGAGACTCTGTTGCATATATTCTTGAGGCAATGGGACTTGAGACCTGCGGTACGCACGGTACCACAGCCGCTCTCGCACTTCTGAACGATGCTGTAAAGAAGGGCGGCGTTATGGCATCCTCACACGTCGGAGGGCTCTCAGGCGCGTTTATACCCGTTTCAGAGGACGCAGGAATGATCGCAGCAGCCCGTTGCGGAGAGCTTACCATAGAAAAGCTTGAAGCAATGACAGCAGTATGCTCTGTCGGTCTTGATATGATAATCATCCCGGGTGACACTTCTGCCTCCACGATTTCGGCGATCATAGCCGATGAAGCTGCTATCGGCATGGTAAATTCCAAAACTACCGCCGTTCGCGTTATACCCGCTATCGGAAGAAGTGCAGGTGAGGAACTTGAGTTTGGAGGACTTCTCGGTTGCGGTCCCATTATGAACGTTCATTCCAACTGCAGCTCAGAGAAGTTTATCGCAAGAGGCGGACGCATTCCCGCCCCTATGCAGAGTCTCAAAAACTAAAACAAAAATTCCGTCTGTGTTACCCGGACGGCATTATATTCCGCAAGCACAAAAAGCAGGGACTCTTCCCTGCTTTTTGTATTTTCGAAATTATTACTTTGTAATTGTGATCTTGTTAATTACGCCCGCCTTGTCGGGGTCGATGCCGCGGATGATAGTCATCTTGCAAGCGAGGATCTGGAACACGAGAACACTGATAAAGGGAGTTGTAAGCTCGCATCCGGTGTTCGGGATAACGATTCCTGTTGTTCCTTCGGGAACAGCGTCAGCATCGTCTGTGATAAAGAGAATATCAGCATTTACGCCCTTAAGCTTGCCTGTGATCTCAATTGCATCGTCGTAGGTCTTGCCCTTGGGAGCAATAACGAACACAGGATCACCGTCGTGAAGCTGTGCGATAGGACCGTGGTGGAAATCGGAGATGGGGTAACCCTTCATCTTGATCTTGTTTGTCTCAAGCATCTTGAGTGCACCCTCAAGAGCGATGCAGTAAGACATACCGCGGCCGAGAAGAACTGCACCGGGCATATTCTGATACTTCTCAGCGATAGCCTGAAGCTGACCGTCAAGACCGTCGATAAGCTCTGCAGCCTTTGCGGACACCTTGCCGAGGTTTGCAAGGAACTCGTCATTTCCTGACCACTTAGCAGCAAGAAGAGCGAGACACATCATCTGGGATGTGAATGTCTTTGTAGCGGCGATACTGAGCTCAGGACCTGCACCACAGTAGAGGTGATACTCAGCTTCTGCAGCCATGGGAGAGGAAAGCTCATTTGTAACTGCAACGGTAACAGCTCCGTCAGCCTTAGCGCTTCTGAGCACTTCAAGAACGTCCTCTGCCTTACCGGACTGAGAAACGCCGACTACGAGATACTTAGAAAGGTCAACGTGAGCGCCGTACTTTGTGAATACGGAAGGGGTACCGAGCACGCAAGGAAGCCCTGCAAGGATACCGAAAATGTACTGTGCATAGATACAAGCGTGATCGGAGGTGCCTCTTGCTGCAAAGTAGATACCTGCAACGTCCTTAGCCTTAGCTGCAGCTACGATCTGTTCAGCAACTGCTGTGTTATTTTCAATAACAGCGGAAAGAACGGAAGGCTGTTCTCTGATTTCGCGTTCAAGATTGATCATTTCAATATACCAGCTTTCTTATTATTGTAATGGATTTTCTTTATAGTAATTGTCGATGCCGTCAGCGAGAGCCTTGGCATATTTCTCTTGCCATCCGGGATCTATCATATCAGCGGCATCATCGGGATTTGTAACAAATCCTATCTCTACAAGAGATGCGGGAACCTTTGTGTAAGTAATTACGTAATAGTGATATTTCTCAACAGTCGGCGTATTGTCATCGGGGAATGCTACGCCGATCTGATCGGCAACAGCTTGAGTGATATCAATATCGTAACCCGATAACTTTTGCGGTCCCTCATAATAATAGATTCTTGTTCCGCTTGCTTCGTCGGTCTCGAAGGAATTACAGTGGATCGAGATATAATAATCAATTGTAGATCCGAGAGAATTAGCGTATGCAACTCTCTCTTCGGGCTTGTACTTATTATTGTTATCGTATTGAGAGGTCCTCGGGAAACTCTCTCCGTCATGAGTCATCACAACTGTATATCCGAGAAGCTCAAGATGATACTTCAGCTTTTCTGCAACAGCAAGAGTGATATCCTTTTCACAAAGATCGCCGAGGAGATCTGAGAACGTCCCCGGGTCGTCAAAACCGTGTCCCGGGTCTACGCAAACGGTAACACCGTTTTTCGGCAGAGGCTCAGGGGTCTGTTCTTCGGTTTGGACATACGCCTTTTCCAGTCTGCCCGCCCCCTTTGCAGGGTACGAATCAGCCGAGCTTGATGAGCTTCCGCAGCCTGTAAACAAAGTTATAACGATAACAACAAGAGCTAAAGCAAGGGATATTATTTTATTATAGTTCAAGCAGACACCTTAATGACCGTAGATTTGCCGAAAGCCTTCGGCAGGCCGCCTTTCTCTATTGACAAAGGCTTAGCGTGCAGAAAGAACTTCCTTTTCGTACTTCTTGACATCAGCAACCCACTTCTCACGCTGAGGAACACCCTGCATCTCACAGTACTTGTCCCATACAGCAGCGAAAGGAAGTGTCTTAAGTTCTTCAAGGTAAGCAAGTCTTGAAGTATAGTCACCCTCAAGCTCAAACTTCTTGAGGAGAGCTACAGGCTCAAGATTTGCAAGAAGGAGGGCCTTCTGCATATTGCGTGCACCGATAGCCCAACAAGCAATACGGTTGATGCTTGCATCAAAATAGTCAAGACCTATATGTACACGATCCTCATATCCGCCGCGAACGATCTCGGAAGCGATAGCCTTTGTTTCGTCGTCAAGGATAACAACGTGGTCACTGTCCCAACGAACAGGACGGGATACGTGAAGAAGGATGCCGTTTACGAACTGAAGAGCCGCACTGAGCTTGTCGGAAACGACCTCGGTGGGATGGAAGTGACCTGTATCGAGGGTGAGAAGGATATCGTGCTTCTGTGCACAGCCCATATAGAACTCGTTAGAGCCTATAGTGCAGGACTCAGCGCCGATACCGAATACCTTGCTCTCTACTGAATCAAGATTATAAGCCTTATCGATCTTTTCAGCAAAGATCTCCTCATAGGACTTTGCAAGTGTCGCTCTGTACTCATGCTTACAAACGGGAGTATCCTTAAATCCGTCGGGCACCCAGAAGTTGATGCAGGAGGGCATACCTGTCTCACGTCCGAAGTACTCGGAGATCTTTCTTGAAGCAATACCGTGCTCTACCCAGAACTTTCTGATGTCCTCGTTCTGGTGGCTGAGAGTAAATCCGTCAGCGGAAAGCTCATGAGAGAAATATGTAGGGTTAAAGTCAAGACCGTAGCCCTTTTCCTTAGCCCATGTCACCCAAGTTTCAAAGTGTTCGGGCTTGATCTCGTTTCTGTCTACCTTCTGACCCTTGTTATCAAGGTAGATGGCGTGGATGCTGAACTTCTTCTTGCCGGGGATAAGAGAAGCGGCAAAATCAAAGTCAGCCTTGAGCTCGTCGATAGTACGAGCCTTACCGGGGTAGTTGCCTGTGGTCTGGATTCCGCCTGTGAGGACTCCATCGGGATTTTCAAAGCCAACTACATCATCGCCCTGCCAACACTGGATGGAAACGGGAGTTTTTGCAGTTTTAGCAATAGCAGCATCTGTATCTACACCAAGCTCTGCGTAGATCTCTTTTGCAATCTCATACATCTTGTTTGTGTTCATAATATGTATATCCTCCGTTATGATCAGTTTTCACCGATAAGCTTAAGAAATCTTCCGTATGCATCATCCCATGCATCCTTAGCAGATACATCGGGAGTATATTCCTTAACCTCAAAGGAATTGGAGATAGCCTCGCGTGCCTCGAAGAGACCTGCGATCTCGCCTGCGGAAATTGCCTGCATAGCAATGTTACCGAGTGCTGTTGCTTCAACGGGACCTGCAACAACGCGTCTGCCGGATGCATCAGATGCAAACTGAGAGAGCATCTCTTCCTTTGTACCGCCACCTACGATATTGATAGTGGGATACTTTCTTCCCGTCATCTGCTCAAGCTTTTCAGCTGTCCAACGGTATCTGAGCGCAAGGCTCTCAAAGATACAACGTACAACCTCACCGGGGTTCTCGGGAACGTGCTGACCTGTAGCGCGGCAGTACTCCTTGATACGTCCGGGCATATCGCCTGCAGGAGAGAACAGTGCATCGTCAGGATTGATGATAGACTGAAGAGGCTTAGAATTCTTAGCCATTGTGGAAAGATCGTCAAAGCTGTACTTAGTTCCCTCTCTCATCCACTGACGGCGGGATTCCTGCTCAAGCCACAGACCCATGATATTCTTGAGAACACGGATGGTGCCGAAAGCTCCGCCTTCGTTTGTGAAATCATATTTGAGAGACTCGGGAGTGATAACGGGCTCAAGGCTCTCAATACCCATAAGTGACCATGTACCGCTTGAAATGTAGAGGAAGTCATGATCCTTGGCGGGAACGGAAAGAACAGCACTTGCAGTGTCGTGGGATGCAACCTTTACGACCTTTGCGCCTGTATGACCTGTTTCCTCATTAACACCGGGAAGAAGGCCGCCGAGAACAGTACCGGGAGCTACAAGATCACAGAAGAGAGACTTCTTTATACCGAACTTTTCAAGAAGGTCGAAAGCAAATTCACGCTTCTTAGCATCAAGTAATGCACCTGTGGAAACGATGGTATACTCGCTCTGCATCTCGCCTGTGAGAAGGTAGCCGAGAAGGTCAGGCATATTGAGCATCTTATCGGCGCAGTCAACTATCCAAGGACGGTTCTTGAGATCAGCCGCCATCTGATAGATAGTATTAAAGGTCATGGACTGAATACCTGTAACTCCATAGAGCTCGCTCCAGGGCATGATATTCTTAAACACGTACTCGGGAATATCATTTGTACGGGCATCACGGTAATGATAGGGATTAGAAACAAGAGCACCGGCCTTGTCGATATAACCGTAGTCACAGCCCCATGTATCAATACCGATAGTATCTACCCCGCCCTCGTCGAGGGAGCACTTAAGGATAGCGGACTTGATTTCAAAAAGGAGACGAAGTGTATCCCATGTAAATCCGCCTGTTGTCATTACGGGGTCATTGGAGAAGCGATGCATCTCATTAAGAGTGATCTTCTTTCCGTCAAAAGATCCGAGAATACCTCTTCCGCTTGAAGCGCCGAGGTCGATCGCCAACATTTTCTTTGAAGCCATATAAGATGTTACCTTTCTTTAATATGGATTATTAACTTTTAATATTATAGCAGATATTGATGAAATTTGCAAGTCATCATTACAGTTTACAGTGATATTCTTGACAAAAACGGCAAATCGGTAATAAATATATTATTTTTTCAGCTCAACAACGGTTACTCCATAGTCGCCTTCGCCGTATTGACCTGCCCTGAACTCAGCCACGCGCCTGTCGCTCTTTAAGAATTTCCAAACGGCATTACGCAGTGCTCCCGTTCCCTTTCCGTGGATAATGGTCACACTTCTTATGCCGGCCACATTGGCCTCATCAAGATATTTATCGACAATAAAACATCCGTCGTCTCCGAGCATACCGCGAATATCAAGCTCCGGCTTGAAGTTTCTTGAAACAGCAGCACGGTAAGTGGACTGCGGATCCTTTTTCTTTTGCTTACCGTCATCCTCGACAAGCTTCAGATCTTTAACATTAGCACGAGTCCTTGCGGCGCCCATTCTAACGGAGACATTTCCGTTTTTGTCCGGATCCTCAAGAAGAACACCTGCAACACCTAAGTTTCTGTGGAGGACATTATCGCCTTTCTTAAGCGCTCTCGGCAAAACATAACCATCATCCTCAACCTGTGCAATAGGATTAAGCTTATCGTCATACTCACGAACACGCTTTCGGATATCCTTCTTGGCATTGGCTGCGGCTTCGGCTGTCTGAGCTTTCTTGGCAGCATCA
>JAFUPK010000115.1 GCA_017481265.1 Clostridia bacterium
CTCTTTTGCGCCTCCGCCAAGCGCGCGCCGCGATAGTAAAAAGGGGTATTCCGCTTCGCTTCATACCCCTTTTTACTATCGCTTTCTATCTTTCTTTATTTTATTTGATTTTTTATCTACCCCAACTATTGACATGGAGCCGTTTTTTTACGCATTATGCTGACTAAGCTCTGCCGCTGTCCCATTTTCCAGGGGGGTCAGCTGACAGAGCTTAGTATATTAGTATAATTATTACTTAACTTCTACAGTCCAACCGAATGTGTCCTCTACCTTACCCCACTGTACACCTGTGAGTGTGTCGTAGAGATGCTGAGTAAGAGCACCGATCTTACCCTCGTTTACAGGGTACTTTACGCCCTTATAGCAAAGCTCTCCGATGGGAGATACAACTGCTGCAGTGCCGCAGCCCCAAGCTTCTTCGAGAGTACCGTTTTCCATAGCCGCCTCAAGCTCGTCAATGCTGAGAAGTCTCTCTGTGATCTTGACTCCTTCGCGTTTCAGAAGCTCGATAATGGACTTTCTTGTGATACCGGGAAGGATGGAGCCTGAAAGCATAGGTGTAACCACCTCGCCTGCGATCTTGAACATTACGTTCATAGCGCCGACCTCCTCGATGTACTTTCTCTCAACACCGTCAAGCCAAAGCACCTGAGAATATCCCTTCTTCTCTGCTCTCTCGCCGGCTCTGTTACTTGCCGCGTAGTTACCGCCGCACTTGGCATAGCCGGTACCGCCGCGTACTGCGCGTACGTCCTCGTCCTCGATCATGATCTTAACGGGGTTGATGCCCTCCTTGTAGTAGCTTCCGACAGGAGATGCAATGATAACGAATGTTGCATTGTGAACTGCGTGAACTCCGAGACTCTCGTCGTTACCGAACATAAAGGGACGGAGGTAGAGAGATGTGCCGGGAGCAGAAGGGGTCCAATCCTTTTCGCTGCTTACGAACGCCATAAGAACTTCCATAGCCACGTCCTCGGGGATCTGGGGCAGACAGAGACGCTCTGCGGAGTTGTTCATTCTGCGGATGTTCTCGATGGGGCGGAACATCTGAACCGTGCCGTCCTCGCGGCGGTAAGCCTTGAGTCCCTCAAAGATCTCGCTTCCGTAGTGAAGAACTGTGGATGCGGGATGGATAGAAAGGTTTTCAAAGGGTACGATGCGCGCATCGTGCCAGCCCTCCTCACGGGAGAAGTCCATGATGAACATATGGTCAGTGAAGATCTTACCGAAGCCGAGAGTACTTGCATCGGGCTTTACGGCAGGATTTTCATTCTTTATAAACTTGATTTCCATTCTAAAATACCAACACTTTCTTTTAAATGTGCTCTTACGCCTCAGCGCCGAGGCTCATAGCCTTGAGGTTTACTTCAAGCATAGCGGCGTGCTTTGCGGAGATCACCTTCGCAAGAGTAGCGTTAATGCTGTCAGCATCAAACTCTCCGAGCTCACTGAGAACCTTACCGATAATGATCATGTTTGCAAGTGTGGGGAATCCGTTCTCACTTGCCATCGCGGTTGCGGGAACGTAGAACACCTTAACATCGTCACGGGTGACCTTTCTCTCAATGAGAGTGGAATCCGCGAAGATCATACCGCCGGGAGCGACTGCAGACTCATACTTATCAAGTGAAGGAAGGTTCATTGCTACAAGAACATCCGGAGCGGAGACGATGGGAGAGCCTACAGCCTCGTCGCTGACGATAACGGAACAGCTTGCTGTACCGCCTCTCATCTCGGGACCGTAGGAAGGAAGCCAGCTTACCTGCTTATCGTCGATAAGTCCCTTGTATGCGATGAATTTACCTGCGAAAAGGATACCCTGTCCGCCGAAGCCTGAAAAGAGATACTTTGTTGTACTCATGCCTCTACCTCCTTAGCCGCTGATCTGTCCTTATATACGCCGAGAGGATAGTAGGGGATCATCTTCTCGTCTACCCACTTGAGAGCATCAGCGGGAGTCATACCCCAGTTTGTGGGACAGGTGGAGAGAACCTCAACAAGAGAGAAGCCCTTGCCCTCTACCTGATTTTTGAACGCCTTGAGGATAGCCTTCTTTGCGTTTTTGATATTCTTGACGCTGTTTACGGTAACTCTCTCAAGATACTCGGGGCCGTCAAGCTCGGAAAGCATCTCGCAGACCTTTACGGGATAACCGCAGTGGTTTACGTCACGTCCGTAGGGAGATGTCTGAGTGATCTGTCCGGGAAGGGATGTGGGAGCCATCTGTCCGCCGGTCATACCGTAAATTGCGTTATTGATGAAGATAACGGTGATGTTCTCGTTTCTTGCGGCGGAGTGTACAGTCTCAGCCATACCGATGGAAGCAAGGTCTCCGTCTCCCTGATATGTAAATACGATGTGATTCTCGGGATCAGCGCGCTTAACGCCGGTCGCAACTGCGGGAGCACGGCCGTGAGCCGCCTCGATCATATCGCAGTTGAAGTAATTATACGCCATAACGGAGCATCCTACGGGAGCGATACCGATGGTGCGTCCCTCGATGCCGAGCTCGTCGATGACCTCGGCTACAAGACGGTGAACGATACCGTGTGTACATCCGGGGCAGTAGTGGAAGGGTGCGTCTGTCAGTGCGTGGGGCTTTTCAAATACTACCATTATCTTTCACCTCCGTTGTTTGCTTTAACGATAGCGTCGAGCACCTGCTCGGGAGTGGGGATCATACCGCCTGCTCTGTTACAAAGTGTTACGGGAACGCGGCACTCGCTTGCAAGCTTTACGTCCTCGATCATCTGACCCATGGAGAGCTCCACGGAGATGAACGACTTTACGTGATCTGCCGCAGCCTTGAAGGGAGCTGTCGGGAAAGGCCAGAGAGTGATGGGACGGATCATGCCCACCTTGATGCCCTGACGTCTTGCCTCATCTACGGCATTTCTCGAAACACGTGCAGCGATACCGAATGCGGCGATGCAGATGTCAGCATCATCCATGAGGTACTCCTCATACATAGTCTCGTTTGCCTCGATCTCGGCATATCTCTCATAGCGCGCGAAGTTGAGCTGTTCAAGCTCCTCGGGAACGAGAGAAAGTGAGTTTGTGATATTGTGTGCTCTCTGCATTTTTGTGCCGTTTGTAGCCCAAGGCTTCTCGGGAGCTGCGTTTACCTTGAGAGAAGCAAGCTCAACAGGCTCCATCATCTGTCCCATGGTACCGTCAGCAAGGAGCATAGATGTCATTCTGTACTTATCGGCAAGCTCAAAGCCCTTGACCGTAAGCTCTGCCATCTCCTGAACGGATGCGGGAGCAAGAACGATCATACGGAAGTCTCCGTGACCGCCTGCGCGAGTTGCCTGGAAATAGTCGGACTGGCTGGGCTGGATACCGCCGAGTCCGGGACCGCCTCTCTGTACGTTTACGACCAATGAGGGAAGATCGCTTCCCGCAAGGTAGGAAAGTCCCTCTCCCTTAAGAGAGATTCCGGGGCTCGAAGAGGATGTCATAACGCGAAGACCTGCGGATGCAACGCCGTAAACCATATTGATAGCGGCGATCTCACTTTCTGCCTGTAAGAAGCAGCCTCCGATCTTGGGCATTCTCTTTGCCATATATGCGGCGATCTCTGTCTGGGGAGTGATGGGATAACCGAAGTAGTGGCGGCAGCCTGCGATGATAGCCGCTTCGGCGATCGCTTCATTTCCCTTCATTAAAACCTTATCTGCCATAATTAACTTCCTTTCTCCTTAAAATTACTTTTCGACCTTGATGATCACGTCGGGGCACATGGTAGCGCAGAATGCACATCCGATGCAAGCCGCCTGATCGGTGATCTCAGCGGGATGGTGACCTTTTTTGTTTATCTTATCGGGCGCAAGTCTGAGGATCTTCTTCGGACAAACGTCGATGCACAGTCCGCATCCCTTGCAGTTATCTGTGTTGAATGTTAACTTAGCCATTGTATTCCTCCATATGTATGGTATTTAGACTATTGATTTTTGCAGTTTAAGCGGAAAAACATTGTTTACCTTTCCGCAGAGCTCCACGGCAATATCCTCACGCACTGAGGTCATCACCACGGGAAGTCCCGACAGTCTTGAGACCTCTTCGGCATACTCCGCGCTGTCAAGAACGGTCTCTGCCGTGGTCTCGCGGCCGATGTTTGAGTTGTTCACAAGTCCCGTGAAGGGTATACGGCAAGCCGCTTCTATCTCTCTCATGACCTCAAGGGTGGACTCGGCATCCCGCGTCAGCGGACGGTGGCAGTTAATGACCATGAGCATCTCATAATCTCCCTCTGCTACGATAGCTGCGGAAAGTCTGCCGAGAGCAAGAGCGCCGCGATCGTCTCCGCCTACATCAACGATGCTTTTCATATCCTTCATTTCCGTAATGGAGTACATTTCCGGAGGAAGTGCAGGTGCATCGAGGTTTGTGCCCGCGTATTTTGAGCAAATAACTCGGATGCCTGCTTCGGCGAGATCCTTTTCGCTGTCTCTTGTTCTGAAATAGGGATTTACGATATCAAGGTCTGCTATTGCGGTATTTTCGTACTGTTTTTTCAGCTCAAACGCCATATTCACGGCAACATTGGTCTTACCGCTTCCGTAATGACCGCAAAGCAGAGTTATGTGTTTATATTCTTTCATAATATTTATGTCTATGCATTTCTTTGATTTGTGACGTTTTTCCTTGTCCTTGAGGGCGAGGAAAATGCCGACCGACTTTTGTCGCGGGGGCACAAATTGGTCTGAAAGTGCTGACGTGCAATTTTTGCTGTTTATATTTTCAGACTTTAAAGCTTGTTACGCTGGATCTTTCCGCTGACGGTCTTGGGAAGCTCGTCACGGAAGACCACGATTCTGGGGTACTTATAAGGAGCGGTGCGCTTCTTGACATACTGCTGGATCTCACGCTTCAGCTCGTCGGTAGGCTCGGTTCCCTTCACAAGAACGATGCTTGCCTTGACTACCTGACCGCGTACCTCATCGGGCTCGGCGGAAACTCCGCACTCAAGAACGTAAGGAAGCTCCATAATAACACTTTCGATCTCGAAGGGTCCGATACGGTAACCGGAGGACTTGATAACGTCGTCCACACGTCCGACGTACCAATAGAAGCCATCCTCATCTCGCCAAGCGGTGTCGCCCGTGTGATAGAATCCGTCGTGCCATACCTCGCGAGTCTTTTCTTCGTCACCGTAGTAACCTGTGAAAAGTCCGCAGGGGATACCGTCGCGAACGTCAACTACGATCTCACCCGTCTCACCCACAGCAACAGATTTGCCGTCGGCGTCAACGATATCTACCTTATAAACAGGAGCAGGCTTACCCATGGATCCGATCTTATGAGAAGCACCAACCATATTTCCGATGATCATGGTACTCTCTGACTGACCGAAGCCCTCAAGTATCTGAAGTCCCGTTACCTCCTCAAAGCGGCGGTAAACCTCGGGGTTAAGCGCCTCGCCTGCCGTGGTCATATGACGTACGGAGGAAAGGTCGTACTTTGAGATGTCCTGCTTTATGAGCATACGGAGCATTGTGGGAGGTGCACAGAAGGTGGTGATATGATATTTAGCAAACATGGGGAGGATGTCTGCGGCATCAAAGCGGTCGAAGTCGTAAACGAAGGTTGCCGCCTCGCAGAGCCACTGACCGTAGAATTTACCCCACATGGACTTTGCCCAACCCGTATCGGAGATGGTGAAGTGGAGTCCGTTTGGGTCAACGGTGTGCCAGTATTTAGCTGTATGGAAGTGACCGAGAGCGTACTTGTAGTTGTGTGCGGCGATCTTCGGGTAGCCGGATGTTCCCGACGTGAAGAACATAAGCATGGGATCGTCCCCGCCGGGTGCATCCTCGGGACGGTTATAATGTGTGCTGTAGAGTGTATATTCCTCGTCAAAGGTACGCCAGCCGTCGCGCTTTCCGTTGACTATAAGCTTATTTTTAAGAGTGGGACAATCTTCCGCCGCAATGTCGACCTGATGTGCGGTATCTCCGTCTGCGGTACAGATGATGGTGCTGACTCCTGCCGCCTTGAAGCGATATTCAAAGTCGTGGGCAACGAGCTGGTTGGGCGCGGGGATTCCGATAGCGCCGAGACGGTTAAGACCGAGCATAGCGAACCAGAACTGGTAATGTCTCTTGAGGACGAGCATTACGCGGTCGCCCTTCTTTATACCGAGAGACTTAAAGTAGTTTGCGCACTGGCAGGACGCTTTTTTGATGTCCTTGAAGGTAAAGCGCCGTTCGGTCTTGTCTCGTGAGATGTGAAGCATCGCCAGCTTATCGGGAGTTTTTTCCGACACCGTGTCGATAATATCAAAGGCGAAGTTGAAGTTTTCGATATTTTTGAAGGTAATGGAGGTTGGAGTTCCCTTCTCATTCTCTTCGGTCTCGATAAAGTTGTGATAAGCTCTTTCCTCGGTGTCCTTCGGGAGTGCCGCTGCGTTACCTGCGATAGCACCCTCATGTGAAAGCTCAGGAATGGGCTCGCCTGTGGGGTTGAGGACAATGGCGTAGAACACACAGCCTTCCTCGCTTGCGGCGATCATACCGTGAGGAGTATCTGAGTCAAAATAGATAGTATCTCCCGCGCCTAAAGTCTCGCGGTGCTCACCTATCTGTACGGTAAGCTTACCCGAAACCACAATATCAAGCTCCTGTCCTGCGTGAGTCGTAAGCTCAATGTCACGGTGCTGGGAGTCGGGATCGTACTCGCTCTTTACGTAAAGAGGCTCGGCGATCCTGTTCTGGAAAGCGTAAGCAAGATTATAATATGTCATGCCGTGAGCCTCGGAGATCTCTTGACCGTTTCCCTGTCTGGTGACGGTATAGGAGCGAAGGCGCGGGCTTTGTCCTTCAATAATATCCGTTACGTTTACACCCAGTGCAAGAGAGCAGCGATAGATAAATGCAAAGTTGAGATCGCTTTTACCTTCCTCGCAGAGGAGGTATTCCTCTACTGTAACGTCGGTCTTTGCCGCCATCTCATGAGGCGTAAATCCAACGATCTCACGGAGCGCCCGGATTCGTCCCGCCATCTCCTGTATCTTATAATCAAGTCCTGTAATCTGAGCCATTTTTTGAAATATCCTTTCACGGTTACCCTCAGGTGTATTGCGGGACGAAAAAGCACCCGTCCCAAAGCCGGTCTTTGAGACGAGTGCATAAAGTCAATGTCACCCGCGGTACCACTCAAATTGCAGATATAGAAGATCTGCCACTCTCGGAGTCTGACAACTCCTATGCACTCACGCGGCAATCACGGAGAGGTTCTACTTGCAAAAAGCTTTCTTCCTCTCGGCTCAGAAGCTACAAACATACGCCATACCACGCCGATTTTCACCAAGCATCGGCTCTCTTTGGAGGTATTTGACGCGTGTCCTCTTCGTCAACGCCTTTGTTATTTAAGTATTGTATCACAACTTTGTTTTGTTGTCAATATTTATTTTTAGTTTATCGTATTTATATATTATAAATCAGTATAAAGCTCATCATAATACCATGTAATGGGATTATTTCTGATATACCGTGCAATTTTTTCATAATCGCTTTTATCTCTTATAAAATGATCGTAGTACGATCTTTGAAACAATCCTTCTATTCCATAGGCTTTTTTACACAAACGTGCTGTAAAAGACTTATATACACGAATTATATCGTTCAAATCGTGTTTTTGATCAGACATCTCATCGGTATTTCCAAGAAAAACAACCACATGGATATGATTGGGCATAATAACATACTCGTCAACCCGAACACCTTCAAAGCGTTCAGAGATTTTTGTCAATTGTTCGTGTGCAATTCTTCCTATATCCGTCAAGTGTACGGTAGCACAGCTTGACACATTCTCAAAATCACTGGTAGGGGAGTAGCTTGCTGCTCCCTCCATCGCTTTACTTTCATAAACTATCCTTGAAAAGATTTGTTTCCTATCCTTTGCGCAAATAGTAACGAAATATGCGCCGCTTCTTGAATAATCAATGTATTTGGATCTTGTCGGTTTTCTGTGAGGTATTACTTCTTTCATAAATTCACCTTATGGGTTATTTGAAGTCGTTTTAGAGGGAGCAGCAAGCTACTCCCCTACGCCACAGGATACAAATATATTTCTTTTCTGTCAGATCAGTTCAACTAACTTTTCACACAGCACTACCAAATCATACCTGATTCCTTCGCGGCTTCGCCATTCACGATTGCTCCATTCATTTTGAGAGACATCATCTCCGCCATATATCAATGCTCCGTAATCGAAACCTCGGAACTGCGCAACAGCAATACACCCTGCTTGCTCCATTTCCACAATCTTAGCACCTTCTTTTTTTCTTAATGCTATTCTATCATGAGTTTCACGGAAGATCGCATCTGTCGTCCATGTCAATCCTTTAAGAAAAGGAATTTTGCTTTCTTCGAGATAACGAACTATTTTTTCTGTTACCACAGGATTCGTGTATATATACCTTGAAGGCTCAATATAGTGATACGAAAATCCTTCGTCCCTGATCGCACCATCAACAACAAGAATCTGACCGACCTCGATGTTTTTATCAAGAACTCCGCCGCCTCCGCAGAACATAACTTTTGTTATCCCCATAGCATTGAGCAAATCTAAATTTCCCGCACACGCAGGACAACCCACACATCCAAGAGTTATCAGTATATCAGAATCCACAAAACGATACACATAAATAGGGTTCTCCCCACTGATTATTCTTTCAGGCCTTATTTTACCTTGCGCCATCAACTTTTCAATGACTTCAGAAAAAAAAGTAATAATCAATTTGTTAGTATCAAATTCACCTTCGGAGCAAGATCCGGGATTTAATTTTGCAACCTTATTATCATCATACTCCAAGATAGGATATTGCCTCTCACTGATCATAGCATTTTTCTCCATTTCGAAAGCAAGCACTAATGTGTTGTGGGGGAAAAGCATCCCCACAACACATTCAATATCTTAAAGCTTATTTCTCTGGATCTTGCCGCTGATGGTCTTGGGGAGCTCATCGCGGAAGACGACGATCCTGGGGTACTTGTAGGGAGCTGTATGGCTCTTGACATACTGCTGGATCTCGCGCTTCAGCTCCTCGGTAGGCTCGGTTCCCTTGACGAGAACGATGCTTGCCTTTACAACCTGACCGCGTACCTCGTCGGGCTCGGCAGATACGCCGCACTCAAGAACGTAAGGAAGCTCCATGATAACGCTTTCGATCTCGAAGGGTCCGATACGGTAGCCGGAGGACTTGATAACGTCGTCCACACGTCCAACGTACCAGTAGAAGCCGTCCTCGTCACGCCAAGCGGTATCGCCTGTGTGATAGTAGCCGTCGTGCCATACCTCACGGGTCTTTTCCTCATCCCTGTAGTAGCCGAGGAAGAGTCCGCAGGGAGGACAAGCGGGATCTGCCTTGACCACGATCTCGCCCGTCTCACCGTCGGGAACGGAATTTCCGTTCTCATCAACGATATCCATATCGTAAAGGGGGCTGGGACGTCCCATAGAGCCGAGCTTATGAGGCGCGCCCTTGAGATTTGCAATGGAAAGGGTAGTCTCGGTCTGACCGAAGCCCTCTATAATCTGGATTCCCGTCAGCTTTTCAAACTGCTTGTAGACCTCGGGGTTAAGCGCCTCGCCTGCCGTGGTCATACGGCGAATGGAGGAAAGGTCGTACTTGGAGATATCCTCTTTTATCATCATTCTGAGCATTGTGGGAGGTGCGCAGAAGGTTGTAATGTGATACTTTGCGAACATCGGAAGGATATCTGCGGCGGAGAATCGGTTGAAGTCGTACACAAATACCGCACCCTCGCAGAGCCACTGACCGTAGAGCTTACCCCACAGAGCCTTACCCCATCCGGTATCGGAGATGGTAAAGTGGAGTCCGTCGGGATCTACGCCGTGCCAGTACTTTGCTGTAATATAGTGTCCGAGAGGGTACTTGTATGAATGTGTTGCGATCTTGGGATAACCTGTAGTTCCCGAGGTGAAGAACATAAGAGCAGGCTCGTCACCGCAGGGAGTGTCCTCTGTGCGGTAGAAGTGAGCGCTGTAGAGGGAGTAGTCGCTGTCGAAGCTGTGCCAGCCCTCTCTCTCTCCGCCCACCACGATCTTAGTCTTAAGGGTTGGGCAGGCAGCCTGTACCGCGTCGATCTGGTTTGCAACGTCACCCATGGCGGTGCAGACAACTGCGCTGACGCCCGCCTTATTGAAACGGTAGTCAAGATCGTGGGCAACGAGCTGATCCGTTGCGGGGATGGCGATTGCGCCAAGCTTGTGAAGCGCAACGATGGAGAACCAGAACTCATAATGACGGCGAAGGATGAGCATAACTCTGTCGCCCTTCTTAATGCCGAGGGACTTGAAGTAGTTTGCGCACTGGTTAGATGCACGCTTGATGTCGTTGAAGGAGAAGCGGCGCTCTACCTTATCCTGTGAAATGTGGATCATGGCAAGCTTGTCGGGCTCACGCTTAGCGATTGCATCAACAACGTCAAAGCCGAAGTTGAACTTGTCGGCATTGTGGAAGCTGATCTTCTCAAGGAAGCCCGTCTCGCTCTCAACGCAGTCAACGAAATCGTCGGCGATCATACGGCGCGCGGTGGTCGATCCATGGCTGGGGAGAAGAGTCTCGCTGACGAGATTCTCACCCTCGTTCTCGCCGGGAAGGACTACTGCAACGAAGAGGCAGTCCTCACCGTCAACGGCGATCATACCGTGGGGAGTGGAGCTGTTGTAGTAGATGCTGTCCCCTGCCTCAAGGTACTCGATGTTATCGCCGATGCGGATTTTGAGGCGTCCGCTCATAACGAAGTCAAACTCCTGACCTGAGTGCTTTACCGTGCTGATGGGCTTGTTCTGGAGCTCGGGCTTGTACTCGTAGCGTACCCAGTACGGCTCGGCGATCTTGCCTCTGAAAAGGGGAGCTAAGTTCTGGATGCTGATGCCCTCCTCCTTGGCTGTCTCCTGTCCCTTGCCCTTTCTCGTTACGGTGTAGGATTTAAGATGTGCGCTCTTACCCTCAAGAAGATCGGTGATGCCGATATCGAAGGCAAGGGAGCACTTGTGAATAAATGTAAAGGGGAAGTCAAGCATTCCCGCTTCGTACTGTCTGTACTCTTCGAGGGTCACCTCGGTCTTTTCCGCCATTTCCGCTTCCGTAAAGCCGCAGATGTCGCGCATTTCTCTTATACGGACGGCTACGTCGCGAAGCTTTGAGTTGTTCTGTGTCATTTTGTCCTCCGTTCTCGCTTTCATCTCAAGCGAATAAAATAGAATGAGTCGCTTTGAGACAAAAACACCCGTCTCAAAGCTTTCTTTGAGACGGGTGCAGATCACACTCGCGGTACCACTCAAATTGCAGAATATTCTGCCACTCATCGGGATCAGTCAATCCCTATGCATTTACGCAGCAATCACGGGAAACGTCTACTCGGTGCAGTTACTTGTAACTGCTCCTTTCGGGCCTCCGGCTCGGAAGTGATGGGCATTTCGGTTAGTCTTTATCGGTTCGCACCAAGCACCGACTCTCTGGAAAAGCATGACCGCTACCGTCTTCGTCACAGCCTTTATTAAATATGAAATAAATATACCACTTGTGAGTCCGTTTGTCAAGGGGGTTTTGAAGATTTTTTGAGGAATTTTTGCGGTGAAAATCAGACTACATAGCCCCAGTTGTCATATCCGTTATCTTTGATCTTTTCGATCTTCACAAGTCTCAGTCCATAGACGGATTCAGTTCTTTCAAAAGTATACCTCACTACAAAGGCTTCTCCGAACTCAGCAATATCCGTATAATACCGCATATCAACGGCAAAAATACCGTTTTCATCGGTTATGCCAACTATATCCGATTTCATACCTACGCCGCCGTGACCGTTCACACGATATATACCATCTTTCTCCGTAAACGCATCTTCATGAATCTTATAGTTTTCAACGCCGTACAATTCCTTTGCTAATTCCAAAAGCTCAGCCTTTGTGAATTTCACATCTTCGCCATATTGAGTTTTATTCACATACATATACGCGACAACAAGATTTTCGCTCATACAGCGCCAACCCCAATCGTTACTGTAAGGATCGTCGGGGAAAGTTATGTTATAAGCGGTCTCAAACAAGTAATCGGCAATATCAAGCTCATATTCATACTTGTCTAAGACTGTTTGAGTTGTAATTCCGGGCCGATCAATGAAATTCGCGTTGAAGTTAAACCTCGTTCCGGTGCTTACTTCAGCCTTATACTTGCCAACGGGATACGCTTCACAATCACTCTTGATTACATCAAACTCCAAAAGCAATCTGTCGAAATTGTCCGGGTCATCGTCTTCGATTTCACTGACTCTATAGTTATCGAAATATACTCCCTCAAGCGGAGCCATTATCTTTTTACATTTTTCCTTGTCAATAGAATACCAATTCGATGCCAGCACTTCAACACACCCGTCAATATCCTTGCCGATGAAGGACGTTATCCACTTGTAACGGATGTCTGTCTCAGCTTTTGCAAGGTGATCGGGGTTCACCCATGGTCTTGCGGCAGGATCATCTTCATTTAAACGCCAATGATAATTAGCAATTATTGTGTTATCAAAGGTATAGATAATATCTGCGGGAATCTCCTCATACCTTTCGGTATCAATGTCTGCACCGTAAGCCTGAATGACAGGCAGTATCTTTTCTCTGTATTCGTTCTGTGCTTTTATGAAATCCTCTTTCGGTATCTCGAAATACTTAACGAAGGATACCGTATACATTTCACCGTAAGCAACGCCCCATCGGTTAGGTGCCACCACCTTGTCATACCATTCACGCACAGCCTTGTATCCCACAAGAGGATAAAGGAAAGTAGGTTCAGCATAAAAGTTGTATCTGTAAAAAACTCCGCCATAAGGAATAAATTCGCTGTCAAATCGGGCAGACAAACGCTCTTTGGGATATACGGAAACCTCCTCCTTTGAAAACTCGGGATACACCTCGGGATATTCGGCATTTTCCTTTGCAAAAGCTTCCATTGCAGCAAGCTTCTCGGGACTGATGGAGTCTGTATAGTTTTCCTCTCCCTCAAAGCGTGCACCGTCAAACTTTTCGGCACGTCCTTTACTGTCAAAATATTCGATTATGCTACTGTCTGATGCATCGAGTACGGCATCAAGTCCCGTTTTACCTTTTGTTACACTGAGAAGCTCATCACCTTCAAGAAGATTTCCGAATCTGTCCGCATAGTAGACGTCAAGGATACTGCACGTATCGGAGTCAAGATCATAGCTAAACTTTACCGCAACGGAAAGAGCACCGCGATTACCGACTATAGTATAATATGGAGTTTTATATTCAAAATCATGAGAAGAAATCTCTGTTCCCCATCTCATCACACCGTTAGGATCTCCGTAATAGCCACTGATGTTACGGTAATCATCTTTCTCATAATCAAGCCAACCTTTCTCTATGAAGAGGTTTTCAATACTGCCTAACGTACTGTACACAGCCTCCGGATTACCTATCCATTCGGTATATCTTAAGCCATAGCCTCCAATCGACATACCTAAGGATCCACCTGTATTCTCAAAGACATGGTTAATTCTGTTCATGCCGAAAAAGTCTCCGACAGCTTCTATCCTTACGTCCTTTTCTCCAAAAATGATCCTTCCGGAAATATCGCTACCGTCACGATTTCCGTAATAATCGGAATATTCAGTATATGGGGAGATCTCGTGCCCGAAAACGTACTCACCGTCCTTCAAAACGGCGATCGCACTGTAATCAAACCCTTTGTACTGATCTATATTAAATGCAATTTCTCCGTCAAGTACCCTATAAATAGTCAAGCCAATGCCGCCACTCTTCCAACATCCTACGTGTCTTTGATCGGCAGGTATCTCGTTTACCGTAACACTCAACATCTCCCTGCCTATCTCCACGAGGATCGCCGAGCCGTCCTTGCCGCTGGTGGCGGGATAGAATCGTGCCGTTTCTCCGTCCTTCGTGTAGGAGATGCCCGTGTAGCCGATTATCTCAACTGAGTCGCAGGTGAGAAGCACAGCCTCCCCTGCTCTGATCTCACCTATCTCCTCGATGATCTCCTCGCCTTCCACGAGAAGCTCTTCGTTCCATGTAAGGCGCGTGATATTAAGATCGGTAACGTCCGTTTCGGAAACGAGAATGAGACTGAAGCTGTACTCAGACGAGGACACGTCGTATTCCTTCAAGGCTTCAAAGCTTGAAATATTCTCATCCGTCGCCTCAAGGACCTTAAAGCTTCCGTACACAGGAGCAGGCTCTGTGTCGGGCTCGGCAGAGCTTTCGGGAACTTCCGTAGTCTCAGCATCTTCCGTAGTTTCGGGTGTTTCCGTAGTTTCGGGTGTTTCCGTTGCGGTATCGGATGTAGCGGGAATATCGGTACTGTCGTCCTTTGCTCCGATAAATGCAATGACCAGACTGCAGGCAACGAGAAGCACCGCGACAACCGCTATGATTATCTTATTTTTATGTTCCTTTGTAAGCTTCATAATTCTCTCCTTTATGGGGCCGCCCGCAAAGCTTACTGCGCAGTTTTTCTTCACGGGAATCATGTCAACTATCAGTTTTGCGTACTCAAGGCGTTCCTTGGTGTCAAGCTGTTTTGTCACATCCTCATCGCAGGCAAGCTCCGCATCTCTCTTGGAAAGGACCGCACAAAGCCAAATAACCGGGTTCCACCAATGTGCTGCCACAGCCGCCACTCTGACCATATTCCAAAGATGGTCAAAATGAGCAATGTGTGTCTTTTCGTGGAGCAGGATAACGGAAAGATGAGGGGAGCTTTCAGCCTCGGGAGTAATATATATCCTCGGGATCACTCCAAAAGCGCAGGGAGATGTGATCCTGTCGGACACATATACCTTCGTCCTGCCGCAGGTGCCGTAAAATCGGCGGCTTTTGAGAAGCTTCACTTTAAATACAAGCCAAGAAATACAAAATACTCCAAGAGTCACGGCAGAGCCGACCATCCAAAGCACCGCAGCCACCTGCTTTACGGGAAGCTTTACTGCACTGTCCCTCGCGGGAACGGAAGCTTCGGGTGTTTCAGGCAGACTCGGCAACTCGTAAGCAGGCTCACTTACACTCGGTAAGTCTTCCATCACAGAATTATCCGCTATAGGTCTGCTTTCGACAGATGGCGGAGCATCGGGAATCACGGGAGATACCAAAGCCCCCGTGTTCACATCCACGCCCGGCTTTCCGCCCGTCTCGGGAAGCACATTTTCTCCAATGCCGCCCGTTGTTATACTTCCGATCTGCTCCGTTGACGGAGTGACGAAGGTCGGCGCCTTTTCCGTTGCGGCATCCGTTTCTTCAAGCCTTGTGTTCAGCATATCTCCGAGAAAATGCTCAGGCGTCGGAACGTCAAGCAAAATAAGATCAAAGGGCAAGCAAAGGCGAAGCACAACTGCAAGCCACATGACGTACACGAGCTTTGCCGACACGTTTTTCCGAAACAACGTGCGAAGGATCGCAACAGAGGCGGCAAGAAGTGTAAGTGATATAATATATGAAGTCATAACCTGTCCTCTCTTTCCTATTATTTATCTGTCAAGCTTCTCTTCCGCTTCGTCGAGGATATGCCGAAGCTCTGCAATATCCTCCCTTGAAAGGTTCTTTTGTCCCGCAAGAGAAGCAAGCATCATCCCCACGCTTCCGTGGTACACTCTTGATAAAAACGATCCCGTTTCCCTCGCCTCGGCATCCGCCCTCTCTATCAGAGGCGTGTAAAGCTGAACTTTCCCGCTTGCATCCACGCTTAACGCTTCCTTTGAAACAAGACGCTTCATCATAACAAATACCGTGGACTTGCTCCAGCCGGTTTCTTCCTCTAAAGCCTTTACTACTTCCATAAGGCTTGCGGGAGAGCTCTCCCACAGTACATTCATGATCTTCCATTCGCCTTCGGATAAAAGTAATCTGTCCATAATTATGACCATTCCTTTCTTTGATTTGTGACGTTTTTTCTTAGCTTTGAGGCTCTGTAAAATGCTGCCCGCCTTTTGGCGCGGGGGCACAAATGGGTTTGAAAAAGCTGACGTACGCTTTACGCGTGCTTTATTTTCAAACTTCTCTCCCTTCGGTAATCTTCTTAAGGTTGACATCTGTCAACTATAGTATATCATACAGGTTAACACTTGTCAACCGGAATGGCAAAAAAAACTGCATTTCGTTTTTTTACACAAAATGCTTGACACATTTTCGGTAATTCTGCCGAAATGATTTTTCAATTCCGTTAACCTTTGACATTTGGCTTAGAATATAGTATAATTATCGCATATTCGGATGTGTGATCCACCACCCGAAATCTATATCAAGAAAGGTATGCACTACATGAAAAAGCTTTCAAGAATCGTCTCTCTGACTATTGCGCTTGTTATGATCCTGAGCTGTGTTATCGCAGGCACCGTTTCCGCCGAAGAACAGCTCTACAGCGACGTAAAGACAAAGCGCTGGAGCTATGAGGACATAAAATTTGTCACCGAAAAGGGGCTCATGAACGGCACCACCGCCGACAAATTTGCTCCTGCGGAGACTATGACCCGCGGAATGGTAGTTACCGTTCTTTACAGAATGGAGGGTTCTCCCGCTACCGAGTACAAGAGCACCTTCTCCGACGTTAAATCGGGCAAGTGGTTCACCGATGCCGTTATCTGGGCGTCCGAAAAAGAGATCGTCAACGGTATGGGTGACGGCAAGTTTGCTCCCGGTGACGGTATCACAAGAGAACAGCTTGCCGCTATCATCATGCGATACTCCGAATTCAAGGAGATCATCACCGACGCGCGTGCGGACATCACAGGATATGCGGACTACAAGAGAGTCCACGACTACGCAAAGGATGCACTATCATGGGCAAACGCCATCGGACTTATCACAGGTGTGACCGATACAACGCTCAGCCCCAGAACAGGCGCGACCCGTGAACAGTTTGCGGCTATCCTCCACCGCTTTGCTAAGGCTGAGTTTGAGTACAACCTCGTTTACAATGCTCCGCAGCTCCTGAGCTCTTACACCGAGCCCGATTATCCCCTCGTTACCGATGCGGACTTCTACGTAGCCGTTGACGGTGACGACTCCAACCCCGGTTCACTCGATAAGCCTTTCAAAACATTCGAAAAGGCTGTGGAAGCAGTACGTGAGCTGAAGAAGACTAAAACCGAAGGCGGCATCAAGGTCGCATTCAAGGCAGGCGACTACGGTAAGCTCAGCCTCACTCTCGCCGAAGAGGACAGCGGTACAGAGGCTTGCCCCATCACCTACTGCGCTTACGGTGACGGCGACGTAACCTTCATAAACGGCGAGACCATTAAATTTGAAGATTTCGAGCCCATCAGCGAGGAAGAAAAGGCTCTGTTCTTTAATCAGGCTGTCGACCACATCTACAAGGCTGACCTCACAGACAAGGTAGATCCCGCAAACATCACCGAAAATTCCGAGGTTATCAGCGGCTCCGAGCGCTGGTACACCGCATGCTATCCCAACATGAACGGCGACTCACCCAGATTCGCACAGTACCTTACGGGAACAGGCGACAAAACGACAGCAAAGCTTCTCCCTATGCTTGCATCCAGGGTAGAAAAGTACCACACCTTAGAGGGAATGGTCATCGGCGGCAGACTCCAGCAGGAATGGATGACTGATGTGTTCAGCGTCAAATCCTATGATCCCGAAACCGATACAGTCACATTCGCAGAGGAGCTGCAGTACGGTGTGCTTGATCTGAGCGACACCAGCAAGACCTCCCACTGGTTCGGCGGTTACGTCGGCGGAGTAACGGAAGAGCTTGACGGTCCGAGAGAGTATTTCATCATTGAGGATACTATGACTCTCTACGCATACGAGCCTACCGACGACCTTGTGTTCACCACAAACGGCACGTTTATCCGCATCAATGCAGATTATATTAACCTCGTCTGCCTTGACTTTAAGTATTCAACGTTCGGTTCAATCGAGATCCGCGGAAGCAACAACGTAGTTGACCGATGCGACCAGTTCGGCATCGGCGGAAATCAGGCGATGTACATTTTTGAGGGAAGCTTCAACTGCACGGTCAAGAACTGCGAGCTCTCCGTTATCGCTGGCACAGCACTTGCAATTCAGGACTACGGCGGAGCAACTCTCAGAACCACAGGACACCTTGTCACCAACAACTACATCCACGACTACGCACAGATCCATCGCAACTGCGTGGGCGTACAGCTTCAGGCGAACTGTAACGGCGTTACGATTTCTCACAACGAGATCGCAAATGCGCCTCACTTTGCTATCCAAGGCGGATTCTACGGCAACACCATTGAATACAACTACATCCACAACGTAATGATGGAGGCTTCCGACGGAGGTGCCATCTACAACGGAAGAAGCCATATTTGCCGCGACAATGTGATCCGTCACAACCTGTTTGCAAATTTCAAGGACACCGCCTTTGCAGTATACCTTGACGACGGTCTTTCGGGATACAACGTATACGGCAACATCTTCTACAACATAGGAGACACCGCGATCCTTGCGGCAGGCGGACGTGACAACTACATCTGCGACAATGTATATATAAGTACCCGTTCCGGTCAGACACGCGCTCTCTGGGGATGGGACAAGTACGGTGCATTTGCACAGAGCGGTCCCATCGACTCCGACGCTTGGGAACAGCGCTATGCTACACTTAATGAGATACCCACAGATCCTGCGCTTCTTGCTATCTGGCAGGAGAGATGGCCAACTCTCTTCGGACTCCACGTGGATTACGACAGAATGGACGAGGCAAGCTTTGAGCCGAACCCCGCAAACTGCGTAATGAAGAACAACTACGCCTTCGGAAACTGTGATAACTCTATTGAGGAGCTGACCACAAAGTTCGGTACGGTGGAGAATAACGTACACTTCACTCTCGAAGATAACCCCATTTTCGTAAATCCCGCACTCGGAAACTACAGCATCAAAGAAGATGCAGACTTCCTTGACATTCAGTTTGAAAAGATCGGAAGATATTAAAAAACTGACTCCATCATCCGGTTGGATGATGGAGTTTTGGCCGCTGACAAAGGTCTTGCGCTGACAAAATGCACAAAAGTTTTGATCGACCTTTTTTAAAAGGGCGCGGGGTCTTGGGGCAGCGCCCTGAGTCGCACTCCGCAGAGTGCGAAATCCCCCTTATTCGTCCAAAAAGCGACCCGCAGGTCGCGCATTCCTTTTACTTTTGATTTAGTCTTTGTTTAATTTGACAAACCCTGTGCCAAAGCACAGGGTTTGTCAGCAAGCTGGACGCCATCATCCAACCGGATGATGGCGTTTTGGTTTATAATATCACTGATAAAGATGCTTAAGCTCCTCCTTTAATTTAAGGTCTTCTTCGGTAACGGGGATATAACCGCTCTGATTATGAAGTGAATATCCGCGTTCAATGCTTAATTCAAGCTCGTTAAGATATACATACGCTACCTTCGCAGCTTCTGCTCTTGTCATAGAACGCTTCGGCTCAAAATAATACTCGGGATTCTCACGGTCAAGGCGGAACAGCTCGCAGTCAACGGCACCGATCATCATAGCATCAAGCACCCAATTCCGTGCCCAGTCGGCGATCGAGTCTGTGTCATTGTGGGGATGATATGTGATGAGTTCATCGTTAAATATGCGGTCCTTGGGAGCGGTATTATGATAGTATCTGCCGAGAATTGTGACAGCTTCCTCGCGGGTGACGGGAGCATCGGGACGGAAACTTCCGTCGGGATAGCCCTCTACAACTCCCTTTTCAGCCGCCCAAGCTACATAATCGGAGTACCACTTGCCTGCCTTTACGTCGGAGAACGCAAATTCGGTGCCTTCGGGAAGAGTTCCGTTGATCCGTTCATTGAATCTTCCGATAATCGTGACAAGCATTGCACGTGTGAGCGTTGCGTTCGGCTCAAAGGTAGTAACGGATGTGCCGAACATCAGCTTCATATCGTATACTTTTGTGACGTAATCGTAATACCAAGCATCTGGCTTGATATCATTATAAGGATGTAGCGGAGTATATATAGGAAGTCCTATCTCTACTTTTTGTTCGCTGACAAAATGTATTTTTTCAATAGCATCGGAGTTAGCTATAAGACTTATTGTTTCAAGTTTAACTTCGTCTGTCTTTACCTTGTACCTGACATAATTTACCACTGTGTATGTGTTAACTTCTTCATATAAGAAATCTTCCGGGAGCTTAATAGCACTTTCGTATACATTTGTCATATATTCATCCCGACATGACCTGTAGCACGACCTATACTGACCATCATCCTCGGGGTACTTGCCTCCGTGATTTATAACATGCTTCTCATGAGAAAGAAAGTCAGAAACGTGTATTTCTATATATACTATATCCTCTCCCTTAAGCTCTTTTGACTTCTCTCCGATATTTTTTATGATCTCGTAAAATGAATCAGGGTCTGTTGCTTGCTTTATATGCTTATACGCATCCGGATTACCAACTTCAGGCTCAAAAATACTATAGAAAAACTTTTCGTAAGGGATCTCGCTTTCAGTGGCAACCGCAGTAAAACAAAGAGACAAAAGTGTTATAATTGTAAGAAAAACTGATAGAAGTCGTTTCATGGTGAAACCTCCTTATGAAATATAGTATTTGCCTATAATGTATAGGCTTCACCTATATTATATCAAAATCACCTTATACTGTCAACCGCATTGCAAAAAAACGTGAGGATATACAAAAGTCACAAGCGTTTTTTGTGCATATTCAACAGTTATCCATCATGTTTGTTTTCGCGTTTTCCCCTTCACCTATAAAGACAAGAAAAACACAAAAGTATTGCACGTTTCGCAAAATATTTTTATAAATTTCAAAAATCCGCGGCAATACGCTTGAGGCTCAAAAAGGCAGACCTTCGTTTAACAAAGATCTGCCTTTTGTTATGCATTATTACTTGAGCATTCCCTTGAGGATGCCTTCTGCCGCCGCAAGTGCATCTGCGATCTTGTCGGCATCGCGTCCTCCTGAGGTCGCGCTGTCGGGACGTCCGCCGCCCTTACCGCCGGTGATCGCACTTACCTCACGAAGGAGGTTGCCTGCGTGAGCGCCTGCCTTAACTGCATCTGCTCCGCAGGAAGCGAGGAAGTTTATCTTACCGCCGTTGTTGATAGCAAGCACGATAACATTGGACGCATTCTCAGCCTTAAGCTTGTCCGCAAGGCTTCTTGCGATATCCATAGTAACTGCACCCATGTCAGCGCAGATAAGACGTACGGAACCGACCTCAAGTGCACCTGGTGCAATGCTGTCAGCCTTAGCTGCCGCAAGTGAGGAGTTGAGTCTCTCGATCTCACGCTTTGCATCGGAAAGCTCCGCCGTCAGATGTGCCGCACGGCTTGCGATGTCAGCGGGGTTGTTAGCCTTGAGCTCGCGAGCTGTCTTTGCAATAAGCTCGTCCTTTTCAGCCATAAGCTCAAGAACACCTGTACCCGTTGTTCCCTCGATACGGCGTACGCCTGCCGCAACGGAGGACTCGGATGTGATCTTGAAGAGTCCGAGCTGACCTGTGCTTCCTGCGTGTGTACCGCCGCAAAGCTCACAGGAGAACTCACCCATCTTGACAACTCTTACAACGTCGCCGTACTTCTCTCCGAAGAGAGCCATAGCTCCCATGGAACGGGCTGTCTCGATATCGGTCTCAACGGTCTTTATCTCGTTATCAACGAGGATATTTGCATTTACAAGAGCCTCAACAGCAGCAAGCTGCTCTGCTGTTACTGCCTCGTAGTGGGAGAAGTCGAATCTTACGCGATGCTCGTCAACGTAGGAGCCTGCCTGCTCAACGTGATTACCGAGAACACGTCTGAGAGCCGCCTGAAGAAGGTGGCAGGCAGAGTGGTTACGCATGATCGCGGTACGCTTTGTATCGGAAATATCCGCTGTTACCTTGTCCCCTACGGAAAGAACACCTGCGGCAACGGTACAGAGGTGGAGATATACTCCGTCGGTCTTCTTTGTGTCGGTAACGCTTATGAGAGTACCGTCCTTGTAGATAGTACCCGTGTCGCCTACCTGACCGCCGCCTTCGCCGTAGAAGGGAGTGCGGTCGAGGATGACTGTGCAGTCGCCCTCGGAAACTGTATCAGCAAGCTCTCCGTCAACGAGGATAGCAATAACTTCAGCATCGCTTCTCATATCGGTATAGCCTGTGAACTCAGTCTTCCGGAGTCCCTCAAGAGCTGTGCTTGCAGCCTCGCTCCAGCCGGAGATGTTGGCTCTTGCGGCTCTTGCACGAGCTCTCTGCTGCTGCATGAGAGCAGTGAAGGTATCCTCGTCGATCTTGAGTCCGCTTTCCTGAGCGATCTCGCGTGTAAGATCGAGGGGGAAGCCAAATGTGTCGTAAAGCTTGAACGCTTCCTCACCGGAGATGGTGTCGGCGCTGTCGCTGAGAGCTCCGCGGATCATATCGGAGAGGATGGAAAGTCCCGCATCAATGGTAGCGTTGAAGCGCTCCTCCTCGATGGAGATGATCTTCTTGATGTAGTCAGCCTTGTCCTCAAGCTCGGGATAACCCGCAACGTTCTCTTCGATTACGGTATTGCAGAGGTCGCAAAGGAACTCGTGAGTGATTCCGAGAAGCTTACCGTGACGTGCGGCTCTTCTGAGGATTCTTCTGAGCACGTAGCCGCGTCCCTCGTTGGAAGGCGTAACGCCGTCGCAGATCATGAAGGTTGCGCTTCTGATGTGGTCGGTGATAACTCGGATGGAGATATCGTTCTTTGTATCAGCGCCGTACTCCTTGCCGGAGATGGAAACGACGTGGTCAAGGATACGTCTTACAGAGTCTACCTCGAACATATTGTCAACGTCCTGCATTACGCAAGCGAGACGCTCAAGACCCATACCCGTGTCGATGTTCTTCTGTTCAAGCTCGGTGTAATTGCCCGCGCCGTCGCTGTTGAACTGGCTGAATACGTTGTTCCAGATCTCCATGAAGCGGTCACAGTCACATCCGGGACCGCAATCGGGAGAACCGCATCCGTACTTGAGTCCGCGGTCAAAATATATCTCGGAGCAAGGACCGCAGGGACCTGTACCGTGCTCCCAGAAGTTATCCGCCTTACCGAGCTTCTTGATGTGAGACTCGGGAACGCCGATCTCATCGCGCCAGATAGCATAGGCCTCATCGTCATGCTCATAAACGGAGGGATAGAGAAGGTCAGCGGGGATCTCGAGGGTCACGGTAAGGAACTCCCAAGACCAATGGATAGCTTCTCTCTTGAAGTAATCGCCGAAGGAGAAGTTTCCGAGCATCTCGAAATATGTACCGTGGCGGGCTGTGATGCCTACGCGGTCAATATCGGGAGTACGGATACACTTCTGACAGGTGGTAACGCGCCTTCTCGGCGGCTCAACCTCACCTGTGAAGAACTTCTTCATGGGAGCCATACCGGAGTTGATAAGAAGGAGAGATTTATCTCCCTGAGGGATCAGGGGAAAGGAGGGAAGTCTCAGGTGTCCCTTAGACTCAAAGAATGAGAGATACTTCTCGCGAAGATCATTAAGTGATGTCCATTTCATATCGTATGCCCTTTCTTTATATAAGAACAGTTTACGCAAAATACTGCATTTTACTACATAATAGAGATTATATCACAAGGGCATCGGACTTGTCAACAATTGAATGAAAATATAAGAAATATTAGGCTAAAAAACATCACGCCGCTGTTCAAAAAACAGCGGCGATAGTGTTTTAATATCTTCCCATCTTCTCAAAGGGGATGTTCAAAAAGTCGATATCATCACGAAGGCGGTAGTCACCTGTGGTGGGATTTACGAACAGGGGATTTTCGTCAAGGCTGAAGGAAAGATTGTTCCTTACATCACCGAATCTCTCTGTGATCTCGCTGATTTCAAATCCGCTTTCCTCTCCGATGGCGTAATTATCGTGGATTTCATTCACGGGAGCCATGACGGAATTCGGGTCGTCGAAGTTTGTGAGATCGAAATTATAGGAGAACATTTCGGGCCACTTTGCCTGCCAGATCCCGTACTGCTCCGTGCCCTCCTTGGGAAGAGATTTTGCCCAATTGAGAAGGAGGTCAAAATGTCCTTCGTCAAGCTCGCCCGCCTGTCCCATGGTGTAATACTTGGGCATATCCCATACAGCGTCATGACCTTTATCGTGTGATATGCTCACATTGCCGTAGATCTTATGATCTCGTCCTCCTCCGATGAGGATGGAATCGTTTCCGCAGTCATAGAACAGATTTCCATAGATCTCCTGACCGCTCATTCCATCGTCAAGGTAGATTCCGTAGCTTCCCGCATTTGCGGCAATGTCGTAGAAAAGATTATATCTGATCTTGTTACCGCGTGCAACGTAGCTTCTGCCGTGATAGAACGAGCCGCCGTCGGCAGAGTTCTGCATAACGTCGTGAATAACATTGTATTCGAAGTTGATCTCGCGGCACTGTCCGTTGAAGTCAACGGCATATCTCGGTGCGTTGTAGATCTCGTTGTGAGAGACTGTAGTGCCTACGAATCGGGTGATGCTGATACCCGTAGTAGCCTCATAGATGATTCCGTAATCGTGGATGGAGTTATTGTCGATTAGGCTTCCGTCAGGCTCGACCATATCATAGGCATCAACCTTAGCATATGCTCGGATACCGCCGCCTGCAAGACATGAAAGCTCACAGTTTGTAACCTTCAGGTTACTCGTTCCGAGGTACTTGTACGCGTTACCGTGTGAGAATCCCACTGCCCACTCTCCGCCTGTACCGAAAATGCTACAGCGGTCAACGGTAATATTGTCGCAGGACTCACCGAACATAGCATCGCCTGTGGTTCCTCGGAAGTCAAGGCCAACGAAGCTGAGGTTGGAAACGCCTTCTTTCATATAGATAAACGTACCGTATGTTGAAAGAATATAATTTCCTGTGGGATTGAAGAGGTAAAGCTCTCCGTTGTCCTTATCTATCCAATATTCTCAGTCACGGTCAAGATGCTTGGAAGAACCGGAGAAATAGAAGCAGTGCTTATAGCTGTCGGAAACACCGTTTTCGGGTCCCTTCTTAAACGTAAGGATTCCCGTACTCTTATCGTACGAATCTATCTCAAGGATCTCCGTGAGCCACTCGTAAGTAAAGCAGCCGATAAGCTTTACACCGTCATAGGAATCAAGATCATCCATGAGCTTCTTGCCGATGACAAACTTGATAGCATTTTCGTCTGCCTTCTGGGTATATCCCATGATAACGGAATTTCCGTTGGGGTATCTTGCTTCGGTACAGAAGGTATTTTCACCGAAGAGCATACTGTTCTCAAGAAGGCTTATGTCCTCAAGCTTATTTGAAATGTCGATCTTATAGATACTTTCAACTCCATCTTCGCCAAACAAATGCTTGTCTTTCTCGGCTACGGGAACAAGGTCTTTTGCGTTGAATTCAATACCGTTGGTGAACACTACGTCACCGTCTCCGTATGCGCAGTATGTAATAGGGCAAGCCTCGGTACCGCTGTCCTCGGGTGTGAGTACGAGACCCAGTCTGCCGTAATTGCCTGCTTTGAATGCAACCTTGATACCGCCCTCGGTCTTCGTTTTCTTCAGTTCGCGTACCATCTCCACAGCACGCTCAAAGGTTGCAACAGGCTTGTCAAGTGTACCCGGAGCAGAGTCGTCACCGTCAACGGCAACGTAGATATCCGCATCTTTGACTATGGGATACTCCTTCTCCGTGTATTTGCTTATGAGCTTGGGATCATTGTAAACGAGATTGTACTCAAACTCAGCCTTCGCAAAGCGGTGGAGGATAGCCGCAAACTGTTCACGGGTCGCGCCTGTTCTGGGGCTGAGCGTTGTATCGGTCACGCCTGTGATAAGTCCGATGGCGTTAGCCCATGAAAGTGCGTCACGTGCATAGTCGTGAACTCTCTTGTAGTCCGCATATCCTGTGATGTCCGCACGCGCATCGGTGATGATGTCCTTATACTCTGAGTAGCGCATGATGATAGCGGCAAGCTGTTCTCGAGTGATTCCGTCGCCGGGAGCGAACTTGCCGTCACCCATACCGTTGACGATCTGTTTCTGAGATGCCCATATAACAGCATCGGTGAACCACTTGTCTTTTTTTACATCGGAAAAAGCGGCCTTATACTCCACAGAAGGAGAACCCTCCATTCTGTAGAGCACCGTTACCACCATGGCGCGGGTCATGGTCTCGGCAGGTGCGAACTTGTCTGCCGTTGTTCCATTCATGAGTCCCTTTTCGGTGACGTACATGATGTCAGCATAGCTCCAGCGGGATGTTTTTACGTCCTTATAAGGGGACACTTCCGCAGCCGTTGTGCCGAGCACGAATATGCTCGCCAGCATTACAAGGCTGAGGATCATTGAAAGCAGGCGTTTTGCGTTCATTTTTATTCTCCTTGGTGAATTATTTTTGTTTATTATAACATCTATTTGTTAACACACTATTAACATCATGGTTAATTATGTCTAATAACAAAAGGCATCCTCTTTCGTACGAAAGAGGATGCAAGTTTTTAATATCTGCCTATCTCAGAGAAATGGTTGTCCTGTAAGTCTACACCTTCGCGGATGGAGTAGTCACCAAGTGCGGGATTCACGAATATGGGGTTTTCGTCCTTAGGATATTCGATATTGTTTTCGAAATCTCCGAAAACAGCCGCAATGCTGTTTTCCTCATAGCTTGCCGTCATTCCAACGAGATGATTATTCTTAATATAATTTATAGTGTGAAAGATGCAGTCATAGTTACCGGCATCATTTATATCAAGCGAGAAATCAAAGAGAAGCGGCCACTCAGCGTACCACAGATCATAATAAGGAGAATCCTTAGAAAGTCTTTCATTTAAAGCTCTATACATCGCATCGATCTGCTCGGTATTGCTGTTGATCTGAGGCTTGCCGTTCTCATCTATCTCTGTGGGGTCGGAGTTGTAACCAAGGAAGCTTGTTTTTCCGTTTTTGCTTTCAATGCAAATATTATCGCAAACATAATTATCGCGTCCACCGTTAAGCATAACGTTTACAGAACCTGCATCATAGAAGATATTACCGATAATATTCCACGCATGGCTGCCGTCATTGTAGATCGCATACTGTGCGCCTGTCTTATTGGGAATATCGGTAAACAGATTATATCTGATATTACTGTCTCTGTAATTGAAAGCACGGAAGCCGTAAACTACGCCGCCATCAGCAGAGTTAAGCATACAGTGGTGGAAATAGTTATAAGCGATATCGGCTCTGATACAATTATCGAAGCGGATAGCACAGCGGTTGGAGTTATAGATCTCGTTATGAGTGATCTTGCTCATTACACAGTTTGAAAGTCTGATGCCGGAGGTATCAACTCCTACAGTAATAAGACCGATATCGTGTATAGAGTTATTATCAATCACAAGACCGTCGCTGATGAGCGCATGGGGATGATATCCCTCTATGGCATATTCACTGGTGGGAGATTCTACGTGTATGCCTTCATCAGCAAAGAATGCAAGCTCGCTGTTCGTGATCTTAACGTTAAGGCACTCATCAATGTCTAAGCCGTACGTTCCGCCGTTGTACATAAGAGTTCCGATATCAAATGTGAAATCATTACAGTACTTCATCACCAGGAGTGATTTTGTACTTCCGCGGAAGTTGAGATTTCTGAATACGATGTGGTCTGTTCTTTCCATCGTGATAAAGGAATCCTGATATGCCATCATATACTCGCCTGCGGGCTTGTATACGTAAAGGGTCTTGGTTGTCTCATCAAACCAATACTCACCGTCGTGATCAAGGTCTGTAGGAGAGCCTGCGATGTATACGGAAGCTTGGTTTTCATCGTAGTTTACAAATCCGTATTGAGGAGACTGCTTAAAGGTAATAATACCGGTAGTCTTGTCGTAAGACTCTACGTCAAGATTATCTGCGTGCCATATTTTCGAGATGTTTCCGCATATCTGTACTCCCTCGAAAGAAGTGTAAGTATCAAGTCTTTTCTTGAAGAAGTTCAGCGCTGTGATACGCTTCTGATCAGTGACCGTCTTCAAAAGGTTCTGGTCACCTGAGGTTGTAGCGATCTCCATCAGTTCCTCGTGTGTATGGCCGGGAAGGGGCATCTGCTGTACGATAGGACCTGAAAGATATCTTGCGTCATTTCCTCTCATGTCGGGATATCTTGCCAGAGTACAGAATCCTTCGTTGTTGAACAGAATAGACGAGGAGGTAAAGCGGTCTGCGCCGTCAAAGCCGGAGAGATCAGCCTTCATAATAGATTCAGCAGCTTCTGCACCGAATTTTGCTTTATCAGCATCGTCAAGTGCCTTGAACAGATTCTCAGAAACAGTGGCACCACCGGTAAAATACACCTCTCCGTCACCGTATGCGCAGTATGTAACGGGGTAATCATCAGTACCGCTGTCCTCTGCGGTAAACTGAAGATTATCAAGCACGCCGTAGTCGCCTGCCTTGAAGGCTACGACTATCTCGTCCTTGGCAGTCTTCTTGAGCTCGCGTACCATTTCCTTTGCCTTTGCAAAAGTCTTGACGGGCTTATCAAGTGTACCGGGGTTCGTGTCGTTTCCGTCTACGGCTACGTAGATATCTGCATCGGTAACGAGAGGATAATCGGGCTCGGTATAGGTGCTCAGCGGCTTCGGAGTATTGTAAACAAGCTCGTACTTGTAGCTGTCGTACTCCTTGAAGCATCTGAGGTTCTTCGCAAACTGCTCTCTTGTCGCGCCTTCGCGGGGTGCGAGGGTGTCTGCGGTCTTACCTGTGATAAGTCCTATAGCGTTAGCCCATGAAAGCGCATCCTTTGCGTAGTCATGGACTCTCTTGTAGTCCGCGTAGTGCGTGATGTCGGCACGTTCTTCCGTGATTATATACTCCATGGGAGCATAGCGCATGATGATAGTAGCAAGCTGTTCACGTGTGATGGTCTCGGTGGGAGCAAAGATACCGTTTCCCTTTCCTTCTACTATCTTGTTTTCTGCCGCCCAGATAACGGCATCTGTGAACCACTTATTATTCTTTACGTCAGTAAAGGTGGACTTGTACTGGGTCTCAGGCTCACCCTGAAGTCTGTAAAGCACCGTTACCACCATTGCGCGAGTCATGGTCTCGGCAGGTGCGAACTTGTCCGCGGTGGTGCCGTTCATGAGTCCCTTTTCGGTGACGTACATAATGTCAGCATAGCTCCAGCGGGATGTTTTCACGTCCTTATAAGGGGATACTTCCGCAGCCGTTGTGCCGAGCACGAATACACTCGCCAGCATAACGAGACTGAGGATCATGGAAAGTATGCGTTTTGCTTTCATTTTTGTTCTCCTTGTGTGGATATTTTTGTTTATTATAGCATCTATTTGTTAACGCACTATTAACATATGGTTAATTATGTCTAATCACAAAAAGCATCCTCTTTCGTGCGAAAGAGGATGCACAGCTTGCTGACAAACCCTGTGCTTTGGCACAGGGTTTGTCAAATTAAACAAAGACTAAATCAAAAGAAAAAGGAATGCGCGACCTGCGGGTCGCTTTTTGGACGAATAAGGGGAATTTCGCACTCTGCGGAGTGCGACTCGGGGCGCTGCCCCAAGACCCTGCGCCCTTTTAAAAAAGGTCGATCAAAACTTTTGTGCATTTTGTCAG
>JAFUPK010000116.1 GCA_017481265.1 Clostridia bacterium
CGAGTCGCACTCCGCAGAGTGCGAAATCCCCCTTATTCGTCCAAAAAGCGACCCGCAGGTCGCGCATTCCTTTTACTTTTGATTTAGTCTTTGTTTAATTTGACAAACCCTGTGCTTTGGCACAGGGTTTGTCAGCAAGCTGGACCTCGGCATTCGCCGAGGTCGTTTTTATTAAGATAAATTACTTTCTCTTCTTGGCATCTACTACGCCGCAAGCGGAGATAGCAGCTACAACAGCCGCGATGATCATGGGATCGCCGGTTACAGGTGCTTTGTCATCCTCAGTACCCGCGCTCTGTGTGGGAGCTTCGGTGATGATGGTTGTGATAACCTCTGTTACAGCATTTCCGTCTGTATCGGTCACTACATTTCCATCACCGTCTGTGACGTCAACCTCTACGCTCTCAATAGCTGTTGTTGCAGGCTGTGTGGGAGCGGGTGTGGTTGCCACAGTTGTTGTTACGTTCTCGGTTGCAGCGGTCTCTGTGGAGACAGTAGTATCTTCACTTGAATCGCCATTCGGGATCTGCTCATCCATGAGAACAAAGCGTGCGTTCTGGGATTCCTTACTGCGAAGCATGAAGTATGTATACTCACCCAGATTTACGCTGTACGAATTAACATAAAGATTATCCTTCGTGCTCGTACCGCCGGTAACACCGATGGAAATATAGAGCTCATCGCCTGCACGTGCATCGGGCTTGATCTCGGCAAAGTCGATGGAATACTCGCAGATAACATATCCGTCGTCGGTGTACTCAATGATATAGTCCTCACCGGGAACGGGAGTGTCTGCAATAAGTCCGCCCTTGGTAGGATATCCGCTGATGTACTGACCGTCAGTAGTTCTCTTGGCTACAGCCCAACGGTAGATGATTCCGTGATCGAATTCCTCATTGCTCTTGAGAAGCTCATAAAGTCTGAGCTGTTCGCCTACACTGATGTGAATACCTGTCTGGTTAAGGAAGTCATCTCCGCCCTCAAACCAAACGTCCTCGGACTCAAGATAATATCTCTCGGGCTGCTCGAACTCCTGCATGATCACATGGGGCTTGAACTTTACGGCAAAGTTGAAGCCGTGGATCTCATCCCATGAAAAATAGTATTCAAGGGTCTTGAGCATTTCCGCACCCGGAACATACATCTCAGGTGAGCCAAAGCCGATTCCAAGCATTGTGTCCTCATCGGAGACGGATATATCGGCACGCTCATACTCGTTTTCGCTGATGATACCGTCCTTGATAACGGCAGAGCTGTCAGCCTTCTTGACCTCGACACTGATATTACAGTGCTCACCGCCGAAAATTATGGACTCAGCAGATGCTGAAATGGCGAAGATTGCTGCTGTCATCATAAGTGCAACGATCAAGGATAAAAATTTTTTCATTGTCATGTTCCTTTCAAAGATGAGATAGTGTCATATTGACAAAGTCATTTTATCACTGCCAATATACTTTGTCAATATAAACAAGCAAAACTTTATTCTTTTTTGCACTATATTGTTCAGTCTTTAAGCTCCTTGCGGAGAAGCTTTCCGTTATAGCTACGCGGAATCTTTTCGATCTCCACGATGTAAACGGGAACCTTGTAGGGCTCAAGGGTTGCGGCAAGGGCACTTCTTATAGCCTTCATGTCAAACTCACGTCCCTTTACCATCTCTACGAACAGCTTCGGCACGTGTCCCTTGGCGCTGTCCTCAACGGGAATACAACCGCAATCAGCAATACCGTCGATCTTCTTCGCGGCATCCTCGATCTCCTCGGGAGAGACCTTGTTTCCGCCCACGTTGATAACATCGCCCCGTCTGCCAAGAAGGATAACGTCACCGTCACCGTCCACATATCCGATATCGTTGGAATAAACGATGCCGTCGGCAAGAACGCGCGAGGTCTCTTCCTCGTCCTCAAAGTAGCCGAGGGTATTCATACCGCCTGCGGTAGCAAGTGCGCCTGTCTTTTCGGGATTCGACTCAAATGGCACTCTGTCATCGTCAACCACAAGAAGCCTTGTATTGTGAGTTGGCTTACCGATGCAGTTCTTCTTTGGCTCAGCCACATTGAAGTTGTAGATGCAGGTACATCCGCTCTCCGTGCTTCCGTAGAAGTTGTAGATGCGCGTTTTCGGAAGAAGCGCACACACGGCATTCTTATCAGCCTCGGGAAGAGGCGCCGCACCGAGCTGTAGATACCTGAGCGTGTCGGCATAGTCTGCAAGCTTGCCCTTTGAGAGTCTGAGAAGAACAGCAAGAGCAGCCGGTACAAGATCCATGGAGTTTACACCGTAGGTCTCCATATTGGAGAAGAAGCGGCGCACGTCCATGACGCTTCCGAGAATGATAACGGTGCTTCCGTTGTACATATTCGCATAATAGCGGCGGAGTCCGTGTGAGTGGTTCATGGGGGATGGGATCATCTCCACGTTATCCTTTTCCATCTCGACTCCGTACATGACGTTTTCAGCAAGAGCTATATCATTCCCATGGGTGAGGATAATTCCCTTCTCGCGACCTGTAGTGCCGGTGCTGAAAAGAATTTCGCTTACAGTGTCCTTTTCGGGGAGAGTGTAGTCACGTACCGCCTCAGCCTCGCCGAAAAGCTCCGCTACGCGGTCGTATGTCACATATCTGCCCTCTGCATCATCCTTCACCGTAACCACAACGGAAGCCTTCACTCTATCGGCAAAGGACGCGATCTTGGTTTCGGCGCACTTATTCTCAACGGGAACAAACACAGCTCCCATAAGCTGGAGTGCAAGCTCTGAGGCAAGGTAGTCTGTGCTCTGCTTTGCTTCCATGACCACATGATCTCCGCGTCTTACGCCGAGCTTTTCGTAAACCGTTACGTATCGCTTTACAGCATCGGCATACTCGGCATATGTAAGTGATGTCTTATCGTCTGCAATACAAAGCTTGTCGGGAGTTCTTTCACCATGGCTGAATACAGCCTCAACTATTGAAGAAAACATAAATATCTCCGTTATTGTCAGGTAAAGGTTTTATATCGTGCTGAATGCGGGCCAGAATCTCATAAGAAGGTATGCGGTAAGGCTCATGAGGATAATCACGACCACCGTGATCGGCACACCGCGCTTCAGCATAAATTTAGGCTCAAGTCCATATCCTACGGGAATAGCTCTGATAGATGTGGGGAGCATATAGGAAAGGTTTACGCCAATGGATGCAATGTAGATATAGGGAATGGGATTCTCTCCAAGTCCGTTCACGATACTGATAACGATGGGCATTGCGACTGCCGCTGTGGCGGTGTTGCTGGTAATATCGGAAAGGATAACGGTGAGCGCAATGATACCGAATACAAGGAAGAAGCCGCCCTTTAAATCTGCACCTGCAACAAGCTCACCAATAGACTTTGCGGCACCGCTCTTATTGATAAGAGTACCGAGGGCAAGACCGCCGGCAAACACGTAGATCAGATCCCAAACGATCTTTTTCTGTGTGCTCTTCCACACCATAAGACGTGCACCGTCCTTTTTGGTGATGAAGAAGGAGAGGATCGCACAGATAATGAACACGTATGCAGGCTTAAGATCGGGCAGGTAAGCCTGATAAAGCTGGCGTGTGAAAGAAAGCGCTGTAGCAATGAGGAACAGCGTGAGAGAGAGTCCCTCTTCGCGTGTCATCTTCGGAAGGGCACGGTACTGCTCCCTGAAGTAATCCTTTGATGCTCCAAGCTCGTCATTTTTCTTACAGAAAAGAAGAAGCATGATAATGTTGGATACAACGAGCACAAGCATTATGGGTAAAAATCTTACGACCCATGCGGCATACATAAACTCCTTACCTGTCACCTGCTCAAGATAGTCAACGGTAACAAGGTTCATTGCACCTCCGAGAGGAGATGCAAGTCCGCCGACACCCGTTGCATATGCGATGGTGAGAAGAAGGATAGATCCGATACGGCTCTTGCCGATATCATCAATGCCCACATAGCGGAGCATGGAAACGGCGATGGGAGTCATGGCGGCACACACTACCGCATTGGGAAGGATCGCTGACAGAAGTGCACAAAGAATAAACCAGAACACGATCTGCGTGCGAAGCTTATTTCCTACGAGAGAAAGAAATCTTGCGGCGATCCTGCGATCAAGACCTGTTTCCTCCCAGGAAGCGGTGATAATGGACGCACCGAGAAGAAGCAGGATAGTCTCCGAGGCATAGTTTGAGATAACGGATGCCATATCGGTAATGCTGAATACAGCATTGACCGCAATGGGAAGGAAAGCCGTTACAGCAAAGTCAACGCATCCTGTGATCCACCAGAATGCCATCCAAGCAACGGTTCCTACCGCAGCATTGGCTTTTACTGATCCGAAAATATGGTCAGGAATGAGAAAATAACAAAGAATAAATAAAACAGGTCCAATAAGTGTGATTATGAGCCTTTTATTATTCTTTCTCATCACTGCAGCTCCTCGATCATGCCCCACATAGTCTCAACAGACTCAAAATACTGGGGAGCGATGTATTCCATGGTCACGGATATATCAAACATATCCTCGATCTCGGAAATGATGGTGACAACCTCAATTGAGTCAAGGATACCGTCGGTAACAAGGCTCTTTTCGGAGTCAAAGTCGATTGCGGGGTACTTTTCTTCAAGCATTTTCTTAAGTTCTTCCATAATAGTCTCCAATTCCGACGCTGCAGCGTCTCAAAAATATTTATTTGTTCGGCAAACCTTTGCCGAGAGTTACATATCAGAACTGCTCGTAAATAAAGCTTGCGGCGTCATATCCGGGGCCGTAAACGCCGAAGATTATTACTGCAATAAGTCCGAGAAGCATGATGCTCCAACGGAAAACAAGGTTAGACTTTGCAAGAGTCTCGCGGACGCTGATGTTCTCCTGAAGTATATCGCCCACAAGAAGCACAAGAAGTGCCGCGCAGAGGACGAAGATCATCTTCCATGAGAATCCGAAGGATGTAAAGTCAAAGTAGGCAAGGACAGCAGGAGTTGTGTCGGTGACCATCTTTTTAATAAGCGCCGTTCCGTGAGCAAGTGAATCTGCGCGGAAGAATATTCGTCCCACACAGCACAGCAGGAAGGTACGCGCCATCTGTATGAATCTCCAGCCAAAGTTATCCGTGTCGAGGTGCAATATCCTTGTGAAGAATTTGAACACGGGCTCGAAAACGAGGCTTCCTATGAGAAGTGCGGCATGGAAAAGTCCCCATACAACGAACTTCCACGCGGCGCCGTGCCAGATTCCCGTGATCAGCCACACCACAAGAATGGGGAAGCAGGAGGAGAACAGCTCCTCGGCGCGCTTCATGCTCCGCTTTTTGAAGAACTTCTTCACCTTTTTCGTCAATGCGGATGCGGATACGGGATAATAGATATAGTCCTTGAACCACTCCTGAAGGGAGATGTGCCATCTTCTCCAGAATTCAGCCATGGTACGCGAGAAGTAGGGATGATTGAAGTTGCGTCTCAGCTTGATGCCGAACATCTCGGATATACCCGAAACAATGTCGATGCATCCTGAGAAATCGGCGTATATCTGGATGGAATAAAGAAGAAGCGCAAGGATAACTATGATACCGTCGTAATCGGCATAGCCTGCAATGACCTTATCCACAACGATGCCGAGTCTGTCGGCTATGACCAGCTTCTTGAAAAATCCCCAAAGGGTAAGCTGAGCACCGAAGGTAATGTTTCGGTAGGAGAGCTTGACGCCGTCCTTGATCTGCTCCTTAAACTCGTTGAAGCGGTCGATAGGGCCCTGAACCACATGAGGGAAGTAGGACAGATACACCGCATAAGTAAGGGGGTTCTTCTCTGCGGTGTAGCGCTTCCAGTACACATCGAGGATGTAGCTCAGCGCCATGAAGGTATAGAAGGATATACCGATGGGAAGCACCGTTTTAAAGGTCTCTATCTGAGGCACACCGAAGTGCAGAAGCACACGGTTAAGGTTTTCGGTGAAGAAGCCTGCATACTTGCAGTATGCAAGAAGTCCCACTGCAACAAGCATAGACAGCAGAAGGAAGCACTTCGCCTTGCTCTTTGCCTTTTTGCGGATCTCCTTCTTCTCAGGCTGAGTCTCAGCGGCGGCAAGCTTTTCGTCCGCCTTTTTATACACTCTGCCGATGCACAGAGCACCGAGGTAAGTCACAAGGGCAGTGACCGCAAGGTAAGGCAGGTACTTTGCTCCCGCCGACACGAAGAAGAACAGATTTGCGGCGGCAAGGACCCACTTTTGCCCATGCCGTCCGGATATATAATATAGGATCAGCGTAACTGCACTAAACAGCAAAAACGCAAATGATTGATAGCTCATACAAATCTCCATTCAGCCCGAGGCGTATTATTTTTCAAGAGCACGTCCCCAGTAATTAAACTTACCGTAATACTTTTCGCCGTCTTCAATGCAGTAAGGTACAATGGTATATACATACTTGCCGGACTTTGCGGCATCCTTGTCGGTAAAGGTGGTCTCAAACGAGTCGGCTATGTAAACCCACTCCACATCATCCACCTTTCTGTATATCTCATAGCCCGTAGCTCCCCACGCGGCAGTCCATGTTATATCTATTGAGGAGCTTCCGCCTTCGGAGACCTCGGATATCCAAGGAGCAGGAATATCGTAATTCCTCATCCTCCAGAAATTCTCGACCGGCAGTCTGCGGCTCTTGATAAGCTCGGCATAGTCCTCTGCCGCCTGATCCCAGTCGGAATAATCGGGATCGCCTCGCTTATCCTCAAAGCCATAGTTTTCGATAAGATAATCAGAAAGGTAATATGTAAACTTGATAGCTCCGTGAAGGTTTGTATGGGTGATATTATAATAATCCGTAGCGGTATCAATACCTATCTCGTCTACCTTATCCACAAGATCAAGGACAGTAAAACCGCGATCCTCTATAAGCTTGTTTACTGTATTTATGCGTTCGGGGTCTCCCTCATTCTCCTCAGCTCTGGGAACAGATACAAAAAGCACGCGCACATCCTCCTCCTCGCAATAATCGAGAAGGCTGTTGAGGCTGTCTGTAAGCACATCGGAAATGGGCAGGCACTCGTCGGTCACGGTATAGTTTTCGCTTACGTCGCAGATATAGCCGAGATACCAGTAAAGCGTATCGGCACCCTTGTAATTGTTGGTCTCGTAATCAAAATTCTCTTCTGTGAGAGTGTCCCATTTGTCATGGTAACGGATAATAGGGAAATAATACTCAAGTCTCTCCGAGAAGGAAAGCTCCGCCACATCGCAAAGATAATCCGTCAGCTTAAGCTTATTTACGGAAAGGGGCATATAGTCGAGAAGGCGGTGAAGAACAACGCTGTCAAAATCGCTGACGGAGTCACCTGAGCCGCTGTTGCTGTCGCCGAGGATGCCCACAGTGTTCGTATTGATTATGTAAACGGCGTCCGGCTGAGTCTTACGTGCCTCGCGGACAAGGTACTCAGCAGCGATGAGAGGCTGAGACGAGCAGGTATAGGGTAACACGGAAATACCGTATCTCTCCCAAGCAATAGCGGGATTCCAGAAAGCATAGCAGTTGCTCGACCCGATGTATACAGCATCCAGTGCGTCTTCCCTTTCGGCGTAGATGCCGGTCATCCACTGAAACTCGTTATCATCCTCCGAAAACATAAGAGGAACCGATACTGCACTGAGCAGTATGAGAAACAGCGTAATAAACGCTACAGGCTTGATGATACACTTAAATATCTTCATAAATTACTCCATAAGACATCGGGAGAAAATCTCGCTTCCGATGAAACAATAATTCTTATCTTATTTTAGGCATACACTCTCTATTATGACACAAATCCGTGCTAAAATCAATAGTTTTTACTGCATTGACAGCAAATGACAGTAGATTTTACAATTAAATCGGCAGAATATTGTTGTAAAATCAAACAAAAAAGCGGGATGTACACCAAACCCGCCGACTCTTACGTCTTACTTGAACCTGACAAAGGTATTGCGCTGACAAAATGCACAAAAGTTCCCCACTACCTTTTTTAAAAGGGCGCAGGGTCTTGGGGCAGCGCCCCGAGTCGCGGCTACTTCGCTAAACGAAGTAGGGCAGAGGGCGATATTCCCCTAATTCGTCCAAAAGCGACCCGCACCAAACGAAGTTTGGTGACGCACTTCGCGCAAGCGAACGTGCTGCAGCTCGCGCATTCCTTTTACTTTTGATTTAGTCTTCGTTTAATTTGACAAACCCTGTGCAAAAGCACAGGGTTTGTCAGCAAGCTGAGGTTATTTTCCTAAGTAAATTGGGTAACGGCTGATCTCAAGAAAAGCTTACGGTGAGAGTTGATCTTGACAGGTCAACTGTATTATGCGCCGCTACCGCGTCGGTCTGTACCGAAAAGAGACCCGCTTTATTGGTATGCGGAACGAACAGAGGGAATGCGGAGGATGTGATATCCACGCGGAGCATCTCTCCCTTTCCGATCATGAACGCGCCCGTATCAAAGGTAAAGGGTATCTCAAGCTCTTCTCCGGGAATGTAGTTGTCGCAGAGGTTGGATATCTTAGTTATACTGTCGCGCAGGGCAAAGTCGCCTTCTTTTTTCACAAGTCCCACACGGACGTAGAAGCAGGTGTCCTCACGGTCACTTTTCACGCAGAGCTTAGCTGTCATTTTACCTCTCACGTGAGTGTCACGTTTGAATGGAACGGTATAGCAGGAGATTATATCCTCTCTTAAATCGGTAGCATCCATGAACACGGTACCTCCGAAATTATTGGAAAGTCCGCCCTCAAAGGTCGCGGGATCCCGCGGATCGTATGTGTAGCTTTTTTCACCTCCGCCGAGAACGAAGGTACAGCTTCCCGATGTTTCCGTATATCCATCGGTGTGCCAGCGGTTATCGAACAGCTCATAATATGTGATCTTTCCGAGTGGAGCAGGCGGAGCTGTTCCCTTTCTGATATGGTCAAACCATTTCACCTCAAAGTCACCCATCAGCTCATCAAGCTGACCGTTTACAAAATGGTACGGCTGTCCGTCCGGGTTTCCTCCATGGTGATATGGGTGAACGACGAATGCACATTTATCCTTGATCTCGGGTGAAATGCTCTCCCACACATCGTGGCCTCCGCCGCTGAAAATGTCGAAAAAACCGGTGGTGATCAGCATAGGTATACGTGCCTCTCTGACGGCCTTTCTTTGATACATTCCTCCCATGGGTGTATCGTAAAAGGGATCGTCGCGGTCGGGATGCTTCAGCATTTCGTCAAGAGATGGGCAGGGCTCGCCGAAAACACGCTTTGAGTAATCTGTCATAGGCAGAGTCATAAAGGCATCTGCTGAGAAATTCTTTTTAAGGCTTCCCTTCTTCTTGTAACGGTCAATATACCATTCACCGTGGAGTCTTGAACGGTAGAAGCCGTTCAAATAAAGAAAGTTGTAGAGCTCGCAGTCCGTAGCCTCAAGAATGATGCCCTTGATATCAGGTGCAAACGGAGCAGTAGACAAGCTTGCCCATCCGCAATAGCTGCCACCGGTCAGGAATATCTCGCCATTGTAGAAATCCTGATGTCTGACCCACTCCTGCAGCGCAAGTCCCTCTTCTCTTTCGTATATGAATGCGTCGGAGTCTCCGGAGCTTTTTCCGGTACCGCGGCAATGCTGGAATACAAGAGCATATCCGTTCTCCGTCCACTTTTTAAAGGTACGCTTGAGGCATTCCTCGAGCTCCTCATCATTCAAATTTTCATGATGAGCCTCATATGGCGAGCGTATGATCACTGTGGGATATTTTGCCTTATCCGATGGCAAGACCGCCATGGTGAATAGCTCAACGCCGTCATGCGGGAGATAATATGTCTTGACTACCGTATTCTTTTCCAGATCCTTCAGCAGTATTTCCGTAAGATACTGATTTACGCTGTACCCTCGCTCGTCCTTTTTTCTTTTACTGACCTCATCCATCATTCTGTTGTAAACTTCGGGCGAAAGCCGCAGGGGGATCATTATTTTTTGATTTGTCGGAGTATTTGAGTTGTTCACGTATTCCCTCCATGATGATTATGGTATTATGATATCATAATATCTTAATTATATCAAAGAGGCTCGGGTATGTCAATCAACATGTAAAAGAAATAACTTACGAAGTCCGCACTTCGCTTGCGAAGTGCGTCGAGTTGTGTGTCGCGCTTCTTCTATATCGTTCTTTTTGACAACTCGCGGTACAGATTCCATACTTTTTTTCGCAAAAAACAAAACCGCTGACAAAGGTCTTATGCTGACAAAATGCACAAAAGTTTTGATCGACCTTTTTTAAAAGGGCGCAGGGTCTTGGGGCAGCGCCCCGAGGCGCCCTCCGCAGAGGGCGAAATTCCCCTTATTCGTCCAAAAAGCGACCCGCACCAAACGAAGTTTGGTGACGCACTTCGCGCAAGCGAACGTGCTGCAGCTCGCGCATTCCGTTTGCTTTTGATTTAGTTTTTGTTTAATTTGACAACTCGCGGTACATATCCTCGATCCGTTTCTCGCAAAAGAAAAAGGAACGCTGTTGCGTTCCTTTTTCTTTTGCGAGAAACGGGACTTGAACCCGTACGGTGTGAACCACACGCCCCTCAAACGTGCGCGTCTGCCAGTTCCGCCACTCTCGCGTTTCGCAGCTCTCGCTGTCGACGTGTGATATTATACTACACATATTTCGGTTTGTCAATAGCTTTTTTCAAAAAAATAAAAATATTTTTTCGGGCTTTTAGACCCTTATTTTTTCTTCCCACTTGATTTTTGAACTCCTTCGTTATATAATATTGTTAACACGAAAAGAAAGGTATCTTTACTATGAAAAAGATCAAATTCATCGAAGAGTTCAAAGCCTTTATCGCAAAGGGCAACGTTATCGACATGGCTGTGGCTGTTGTAGTCGGCGGCGCTTTCGGTAAGATCGTTACCAGCCTCGTAAACGACATCATTATGCCCCTCATCGGCCTTATCACCGGAGGCTTCAATGTAAAGGACGCAAAGTGGGTCATCGAAGCTGCCGTTATGGACGGAGAAACCGTCGTTACCCCTGAGGTCGCTCTTACATACGGCGTGTTCATCCAGACCATCATCGATTTCCTTCTCGTCGCGCTCAGCATCTTTATCTTTCTCAAGATAATTCTTGCCGCAAAGAGCAAGTTCGAGAAGAAGGAAGAAGAGATCGCCGAAGAAGCTCCCGCTGAAGAGCCCAAGGAGACAACAGAGGACATCCTCTCCGAGATCCGCGATCTTCTCAAGAACAAGAACAACTGATCAAAGAAGCGGCGAGGGATACCTTTGCCGCTTCTTGAATTAAATGATGAAAGGGACAGTCACATATGAAATACAAGACCGACCTGCACTGCCACACTTCAGAGTTCAGCGGATGCGCACACGAAAATGCGGCTGACATTATTGAAAAGTACATAAAGCACGGTTACACCTCCATCGCAATGACGAACCACTTTGAATGGAGCCGTCTCAACGCGCCGCCGGAGTACCGCTATCGCTACGACAGCTACGAGGAGTTCGTAGACAAGCTTTACAACTCCATTGAGTACATCCGAGACCTTGCAGGGGACCGTATCAACATCCTCACCGGATTTGAGCTGTGCCACCGCGACACCGACAACGATTTTCTCATCTACGGTCTCACAAGGCAGATGGTACACGACTTTGACTTTTTCTTCTCCCCTCTTGAGGACGTACACGATTACGTCCGCGACTGCGGCGGAGTTATGATAAAGGCGCATCCCATGAGATTCGGTATGGTGCTTATAAATCCCCATCAGGTTGACGGCTACGAGATATACAACTCCACAAAGGACGCTCTGTACCTTAATCCCTTGGCAAAGCTTTGGGTAGACACAGCCTGCGGCAAGGACACCATACGCACAGCGGGCAACGACCATCACAATCCCGAGGACATTCCCACGGCAGGCATCCTCACCGACAAGCCCATCACCACCGATGCCGAGCTTATCCGCGTGCTTAAGGAAAAGGATTTCGAAATTTTCCACCCCCCGATGGAGGTAAATTATGAGTATAAAGAATAAAGTTAAAATTAAGAAGCTGTTCCCCGAGGCAAAGATCCCCACATACGGAAGCGATAACGCGGCGGGAGCCGATCTCTACGCCTGCACGGACGGAGAGGTAGAGGTGATCTTTCCGGGGCAGACCAAAATGTTTCACACGGGCATCGCAATGGAGATACCCGAAACTTACGTGGGGCTCATCTTCGCCAGAAGCGGCATTGCCGTAAAGAGAGGTCTTGCGCCTGCGAACAAGGTGGGGGTCATCGACTCCGACTACAGGGGCGAGATCATGGTAGCGCTCCACAATCACTCATCTGTCGAAGGAATCATCGAGGACGGCGAGCGCATCGCCCAAATTGTGATCGTTCCCTATCTCCGTGCGGACTTCACGGAAGCAGACGTTCTTGAGGACACCGACCGCGGCGACGGCGGCTTCGGCTCCACAGGAACGAAGTGAGGTAGTTTTACTTATCAGCATGACTAACTTGTGAAAATGCGAAGCTTACGGTAATACGTGAGCTTCGCTTTTTCTGTAATTCCAACACACTAACTTTGGTTTTCTGCATATAACAACGAATTACAATGTGCATTATACATTGACTTACTGCATATTTTTGTGTATAATATATGCAGTAAAGGAGTACTTAGCGTGAAAGTTCAAATAGTTTTAACCGAAACCACAGCGATTTCACGCGCAAACAAACACTAAAAATCAATAGTCCGATTTTTGTCTGCTTCGCAGACACGTGTTTGTTTCATAATTTTTTGTGCAGCCGTAGGCTGAATGGAGATTATTATGAGAAAATTCGATTATTCTTTTTTAAACAATGCTATGTTGCCCGTAAATCTTATAAATCTTACGTCAAGTATTGCTTCTCTAAAAACAATGGCAGGAGTCAGAAAGCAGGAATATGCAAAAATATTTACCGAGCTTGAAGCTGTAGCTAAAGTTCAATCGGTAAAGAGCTCTAACGCTATTGAAGGTATCGTTACGAGTGACGAGCGTATTGCCGCTATTGTAAATCAGGATAGCGCACCGCTGAATCACACAGAGGGAGAAATCGCCGGTTACCGTGACGCATTAAATGCCATTCACTTGAATCACGATAATCTTGATCTGCGCGAGTCGGACATTTTGAGACTGCACGAAACCATGATGCAGATCGCGGGATACGAATACGGCGGTAAATATAAAACCGGAGATAACTATATTATCGAAGAAGATAAAGACGGAAACCGAAAGGTACGTTTTAAGCCCACGCCTGCGTCTGAGGTAGAATCAGCTATGGAACAGCTCGAACTCGCTTATATGGATGCACGAAACAACGCAAGCATTAATCAGCTTCTTCTCATTCCCTGCGTAATACTGGATTTCCTTTGTATCCACCCCTTCCGCGACGGTAACGGCAGAATGTCCAGACTGCTTACTCTTCTGCTACTTTATAAAAACGGTTATGATGCAGGAAAGTATGTATCCTTTGAGGAGCAGATAAATAACTATAAGGGTTTCTACTATGAAGCTTTGCGAGAATCCTCGGTAGGTTGGCATGAAAATCAGAACAGCTATATTCCGTTTATAGAAAATTTCCTCTCAACGCTTTATATGTGCTATAAAGAACTTGACAAACGCTTTGCCGTAGTCAACGGAAGTAAGATCACAAAAAAAGCAAGGATTGAAGCAACTGTACTGAATAGCCTTGTTCCAATTTCAAAGGCAGAGATCTGTAATATATTGCCCGACGTAAGCCCCACTACTGTTGAAGCAGTACTCAGCGTTATGGTGAAAAACGGACAAGTCAAGAAAATAGGACAATCGAGAATGACAAGGTATATTAAGGCGTGACATAAGGAAAAGAAGCTATGAATGCAGGCTTTCTTTTATATTACAAAAAAATTTTGGATTTTTTGATCAAAGTTTAACCGGAGACGGTTTCGTTCCACTATATAAGTGAAATCACCGGTGATGATGAAGCAAAGGAGGTGTAGAATTGGATAAGCAAGAACTTGATGCAAAGGTTGAAGAGATAGCAAAGGCTCTTTTGTCTTACTGCAGTGCCAGGACGTCGAACCATTTTGAAGCTGAAGATTTGGCTCAAGATATTATTTTGGAGATATATAAATCCTCCGGTAACATTCGGAATGTTGATGCGGTATATGGCTTCATGTGGGCGGTTGCAGGCAATGTTTATAAACAGTGGTGTAAAAACAAAGCAAGAAGCAAAGAATGCGAGATGACGGACAATTTGCCGGATGTAGCAGAACCGTTAGCAGAAGATGATTCTACGTTGTATCTACTTCGTCGTGAATTGACGTTACTCTCTGAAAAATATCGAAAAGCTGTTGTTTTGTACTACATTGAAAACAAGTCTTGTTCGGAAATATCCAATCGCCTCGGGGTAAGTGAAAGCATGGTAAAATACCTGCTTTTCAAATCACGACAAATTCTGAAAGAAGGTATGAATATGGAACGAAACTACGGTCAACAGAGTTATAACCCTAAAGGTCTTTCGCTCTTGTTTTGGGGGAATGGTGCGAATCGCTATTATCACTTGTGTGATAGCAAAATATCACAGAATATTTTATTTGCGTGCTATAACGATAAACTCAGTGCGGAGCAAATCAGTCTGGAGATTGGCGTCTCTCTCCCATATATGGAGGATAAACTGGCGGAACTTTGCGAATATGAGCTTCTGAAAAAAGACGGAAATAGGTATTACACTAACATTGTAATCTTTACAAGAGACTTTTCTAAAGAAGTAAATAACAAAACGACCCAGCTAAGAGAAAAGATTGCGGATATGCTAACTGATGCCGTTACCAAATATGAAAAAGACGTCCGTGCGATCGGCTTTTCCGGAGCTGATATGAGTGGCAATTCCTTTGCATGGCAAATGGTAAGTTTTATTCTCTATAGATCGGTAATAGAAATTCTGCAGAATAAGATTAAGATAGTTTATCCTAAGGACAAATTTGGTACCGAATGCTTTATCTGGGGCGCTGAGACCGGCGAGCAGACCTCATGGGAATCGGAGTTTGGCTTTGGTATTTCCAATGTTGTAAACAGCGCCGGAGATTATGTGCAGTTTATGGATTTCCCTATCAATGGAGAAATGGTACATCATTACTGCTTTAATCGACAAAATGTAACTAATGTGTTCCTGGATATTGCTAAAAGCAACACTGAGCTGTTCAGTGATAATGACAAAGCTTTAGCAGCAGATATGGTTCGTAAGGGTTATGTTATTTCAAATGATGAAGGACTTTTTGTAAATGCGCCGGTCTTTACAAAAGAACAGCACGATGCATTGAAGAATATTTTTGCTGATACAGCTGCTCAAATTGCAGATGAAGCTGAGAAGTTGATGGAGACGGTTACAAAGATTTTGAAGGACCATATTCCTGTACACTTGAAGAAACTTGCGAAAGATATGGCATATCTACGTCTGTTTGAAGATGCGATATCTGCACCTGCCGCAATTTTGTATGACCGCAAATATTTGCTGCCGTATAATGGAAACGGTATTCTTCCTACAACCTATGTGATTATAAATAAATGATATAAAACGCCCTTCGCAAAACGTTCGATTGGAATAATACTGCGATAAATACAGCTCCGCTTTTCTTAAGCGGAGCTGTGTTTTTTATTTGAAATATGACTCATTTCTGCGTGAGCTTTGGAGAGAGTAAGCACCGCGGTAGTATGTCTCGTGTGCCATAAGGAAAAGCGCCATGATTTTTGAGCTCGGACGGTTGTAATATAGTTGTGTCTCAACTCCGTCGATCTCAAGCATGCGCGGAGCAACCACGTTCAGCTCAGAAAGAGTGTCCACAACTCTGTCAATGTCCCCGACGCACACCGAAGCAAGCACCTCTTTTGAAAACAAATAGTTCCGTTTCTTCGTGTATAGGAACAAGACCGCACGCATCACGTCTTTGTCGGAAAGCTTTTCAAAAAGGCATCGCGCTTCTTCGCCATCACCTACAGTCTCCGCAAAGCACCCCATGTCCCGAAAAAGTGCGAAAAACGGAGAATCTCCGTTTGACACCACGGTAAATCCCGATTCGGATTCTATTTCCGAGCTGTTTCCTATGTTCTTCACCGAGCCAAAGGAATCGAGACCGAAAAGTCCTCTCTCTATCTGCCAGCAAAGCTCGTGTGCGTACTCCAATCCATCACCTCCGCAGCCGTGAATGAATGAGGCGATATTCGTGCCGAGACCTTCGAGAGTTGTACCGCTTCTGCCGAACAGCTCGTCGAGAGTCACGCCCAGAGCATCCGCAAGAGGAACGAGCAGACTTCCATCGGGATAAGTGTCTCCCGTCTCCCACTTAGAGACCGCCTGTGACGACACACCGAGAGCGTCACCGAGCTGTTCCTGGGTCAGACCTTTTTCACGTCTGAATCTTCTGATATTTTCCGAGTGAGTCATTACTTCTCCCCCTTTCCGTCTCCGACATTGCCCTCAATCATTTTCAGCTTGCCGCCCATGTGATGATCGTAGCAGCGCTTACCGCACATATGCTCATATGCAAGGACGATAAGCGCAAATATCCTTCCGCTTCCGTAGGATTCGTACACCTCCACGCTTCTTTCGCCGAGGTGTGCGGTCTCCGATGTGCAAAGCTCTGCCTTGCAGAACCTATCGAGAAGCTCTGCGCACTTTTCCTCGCTTACTCCCGTCATACGCGACACGTGACCTGCAGTGAAGCTTAATGAGCAAGCGGTGCTGTGGATATAGGCGCATATACGTATCGCGTCTGTGTCACTGAGAAGTCTCATAAGCTCTGAAATTCTTTCAAGAGAAGTCTCGTCCGCAAGAAAAGCGAAGTTTGAACGGCTTCGCATCAGCATAATAGCAAGTGAAACGTCCTCGGAGCTGACGTTGAAATTGTAAAATCCCTCGGCAGAGCATGAGTTTCGTATTCCGAGATCCGGCACAGCAGACACCTTTCCGCTGATCCTGCCAAACGAGGCAGGAACGCTCTCGCGTGCAAGCTGAAACAGCTTTAAAGCTGCACCGTCTGCATCAAGTCCGGAAAGCTCAGTGCGGATAAGCTCGCGGGGTGTCTTTGCCTCGTCACTTTTACGGCCGAGAAGTACGTCAGTTTCAACTCCAAAGTGATCCGCTACAGCCTCAAGCATTGAAAGATCGGGTGCGGAAGCTCCGTTTTCCCACTTGGATACTGTCTTACCCGACACGCCGAGGGCGTCACCGAGCTGTTCTTGGGTCAGGCCCGCCTTCTCTCGCAGAAAAATAAGCATCTGTGAAAATTTTATTTCGTTCATAGTTATGATCAAGCCTTTCGCATCTGATTCAAGGGTCCGGACCTTGTAAGTCTATTATATATGAAACCTAAAGTGGAGTCAATATCCTGTATTTTGATAAATTCTCTGTTTTAGAGAGTTGAGCATGTCAATTCCACCTGCACTTGTATGACAAATGTTACTTTTTTGTGCCTTGAGGTGGGAGTGTTGACTTAAAGCGCGACCTGTGGTACAATATACTCACCGTGAAAACGGAAGTTTTTTAAAAGGAACGTTTTTGACCATGAAAAAGATCATTTTAACCCTTCTTGCACTTGTGCTTACTTTATCCTTCATTCTCGTTTCCTGCGGTTCTGTTGATGACGAGTCTGCCGAGGGTGAGCTTACGCCCTCCGATGAGAACACAGCGCCTGAGGATTTCGAGGGAGACTACACCGTTGAGCTGAAGATCAAGGATTACGGCACCATCACCCTTGAGCTTGATTCCGACACAGCTCCCATCACCGTTGAGAATTTCGTAACTCTCGCACGTGACGGCTTCTACGACGGGCTCACCTTCCACCGCATCATTGAGAATTTCATGATTCAGGGCGGAGACCCCGAGGGAACGGGCTTTGGCGGCTCGGACAAGGAGATCGAGGGAGAGTTTTCCTCCAACGGATACATCAACAACCTGAAGCACACCCGCGGTGCTATCTCTATGGCGAGAAGCAAGGCGCCCAACAGCGCAAGCTCCCAGTTCTTCATTGTACACAAGGACAGCCCCCATCTCAACGGTGACTACGCCTGCTTCGGTTATGTGACCAAGGGCATGAACATCGTTGACAAGATATGCGCAGACGCTGAGCCTACGGACAACAACGGAAGTATTCCAAAGTCTGCTCAGCCCAAGATCGAATCTGTTACGGTTACCGAAAAATAAGTTTCAAAACAAAATATCGAAAGAGAGCTGTGCTTTTGGAAGCAACAGCTCTCTTTCTAATAAAAGGAGTACCATGAAATCACTAACGGCTATGCAGGTTTGCCGCCCTGCGTCTCCGCCATACCTCGGGAAGGCTGCGAAAGCAGTATCTTCCCGATCTGTTTTTGACCCTCTACCTATATAGACGCAAAACAGGTCAAAATGTTACACCTTTTTCAAAAGTTTTTTTGATTTTTTGTATTATTTACATTTTGTTCATATTCAGACGCTCAAGCTGACAGACAAAAAACTCCTTGTAAACGGAATATGCACTATGATCCATTATCGAAACAAAGTCAAGGGCTCGCCGTGTCTCACGGATCGCTTTGCTTCTCTCTCCGACAGACTCATAATACTCTGCCGTTTTCCAGATCATCTGCAGAAGATTCTCAAAAGAGATATGCTTTTGCTTTTCAGCCGCATCAAAGCCGCGCTCCCCCTTTAACAGATACGCTTTTTCAGTCAGCGCCGTAAAGTATATCTCGGGGATCTGATCAATGGCGGCAAGTGCTGACTCGTCGTCGCCCTTTGCATGATAAGCATATGCGAGAAAACGCAAAGCGTCGTATTTCACATCCGCTTTTCGGGTCATTCCGATGAGACGCGATGCCACGACGATGGTTTCGTCGGGAGACTTGCTGTAATTCATAACGTACAGAAGATTGTTAAGAAGTATGTCACAGTCGGGGTATTTAACAAGCCCCTCTTCGATGATGCGCCGTGCCATTTCGGGATCGCTTTCGCGGTATTTGTACGCCTCGTCCGCGATAGCGGTGATCTCACTTTCTGCTCTTTCCGTGTTGAAATCGAACAACTCATCGAGGCTTATGCCGAAATACGATGCAATGGTGGGAGCTGTAGTAATATCGGGAAGGCTGATGCCGCATTCCCACTTGCTGACCGCCTGAAACGATATTCCGAGAGCCCTTGCAAGCTCCTCCTGAGTAATGCCACGCGAGTGGCGAAGTTCTTTGATTTTATTTCCGATATCCATTTGTTGTTATGTGCCTTTCTGTATTATTCGGCGCGCCTCTGTGAGCTCATTCACAGTATATCACAGGTAATACTCTCCGTCAATAACCGATTTTTACAGAAGATTCAACCCTCGGTTGAAGACACGTCTCAGTCAATGATGTCGCAAAGCAGATCTTCAAATGCCTGAGTTGAGACAGATGCTCTGACGTCATAGTGAAGCCCCTCGTGACTGAACAGTGCAATATATTCAGTACCGCCGAGTATGTCTTCGTACTCGTATACTCTCACCGTCTCTCCGTCAATATAGGATTCCTCCTCCGAGTCATCGGGCTTGAACATAGGGCATATAAAATGAAAACCCGAACGTGTAACAGATATTTGAGCCACACCGCCGTCGGAGGTTTTAACCAGTAACAAGTAAGAATGATCTGTGTCTGCATATTCTGCTGAGTATTCGGTAAATCCCTCAGATACGGCACCCGGCTCAAACCTTGAGATAAACTCATCGTAAGAAATGCCGAGATTCTTCTCAAAGCGGGACAAGCCTTCTTCGAAATTCTCCTTGTTGTAACTTTTATGCATAAAGGAGTAATCCACCCCATAAATGCGGTCTGTTTGATTTATGACAAGAGTGTTCCCTCTCATAGAGTCTACAGCAAGCCGCACAAGCGGAATAGCGGCAAGCACCACGGCAAGGCAGGCGGCAACCACCCATATCCGTCGTTTTTTCGGAGAGGCTCTGTATTCCTGTGCCTCTTTTAAGTATTTTTCACTGATGTCGGCAAATGATTCAAATAAAGCTTCTGCAGTCACAGCTCAAATCCCCTTTCCGTTAAGTATTTTTGGAGCTTTCCCCGAGTCCGCTTCAGCATCATGGATATGGCTGACGGCTTCATGGCGAATCTTTCCGAAAGCTCGGCTATGCTTTCCGTGTACCAATAACGGCACAGAAATACATCCCTTTTGACTTTCGGAAGTCCTCCGATAAATTCATCAATGGCGCGTGCAAGCTCAAGTCTTTCAAGCTCTGAGTCAACGCTGTCCGCACCGGACACGATGTCCGCAAGCTCATCAAGCACCGCACAGATCTCGCCTTTTCCCCGCTTTTCGGCGGTGTTTTTCTTGTAGCGGTTGAATGACAGGTTACGTGTCAGCTTTCCGAGGAAGGCAGAGAGCACGGCAGGTCTGTGAGGCGGTATAGAGTTCCATGCGGCAAGATAGGTATCGTTCACACACTCCTCTGCATCCTCAGCGTTTCCTAAAATATTGCCCGCTACAGCTAAGCAATACTTCCCGTACTTCTCGGCTGTTACCGGAATGGCTTCTTCGTTTCTGTCCCAGTACAGCGCAACGATCTTAGTGTCATCCAAAGAAATCACCTCTTTCTTTTAGCCTTCACCCATATACACAGCTTTTTTTCAAAAATATCACTCTTTTTCCGAAAGTTTTTGAAAAAACACCCGAAAAAGCTCAGCTTTTTCGGGTGTTTTATTCTCTTAAAGCTTAATTATCTTTCTCGGGCACTTTTCAGCGCACTTTCCACAGAAGGTGCACTTATTGTAGTCGATCTTCGCTACGTGCTTGTCAACCGTAATAGCTCCCGCCTCGCAAACCTTTACGCAAAGCTTACAGCCGATGCACCCAACGTCACAGTACGTACGCGTGAGACGTCCCGCATCATAGCAGGAACAGCCCACCCAAGCGTTTGCCTCTGCGGGGATAAGCTTGATAAGTCCCTTGGGGCAGTGAGCCACGCAGACTCCGCAGCCCGCGCACTTCTTCGGGTCTACTACAGCGATTCCATTGTCCACTACGATAGCCTCAAAGGGACAGTGAGCCGCACAGGTTCCGAGTCCGATGCACCCTACGGGGCACATCTTGTCACCGCCGCCAAGTCTCGCGGCAGCCGCACAGTCATCGGCACCCTCATAGACGTACTTTTTCAAGGCGTTGTCATGAGTTCCCGAGCACATTACCTGAGCGCGCATCTTAACTGCCGACTCAGCCTCAACGCCCATGATCTCAGCAACCTTTGCCGCAACCTCGGCACCGCCGACGGTACAGGCTGAAACCTTGGCTTCGCCCTTTGCGATAGCCTCAGCGAGAGCCGAACAGCCCGCATATCCGCATCCGCCGCAGTTTGCCCCGGGAAGAACTGAGCCTATAGCCTCGGCACGTTCGTCCACCTTAACGCTGAATACCTTTGTAGCAACTGCAAGGAGAACTCCCATCAGCACACCGAGAAGGATGAACACAATGGCAGGGGTCAATATTTCTTTAAGCATTTCCATTACTCATATCCCCTTTCTTTCACGAGAACTTCATTCCCGAGAATCCCGAGAACGCCATAGCCGCAAGGCTTGCCGCTATGAGAAGGATGGGGAATCCGCGGAACGCCTTCGGCGGATCGGAGAACTGCATCTTGGCACGAACGCCCGCAAATACAACGATAGCCATGGTAAATCCGAGAGCAGACGCAAAGCCGAAGGCTACGCTCTCAACAAAGCTGTTCTGCTCCTGAATGTTTACAAGAGCCGCACCGAGAACGGCGCAGTTTGTAGTAATGAGGGGCAGGTAGATTCCTAGGGAGGAATAGAGAGTAGGTATGTACTTCTTCAGGAACATCTCGATAAACTGAACGAGAGATGCGATAACGAGTATGAACGCGATAGTCTTGAGATACTCAAGTCCCAGAGGCTCAAGAAGGAGATAGTATACCGCATATGTTGCCGCGGAGGACAGCGTCATAACGAAGGTTACAGCCATTCCCATTCCGAGAGCAGTTGACGGCTTGTCGGATACTCCGAGGAAGGGGCAGATTCCGTAGAATCGGGAGAATATGAAGTTCTCGGTAAGGATAGCCGCGAACATTATGAGAAAAATATCAGTCATTTTGCGCCTCTCCTTCCTTTACTTCTGCTTCTTCTATTATTTCGGTTATTTCTGTTTCTTCAATTCCTTCGGCAAGAATAGGCTCCTCGGCACGCTTCTTTCTCTCTTCTGCAACGGAGGAGATCTTCTGAACCAGTGCGATAATAAATCCGAGGGTCAAAAATGCGCCTGTGGGAAGAAGGAATATTGATGCCGCGGGATACCAGTCGCCGAGGATCGTGATACCGCCCGTGCCGTCAGCGGCGGCAAAGATCTTGCCTGTGCCGAGAAGCTCACGTACGAAGGCGATGCAGGTAAGCGCGAATGTAAATCCGATTCCCGTTGCGATACCGTCGATGATAGAGGGAATGGGCTTATTCTTCGATGCAAAAGCCTCGGCTCTTGCAAGGATGATACAGTTTACGACGATAAGGGGGATGAAAAGTCCGAGAGCCGCGTCAATGGCAGGGAAAAACGCCTTGATAAGAAGCTCAACGGCGGTTACAAATCCCGAAATGATAACGATATATGAAGCGATACGTATCTGCTTTGGGATAATATTTCTCACAAGTGAGATGAACAGGTTCGAGAATGTGAGCACCACGATAACAGCCGCGCCCATACCGAGAGCATTGATAACGGAGGTAGTGGTGGCAAGGGTAGGACACATTCCGAGAAGCTGTACGAAGGTGGGGTTGTTTGTGATAATACCCTCTTTGAATTGCTTTCCGATCGAGTTTTTCATTTAGATCTCCAATCTTCGGTAGGTTTTAGCCGCCGACCCATGAGGGAGCGGTCTCTTCGGGCTGGGTATCAAGCCACGGCGGAATTGTTTCCTCCGGCTGAGTAGTAAGCCACGGGGGCATCTCGTTCGGCTCCTCGGTCGTCTCTTCGGGAGCTTCGGTGGCTGTAGTCTCGGGGGCTGTAGTCTCGTGAGGGATTGTCACGGGTGCCTCTGTGGTAACTGCAGGAGGCTGTGTCACGGGGACTGTGGTCTCAGGCTCGGTAGTCTCCGGCTCCGTTGTGGTCTCAAAGGTTGCAGTTTCGTCATCCTTCGGTATTTCGATAACGAATCTGTCACTTCCGACTGACACATCTATATTGTAGAGAAAATCTCTCATACCGGGGTTGTTCACAAAGGGGATATCCTCTGTTTCCTGAGGCTCGGTCTCCTCTGCTGAGGTATCGGGGGACACGGGGTCTGTCTCTTCGGGCTCAGTTACACCCGGGTCACCTGTGGAAGCATCTGTATCGGGAGATACCGCCTCTTCTGTGCTTTCCTCTGTGCTTTCCTCTGTCATGCCTTCAAGCATTTCGGGGGTAATAAGACTGCACCCCTTCTCCGCGCAAACGGCAGTGAGGTCTATCTCAATGGAATGTGCAAGCTTAACTCCGTTCTTCACCGCAGTGGAGCTGATGGTGGCACCTGAAACTGCGTCAACGCTTCCCACGGGATCGTTATGACCGAGACCCATAAATCTGTTAAGAAATTCGGGGGTATCTGTCTTTGTTCCCACACCCGGAGTCTCAGACATGGAAACTATTTTTACTCCCTCAGTCTCGTAAGCGGAGTTGATACCCACCATCATGTCGATATTGCCGCCAAATCCCACAGAGGACACGAAGGCACAGTATCCAATAACATTACCGTCGCGGTAAACGAGGTATACCTCGCTTCCGTCATCAAGAGTTTTGTAAAGCTCGCAGTCTGTGCCCTTATCAAAGATGTCAAGCACAGCCTCTGCCTTGGTTTTCATGACGTTTTCGGCGATCTTGTCCCTCGTTACGGCATTGACAGCCGCAAGAAGAACTGCAATTGCCACGCATATAGCCGTAAGAGTTATAACAAGACGGGCAAGATATCCGGGGGAGCTTTCGTTATTTTTCTTCTGATTATTTGAGGACGTGTTTTCCTCTGCCGCTTGAGCAGGAGCGTCAAGTTCAACAGCCTCAGCAGTATTTTCATTTAAATTTGTGTTATCTGTCATACCTTTGTTCCTTTCCGTCTCGCTCAGGCATCAGCCTTCTTCTGCTTCTTCTTTTTAACTGCTCCGAAACGCTTCGGCATACCGAGAATATCAAGATACCACACGAGAAGGTTCATAATGAGAACAGCAAAGGAAGCGCCCTCTGCATATCCTCCGAAATAGCGGATAAGCACGGTTATGACTCCGCATCCGACGCCATAGATAATGCGTCCTATGGGAGTGAGGGGAGATGTGGCATAATCCGTTGCCATAAATACAGCCGCGATTATGAGACCTCCCGCCATAAGCTCATAGAGCATGAAGGAAAGAGAGTTTGTGACCTGAGGGAAAAGATATGTAAGCACAGCAACAGTACCGAGATAAGCTACGGGTATGTGCCATGTGATCACGCGGCGCACGAGAAGGTACACCCCGCCGAGGAGCAGGAGCAGCGACGACACCTCACCGATGCATCCGCCGATGTTTCCTATGAACATATCGCCGAGAGTAGCCTCGGGAAGAGTTCCGCCGCCGAGAGATGCAAGGGGAGTTGCGCCCGCTACCACATCGGCATCCCCGAGAGTTACAGCAAGGGAGCTGATACGGTTGCCGGGAGCGACATAGGTAGTCATTTCTGACGCCCAGCTAAAGAGGAACACTCTTGCGGCAAGCGCAGGGTTAACGATATTCTTACCGATTCCGCCAAAGAGCTGCTTAACTACAACGATAGCAAAGAACGCTCCGACCACGGGCATCCACAGGGGAACAGCCGCTGTAACGTTCATTGCAAGCAGAAGTCCCGTGACCGCCGCGGAGCAGTCGGAAACCGTAACAGGTCTTTTAAGGAGCTTTTGGACCAAAGCTTCGAATATCACACAGGCGGCAACGCTGATAACTCCCACAACGAGTGCACGTATGCCGAACATGAACACGCCCCAGATATATGCGGGGAGCAGTGCGATGAGCACGTCTATCATAACGCTTCGGGTGCTGTCGGAGGTCTTTATATGGGGGGACGGAGATACAGTGAGAAGCTCCGGCATCTCGCCCATTTTATTTGGCTTTTTATTCATAGCTGTAAGAACCTTTCACCTTATTTATTTGCGTCAGCCTTTTTGGCATCCGCTTCAGCCTGCTTCATACGTGCAGCTTCCGTGCGGATGTAATTCTTTGCAACGCGTATGTACTGTACTATCTCCACCTTGCCCGGGCAGTTATACGAGCAGGAGCCGCACTCGACACAGCTCATAGCGCCGTACTTTTCTGCGTTTTTCATATCGTCAAGCTGAACGAACTGAGCAATGTACGCAGGCATCAAGTGCATGGGGCAGTTTTTGATGCATCTGCCGCAACGGATGCAGACTGCGGGAGTTGAGGGCTTCTTTGAGTAGTCGGCGGACAGTATGAGGATAGATGAGGTGCTCTTCTTCACGGGCATTGCCGTATCCCACTGAGCCTGACCCATCATGGGGCCGCCGGATATGATCTTTTCGGGGTCCTTTGTAAGTCCGCCACAGTAGGATATAAGGCAGGACGCAGGTGTTCCCACGGGTACGGAAAGATTCTTCGGAGTTGCGACGCAGTCACCTGAAAGGGTGATGATACGTCTTACGGAGGGCATACCCGTAGCGATGGCGGTATATACCGAGGCGCAGGTGTGAGCATTGAAGATAACGCAACCGGCATCAGCGGGAAGCTTTCCGGCAGGAAGCTCACGACCTGTCAGCGCAAATATAAGCTGACGCTCGTCTCCCTGGGGATATTTTGTTTTCATGACCTTTACGGAGATGATTCCATCCTTGCCGCAAAGCTCGCGAAGGCGCTTGACGGCGTTAAGCTTGTTGTCCTCTACTGCAATGTACGCCTGCGGTGCACCGACAGCTCTCATGAGTATCTTGACCCCGCGCACTACGTCCTCGGGATGCTCAAGAAGGAGTCTGTGGTCTGCTGTGATAAAGGGCTCGCACTCGGCGCAGTTGACAATGAGATATTCAGCCTTTCCGCGAGCGGAATTTATCTTTGCGTATGTGGGGAATGCGGCGCCGCCCATTCCGGCAATTCCGGCAAGTCGGACTCTTTCGGTTATGTCCTCGGGAGTAAGATCGCGGATGCTTCCGGTATAGGGTACAACTGTGTCTGCAACCTCGTTTTTCTCGTCATTCTGAATTACGATAACGCTCTCCACAGCCCCGCTGGACACGCGCTGATCCTCTATTGCGATAACCGTACCCGAAACGCTTGAGTGAACGGGACATCCGAGAGCTCCCTCGGGAACATTTCCGATAAGCTGTCCGACAAGGACACGGTCCCCCTTGGATACTGCGGGAATGCAGGTTGCTCCGATATTCTGATTCATAGATATTTTGACAACCGGCGGTTCGGGAAGAGTCTCAACAGGACAATCGCTGGTGTATTTATGTTCGTCGACGTGTATACCGCCTCTGAAGGTGTAAGCCATAGATGCTTCCTCCTCTGTCTGCAAAATAGGATATACCGATTTTATTTTAACATAAACGCGATTACAATGCAACGGTTATTTTTCCTCCCTCGGCTATTTTTTTGTAATTTTTAATAAAAAAAGCTCCGAAAAGAGACCAGACCGCTGACAAAGGTCTTGCGCTGACAAAATGCACAAAAGTTCCCCACGACCTTTTTTAAAAGGGCGCGGGGTCTTGGGGCAGCGCCCTGAGTCGCGCTCCGCAGAGTGCGAAATCCCCCTTATTCGTCCAAAAAGCGACCCGCAGGTCGCGCATTCCTTTTTCTTTTGATTTAGTCTTTGTTTAATTTGACAAACCCTGTGCCAAAGCACAGGGTTTGTCAGCAAGCTGAGCTCCGAAAAGAGACGTACTCTCTTTTCGGAGAAAGTAATTATTCGGCTTCGGCAAGATATTTCTCGCAGTATCTCATAAGAATGGTCGCAACCTGTGCCCTTGTTGCGCTGTCGCGGGGGAGAAGGTGCGGTACCTTATTCACGGGAGAGCCTGTAATAAGTCCTGCTGCATTTGCCCATGACATGGCATCTGCGGCATAGGACTGAACCTTGCCTGCATCGGGATAGGCTGAAAGATCGGCGGCTTCGGTGGTGTCAAAGCCCTTGAAGCTTGAGTATCTGTATAGGATAGTGGCAAGCTGCTCACGGGTCATAGCTCCGTTCGGAGAGAATCTTGTATCGCTTATACCCTTTACGATGTCGTTCTCATATGCCCACGCCACAGCATCCTTATACCAAGCCTGCTTGAGGTCGGTAAAGGGTGTACTTCCCGCAGGGGCAGGAGAGCCCTCAAGTCTCCAGAGAACGGTAACCAGCATTGCACGGTTCATACCGCTGTCGGGCTCAAAGGACTTGGCAGAGGTACCTACCATAAGTCCCGTTTGATTGACAAAAGCCACAGCAGGTGCAAACCAAGAATCCCACGGCACATCAAGGAAGGTATCGTAAAGATAAATGGGAGTCTCGAAAATATCCTTGTTTTCTTCATGAACAGCTACCTTTTTAAGCTGCTCCTCTGTTCCGGGATAGCAGATTGCCTCAAGTGTACAGTCCTCGAAAGCACACCTGCCAATGTATTCAATACTTATGGGAAGGAACACCTCATTTATAGATCCGCTCCAGTAAAAAGCTTTATCCTCTATCACCTTGACTGTATTGGAGAAGATAATTGTTTCAAGTGATGTACAACACCAGAATGCACTTTTACCGATCACCTCGACTCCCGTTCCGAATGCTACGGTCTTCAAGTTACCACAAGTTATAAAGGCTTGCGGGGGAATCTCTTTTACTCCGCCTAAAATAACGGCTGACTCAAGTCTTGAACAATCGGCGAAGACTTCACGTCCAAGAGATTTTACGCTTTTGGGAACTACGACCTCTTTGAGATTCTCACACCAGTTGAATGCCCTCTCACCTATCTTTTTGATGCTTGCGGGAATGTTCACAGTCTCCATTGTAAGACATTCCATAAAAGCCTCATTGCCGATCTCGGTGACCTTTTTTCCGTTTATCTCAGAAGGGATCTCAACGTGGACGGCATCACCGGTATAGTCCGTGATCGTAATTGTACCGTTTTCATTCTCCGCATACACGAAGCCCTCATACTGACCGTTTGCTCCAAGTGTCATAACAGCGACAGAGGACAAAAGGAGCGACGCTGTCAATATCAGTGATACTATTTTGAAAACCGATAATATTTTTTTCATATGCTTTACCTCATCTTTCTATGATCTGTTTCACATATATTCTACAACAAGAGAATGAGAATGTCAATACTTTTTTAAAAAACTTTTGGCTCCATGTCAATAGTTGGGGTAGATAAAAAATCAAATAAAATAAAGAAAGATAGAAAGCGATAGTAAAAAGGGGTATGAAGCGAAGCGGAATACCCCTTTTTACTATCGCGGCGCGCGCTTGGCGGAGGCGCAAAAGAG
>JAFUPK010000117.1 GCA_017481265.1 Clostridia bacterium
AATGAAAGTTTTCTCCGTTTATCTTTTGTTGCCGAAGGCAACAAAAGATAAACATAAGCCAAGGAGGTGAGCGAAGCGAGGAAACTTCGGCGCCCCCGATGGTTCCTTCGAAGGATATTAACCATATTTATGGTGGCAGGGTAAATAGTGCATTGGAAATAAATCCGGTGAGCCTATAGGCTCGGCTGGGAATATGCCCTGGAGGGGCTAACGGGGCCACCGACACGGCCGGTGGTCATGATTTTGCACAAACAATTCAAAAAAACGCTTGGCAAAAACGTGAGAATATGCCGTACTGTATTTGCAAGAAATTATTGTAAATCAAAGAGGAACACACCAATGGCACATTTTGTAAAGACGAGCTGCTGCGAAGGATTCAGTATCCTCCGCTGTGTCATTATATAATGATCAGCAAAAGGTGATCAGCGCATAAGCCGCAGTAAGTCGGTTTATGAATATTTTGTAAATTCCCGAAAAAGTTTGCAAAAAAGTGCAATACTTTGCGAATTTTGCTGTCTTATATAGCAGAAGGAAATAAAGTGTTTCCCGAAAGTAAAAGCAAACAGAGAGGATAAAGACTTATGATGAAAAAAACAATTTTATGTATAATATCTGTAATACTGCTTACAGCAATACTTATTATTCCAAACCTTGCTTTGAGTACACAGTTTAGGGATATTCCGGATAACGGCTGGGAGATCAGATACGTAAACGAGATGGTTGAGCGTGGGATTATGATCGGTACAAGTAACAACACCTTTGACCCCGATAGCGAGATAAACATAAATACTGTAAGCACCGTGCTATACCGACTTGCCGGCTCTCCGGAAATTACTTATTTTACCAATGAACACACGAAGGGAATTGTTGAAGCATTCAAAGAACCAATTTTCGCATATCAGTCTTGGTCTCATAATCCCGTATTGTGGGCAAGCCTTAACGGCATCGTAATGCTCTACGCTCCCGGGTTTACCGGAACTACCATATATTCTAATGAAAGCAGTTACCGTTACTCGGAAAAATTCGAGAGAGAAGTTCCTGAAGAATATGCTGATGAAATTTATGATTTCAATGTGTGGTATATTGTACCGTTCCCCGAATATCTGTCTTTTACCCGCGGTGACATTATTATGAGCTTATACTTTTTTGCCGAGTATATGAAGCTTGACGTGACGGTAAGAGGTGATATTACATCTTTTAAGGATTCCGTTAAAATGAACGCTAACAAGGATGGAATCTATGTGCATGATTATGATCCGTTAAGCTATGGCTATTTTCCACAGTATCATCTTAATATGTCGGAGTATTGGAGCTGGGCTGTAGGATGCGGTATAGTTAACGGATATCCGGACGGAACACTTTCACAGAATAAGACTGTAACGAGAGCTGAATTCGCCGCAATGATCAGTCGTTTTATTGATTATTATGATATAAAGTAAGGGAGAACACAAGGTTTCTCTCTCCGGTACATATGTAAATTGTGAATTGATACAGATTTACTGATACTTGTTTTTTGGTATTCCCCCCTTGCCGTGCGGCGAGGGGGTTGCTTTATGTAAAATACCTTTTTACATTCCGTCCCTTGCAAAACGCCCGATAATATGGTATACTTTTATCATTATAACTACTTAAAAAAGGGCAGAATATGTTTGGTAAGAAAAATAAAAGCCACTGGACCAAAAGCAAAAATCCCGACAGCAAAAGATATAAGCTGGATATGGCGGCGCACCTTAACGGTATGCCATTGAAGTGCGTTACCGAAAAGATAAATTACGTTGATGAGGTCATCGGTAAAAGCGGCTCCATTACCGTGCGCGACGGTGAGCTTATTCTGTACTCCAGTATGGACGTTGTCTTCCGCTGTGACGTTCTCTCTATGAGCGCGTGGGAGCTTATGTCCCTTGACGGCGTCGTTATCACAGCCCCCGATCTCGAGCACGGCGGCGTCGAGCGCACCGTGATCGCACATTATACCTACTGGCGTCCCGTAGAGAACTGACACGATCAAAATGGATATAAAAGTTGACGAAAAGCTCGCGGGAATGACCGTGAGAGAGCTTCTGCAGAAACGTCTCGGCTACTCGTCGAATATGATAAAGAAGCTGAAGTTTTCCGAAGGCGGAATCCTCGTTGACGGACACTTTGTAACGGTGCGCCACGTGCTTTCCATCGGTGAGGTGCTGTCTCTTGCCGTTGAGGACAAGGACGAGGACGTAAGCCCTTACACGATCCCCGTCGATATCCCCATTGACGTTATTTTTGAGGATTGCCACATGACCGCGGTGAACAAGCCGCCGTTTATGCCGTCGCATCCGTCTATGGGACACAGGGATGACACCGTCTCAAACGCCCTTGCTTACAGATACCGCGACAAAAGTTATGTCTTCCGTCCCACCAACCGCCTTGACCGCGATACCTCGGGCTGTATGCTTACCGCCAATACCAAGTCGGCGTCTTATAAGCTTTATCGTGCTATGACCGAAGGAAAGATAAGAAAGACCTACATTGCCGTTACCGACGGAGTTCCCGAGGCGAAAGAAGGACAGCTCGTTTCCTATATGCGCCGTGCGCCCGACAGTATAATCAAAAGGGAAGAGACGACATCAGATGATCCTGAGGGAAAGCTTGCCCTAACGGAGTACAGAGTCCTTGTACATAACGGTGAGCACGCCGCTGTCATGCTTTCTCCCATAACGGGAAGAACACATCAGCTCCGTGTGCAGCTTGCAGGTATCGGATGCCCTATTACGGGAGACGATCTTTACGGCACTTCGTCTGCACTCATAAACCGTCAGGCGCTCCATTCGGCGCTGACTGTGCTTCCCCATCCCGAAACAGGGGAGACCCTCAGTCTTGTTGCCCCCTTTCATAACGATATGTCGCAGCTTCTCAAAGCTCTTTTCGGAGAGGGCGTCGAGGAGGACATTTTAGGAGAATTAAATGTCAAGATTCAAGAGAGCCTTAAAAAAGATATTTGAATACATCCCTCCTGCGGCGGCAGCCCTGTTCCTTATGGGCATTGTCGCAGCCCTTCTGTACATTTGCTTTATAAATATTCCTGCCTTTGCAGACTTTTTCAATGAGAATATCAGCAGCGTTTTTCGCTTTATTTTCGCAAAGCTTACGTACATCTTTCCATTTTCCGTTGCGGAAGCTGTTATATTCGCGTCCCCTGTACTTGTCTTTTTCCTTCTCCGCCGTGTGTTTTCATACATGGACAGCCATGAGCACGGCTTTTCGAGAAGTCTCTCAGCCCTTACATCGGTGCTTGTGCTTGCTTTGTCTGTGTTTGTATTCAATTTCGGCGCAGGCTATCGCGGCGCTCCCCTCGATGAAAAGTTAGGCTTTGACACGGGAAGTGTAAGCGTTGATGAGCTTTGCGACACAGCCGTTTACGTTGCCGAAAAGCTCAACTCTCTTGCCGACAGCGTAAGCTACACCGACAGCGGCTCCATTCGCGGATATTCTCACAATGAGACCGTAGATAAGGCTTATCTGTCCTATGAGAAGCTGTGCGAGGAATATGACTTTATTCAGAATTTCAAGGCTCCCGTCAAAAGACTTGCAATTTCAAAGTACATGACCTATACCCACATCTCGGGAGTGTACACCTTTTTTACCGGAGAAGCTAATCTCAATTATAACTACCCCGAGTTTGTAAACGTATATACCATCGCTCATGAGATGGCTCACCAGAGGGGTATCGCACGTGAGAATGAGGCAAATTTCGTGGCGTACCTCGTCTGCATCGGCTCGGATGACCCGTATATGCAGTACAGCGGGTACCTCAATATGTTTGAGTATCTCGTTTCTGCAATTCCGTCAAGTGAGGATGAAAAGCTCACGCAGATATATTCCATGCTCGATGGACGGGTGTATTTCGATCTTGAAAAGTACAGCGAGTTTTTCGACAAATACCGAGATTCAACCGCATCCGACGTGAGCAGTGCCATAAACGACGGATATCTCCAGAGTCAGGGAACACCCGGAGAACGGAGCTATGGCATGGTGGTCGATCTTGCAGTGGCATATCATAAAAAAGACATTTCTTCCATTTATCACCCCTAAGGCTGTATGTTAATATACTGTTACCAGATGTGGATTTTGTGAATATTTATTTTTAATTGCACAATCGACAAAAAATCCATAGACTACGATATAAAAAATCAGGCATAACGACTATTAGTATTAAGTTTATGAAAATCCTGCAAAAAACTCTTTCATTTTTGCTCATATACTGATATAATATTATGAGGCAATGTGCCGTATAATAAGTATTCCCGCAGTAAGTATTGTATAGATCGCAGATATCATCTGCAAAAAAGTCAAGAGCATTATTTCACGAAGCGTACCTCCGTGCGGTGAATTATGCTCAAATTACATTTAACAGTTCAGCTTCAAAACAGGCTGTATGGAGATTTTTATGGAAAAAATCGTAGTAAACGGTGGAACTCCCCTCTGCGGTGAGGTCGAGGTCAGCGGATTTAAAAATGCCGCACTGCCGATAATTTACGCTTGCGTACTTGTAAAAGGCAAGTGCATAATCGAGAATATTCCCAACATAATAGATATAAACCGCTCTTTTGATATCCTTCGCGGCATGGGTGCTGTCATCCGTACCGTAGACAGGACTACCGTGGAGATCGACTGCACCGATGTTGTGTGCGGTACATCCGATTACAGCCTTGTAAGACGGCTTCGCGGCTCTTATTATCTTCTCGGCGCAGAGCTTGGAAGATTCGGTAAGGCGAGAGTGGCATACCCCGGAGGATGTGATTTCGGTGTCCGTCCCATCGACCAGCATATCAAGGGCTTTAAGGCTCTCGGCGGCAAGGTCGTGACTGACGGCGGCTACATCGAGATATCTACAGAGAACGGTAAGGTTACACCTGCGAATATCTATTTTGATATGTCAACCGTCGGTGCGACTCTCAATATCATGCTTGCTTCTGTTATGGCAGACGGTATGACAGTCATCGAAAATGCGGCGCGTGAGCCTCATATAGTTGACTGCGCCAACTTCCTTAACAGCTGCGGTGCAAAGATATCCGGTGCGGGAAGTGACGTTATCAAGATCAAGGGTGTAGAGAGCCTTCACGGCTGTACCTATGCGATCATTCCCGATATGATCGAAGCAGGCTCCTTCCTCGTTGCGGCTGCCGCTACAAGAGGAAATGTTAAGGTTACAAACGTTATCCCAAAGCATCTTGAGTCCATTACGGCTAAGCTTGAGGAGGTCGGTGTTACCGTTGAAGAGTTTGATGATGCTGTCAGCGTGAGAGTTGACGGTCCCCTCAGACCCACCAATGTTAAAACTCTGCCTTATCCCGGCTTCCCCACTGATATGCATCCGCAGATGTGCGCTCTCCTTGCTACCATTGAGGGAGTCAGCTTCATTAACGAGAGTATATACGACAACCGATTCAGGTATGTCGAGGAGCTGAAGCGCATGGGTGCGTCCATCAAGGTCGACGGCAGGATAGTGACCGTAGAGGGTGGTGTTCCTCTTTCTGCGGCTCCCCTTATCGCTGTGGACCTGAGAGGCGGTATCGCTGTGCTTATAGCGGCGCTTACGGTAAGCGGTATAAGCGAGATCACTGAAATAAACCTTATTGAGCGCGGCTATGATGACATAGTAGGCAAGCTTCGCGGACTTGGTGCGGACATCAAGAAGGTATATGTGCCCGATCCTGTGACGCTGAAGCAGGCAAACTGACAGTTAATTAATATTATAAATCAAAGAAAAGGAATGGAAATAAACATGGAAATTACAAAGAATACAATCATCGGTGATATCATTGACTTTGACGAGGAAGCAGGACAGTTCTTCCTTGAGATCGGAATGCATTGCCTTACCTGCCCCGTTTCCAGAAACGAGACTATTGAAGAGGCTTGCGAGGTACACGGCACAGATGCTGATGCACTTGTAGCCAAGCTCAACGCATATTTTGCAGAAAACAAGTAATGCGTTTTTGGTAAGACATTAAGATATGGTCATAACGACGGGGCAGAGGAGCGTGTGCTCCTTTGCCCTATCTGTTTAGCCTTGATCATTTACATAATAATTTAACGGAGTTATAAACATGGCATCAAAGATTATGCTTCCCGTCCTTGACGACAGACTGCTTCTCATAGCATCAATGGTCAGAGAAGGCGCAATTCCCCTTGATGTGGGTACTGACCATGCCTACGTCCCAATTTACCTGATCAAGAATAAGATATGTAAAAGTGCAGTGGCATCGGACATAAACGCGAAGCCACTTACAAAGGCGTGTGAGAATGCACAGCGCTTCGGCGTTTTCGAAAAGATATCCTTTCGTCTCGGCAACGGGATAGCCGATGTTCATCCTGAGCAGTGCGGAGTAACCGATATCATCATTGCAGGCATGGGCGGCGAGCTAATTGCCGAGATCATAGCCAAGTCCGACTATACCCGTATTCCCGGTATAAGACTTATCCTTCAGCCCATGAGTACCGTGCAGGAGCTTCGCGGCTTCCTTGCTGAGATGGGCTATGCCACCATCGAGGAGAAGCTATGCCGTGCAGGCGACAAATACTATACCTGCATAGTAGCTGAGTATGACGGAGTACGCCGTGAGGTTCCTCCCGTTCGACTTGTGGTCGGAAGTGTGGCTGACGATGAGTCCGATCCCCTTGTAAACGGCTTCCTTGAAAAGACCGCCGCAAAAATGAAGCGCAGGATCGAGGGCAGACGTCAGGGCGGGCTTCCCGTTGCAAGGGAAGAGGAGATCCTCCGCGAGATATGTGAGCTTGCCCGCGCACGCGGATATGAGATAGATACGGAGGCACTGTAATGAAGATATCCGAACTGTACAAAGCTCTTGAAGAGATCGCTCCGCGAAGCCTTTCGGCGCCATGGGATAACGACGGACTTATGTGCTGCGCCGATGCGGATGCCGAAGTGACGCGTGTCCTTACAGCACTTGATGCTACATCGGATGCCATATCAAAAGCCGCAGAGCTTGGCTGTAATGTGCTCGTTACCCATCATCCTCTTATATTCAAGGGCCTCAAGTCTATTAACGGAGCGGATACCGTGTCCTCCAGAGCCATTCTCGCACTGCGTGAGGGCATTTCCGTGATATCCCTGCACACACGCCTTGATGCGGCAGATCGCGGCGTTAACGATGCTCTCGCAAGCGCTGTGGGTCTTTCAGTGTCCGGGAAGTTCGGAGACAGCGAAGCTCCGGAGCTCGGCAGACTTTGCGACATACCCGAGACCGATGCCGACACCCTCGCTCTCCGTGTAAAGGGTGCTCTCGGCTGCTCGGCTGTGCGCGTAACAGGAACAGGAATGATACGTAAGGCAGCGGTGGTAGGCGGCGAGGGCAAGGATTTCATCATTCCCGCCATCAAGGCAGGTGCAGACTGCCTTATTACGGGAGATGCCGGCTACAATGTCTGTGAGGCTGCCGCTGAAGGTGGGTTTGTTATAATCGAGGCAGGACATTATCACACGGAATTTCCCGTGTGCGAAAAGCTGGCGGAGTTCATCTCGTCCCTTGGCATCAAAGCGGACGTTTATAACGATTGCCCAAACAAATTTTTATAAAAAATTCACTTATTTTCGTTTTTTTTGCAATAAACCGTCCTTCCCGCGGATTATATTTATGACGGGACGGACGGTTTGCTTTATTATTTACATATGTAACAGAAAGGATGTGGTTGGATTCATGATGATTATGTTCACCGTAAGCGCGAATATAGATAAAGCTTCCACGGATGATATTGACCGTATGATACAAAAAATTGCCGAAGGAAATACGGAAGCACTTGCAGAGCTATACCGTGCTACGGACAAGGCGATCTTTGCATATGCTTTGGCCATGCTTAAAAATTCGCATGATGCTGAGGATGTTCTGCATGACACCTATCTTTCGGTCTGCAAGTCCGCCGCATCATATGTGTCGCAGGGAAAGCCCTTGGCATATCTCTTCGCAATTACACGCAATCATTGCCTGAAGCTCCTTGGAAAGGGAAAGCGATTGGCAGACATTGAGGATGATGATATCGAAAGATTCATAGAATCCGTCGAGGATGTCAGTACAGATGATAAGCTTATACTTGATGAGTGCCTCAGTAAGCTTGGTACAGAGGAAAGACAGATAGTTGTAATGCACGCGGTGTGGGGCTTTAAGCACCGCGAGATCGCCGAGCTTCTCGGAACGAGGATGTCTACGGTAATATCTAAATACAACCGAGCCATAAAAAAACTGAAAAACGTAATTGAAGAAAGTGGGGGTGTAAAATGAACAAGAAAAATATCGAAAATAAGATAAAAAATGCTTTTGAAGCGGTAACACCCGCCAAGCTTGATGATGTGCTTGGGTGTTGTGCAGAACAAATGGCTGAAAACCGTGAGAAAAAAGCTCCTGTAATAGTACCTTTACCGCGAAGGAACAGAGTAAGATGGGCGCAGGCAGGTGCACTTGCTCTTGTAGCGATCTGTGTGTCAACTGCATTTATACTTAACGGACGGAGAGCAAACGAGATCATCATCGGAAGCACGGATACACAAAATACGGAAAGTGTCATTGCGACACATTCAGACAGCTCATCTGAAAGCGTATATGTGACCGAGAGTGAAAGCGACAGCACTGCCGACACTACCGTGACAGACAGTACGGACGAACCCGTAAGCGAGCCTTCTGTCGATACGGAACCCATAACAGATCCGCCCGTGTACACTGAACCTTTAACTGTTCCACCGGTTTATACAGAGCCCGTTACAGAACCGCCGAAACCCGTGACGACGGAAACGGAAGCTGAGACTGAACCTCCCTTAGAGGTCGACGGTGAGTATGTGCCCGAAAACTCACCGACGGATAAATTCGCGAGCAATGCAGTGAAAGCTCCCGATCATTCCGAAAACTGTAACTGCGAGCCGGGGATTGCTCAGTGTCCACTGCCCGATCCCGTATACCGTGATTTTGACAGGGCACACGAGGATGTGTGGCGTTACCTTTATGAAACAGTAGGCACTAGCGAATGGAAGTACAAGTATTACTTCTTCGATGAATATATGGATTACGTTTACACGAGACTCGGTAAAAAGAACGGCGAGGACGTTTATTTCGTGACTATATGTAAAGGTGAGTACCGTATAGACTGCACAGTTCCCATAGCCTTTGCTTCCGAGCTCAAGGATATCAAAATCACCTCGCCTACCAAAAGCACCGTAAGCGAAAAAGCTCTTATCGGAGAGGATAAGGCTATAGCAACAGCTCTTGCGGCAAAAGGCTTGAGTAAAGAGAGTGTAAGCACTGTTAACGTGTCCCTTGACAATTACAGGCAGGATGTGATATACCGCGTTTCCTTCTATTATAACGGTGTCCGTCATTATTCGGAGATCGACGCTGTAAGCGGAAAATTTCTAAACGGAAGTGCGTACGATCTTGCTCCCTTGAAAAAGAAGATAGACGACTACTCGGGCGATCGCGATTTCCCTCGTTACGGAAGTCTCGCAGGCGACCGCATGATCGGTTACGACACGATCGTAGATTATTCGCAGAAGATCAACACCAAAGAAGAGATCTGTGATGTCAACGGTACCTCCGACATCTGTTCTTATATGATAGAGACTACCGAAAATGGTAGCTGGAGGGTCTTATTTGCACTTTCGGCTGAGGAAAGCACCGAAACGTCAACGGGACGGATAGCCTATATTTATAGTGCTGCAAATTATGGCGGTGCTGAAGACGAGAGAACAGTATCCATAGAAGCCTCTGTTGACTGTGACGGAATATTACACGCAACGCTTATGACCGATAAGCAGGTGTATAAATTCGGAATTGACTCAGTAGAATATAACGAAGCAGGTATGTTTAGAAAATCCTACGGTTCGATCACTTACTTTGGCAAGTGCTCTCGAGGTGACGAAAGTAATATTAAGTTCTTCGACGGACAGTCAGCCTTGAAGGTGGCTCTTGAACACGCGGGTGTTACGGATTATGAGCTTGTTTCACTTGAAGGCAGATCTCAAATGGGAAGAAACAATGATATAATAATGTTTTACAGAATCCTTTTTACTTCGGGTGAGCATAAATACGTTTACAGAGTAGACGCTGTCAGCGGTGAGATATACAGGTACCTCTCGGGAAGCGGAAAGGGAGACGTATCCGACGTTATTTATACCGTTGGTGATCACACTGGATTCTATAAAAAAGAAATGAAGATCCTCTTTGATGACGTAAAGGATGAGTTTGCCGCTTGGTTTGACGGAGCGAAGCTTGAAGAAGTATGGTATGACTACGAAAAGCTGCAACCGATAGAAGATAAATATAGAGCTGAAGCTCTTTATTCTGATTATGATTATTTTGTTGTAGCAGGTGTCCGCGTTACCACCGGCGCAGACTATAACGGTAACTACGGTCTCAAGCCGAATACCGAGTATGAGATGTACTGCCTGCTGAACAATTACTATAACCAAAGATGGGAAGCAATTGGTTACGTATTTGAATAATAACTTAGAAAGGAACAAAACCATGAAAACTATAATAAAAACAACACTATCACTGATTCTTGCGCTTTGTATGGTTCTTCCCATGACTGTACTCGGTGCAGTTCCGGATTACAAAGACGTGCCGAAAGATCACTGGGCGTATGAATACGTTATGCGACTTGCGGAAGAAGGCATTATGCACGGTATGGTCGAGGGAGAATATTTCAACAAGAAAGGTGAAGTACGCTCAAAGGAGCTTCTTGCCGTACTCCACCGTATGACAGGTGAGGAGGCTTACGAGGAGCTTGTACCGATCAAAAATATAGAGGATGTTTGGTACAAGGATGCCATCCTGTGGGCTGTGAATAACAGTGTGGCTATGTTCGAGTTCATGTATTGTTCTAACGACGCACCTACGTCGGGATTATTTTCGGGATTTTGGGGCGAGGGCGAAAGCTATGAGGTGTATCTTGGTCTTTTAGACAATCCGAATGCAGGTCCAGGAAACATAAGCTTTGTGATAGGTGATAACGGTGCAGATACTGTGGTAACAAGATCTGACGTACTTGCAGCTTTCTACAGATACACTACTAAAATACTTGAACGCGAAGTAAGTTCAACAGGTGATATTTCGGACTATGCTGACAGCGAAAAATTCCCGACAACGGATGGCGATAGGGCACTATACAATAAGGCGTATGATATGTATGGTACAGGCTTTGTGTTTATCGACATTTACGGAAAAGATGCTTTAACACAGATCTGGCTTTGGGCGATAGATGCGGGTATCATTGAAGGTTATCCCGACGGCACGCTCCGTCCCGATGCTACCATTACCCGCGCAGAGTTCGCCGCAATGCTCACGAGATTCATGGACTACGTGAAGTAAGATACAATTTTGCGCATACCTTTTTCCTCATACTTTTTGTCCGAATTATATGGCTACAGGATTTATGTGATTTTCTCAAATTTTTAATGCTTTGCATTAAAAATTTGAGTTTAGCCAAGGAGATTGAGCGAGGAACGAGCGAAGGAAACTTCGGCGCCCCCGATGGTTCCTTTAATTATCTTCATAGTAATATAACCCGTGCGGAATATGACGAGATACTTGAGAGATTCATAGACTACGTGAAGTAAGATACTGCTTTGCTTTAACCCGATTCGTCATAATACTACAAAAAATGATGTCAGACACGAAAGCCGTGTCTGACATCATTTTTCTCTTTATTTTCAAAAAAGAATACGCTGTTTATTATTCGTCGAAAAGGTACCATTTCCCGCCGATGCTTATGACAAAGGAGGTGGTATTAACTGTTTCTTCAGCCTTGAGATCATCCTTTGTGAGATATGTCAAGGTGTATTTCAGCTTGATCTTCTTGGCACCGTCTATTGCGATGTCAAGTCCCATTCCTTCAAAATCCTCATTGAGATCAGATATCTCGCTTGCGGAATATTCACGCGTGCTTACCACAGTGATATCCGAGTATGAGAGGGAAGAGCCGTATTTTGCTTCAAAAGTGCGGCGGTTTTCATCTGCCTTGCCTTCAAGCATCTCCTTGAAGCCGTCACGGTCGCCGCCATAGTATTTATCAGCGATCCAGATGGTGTAGGTCTCGGGGAAAAGTGAATAGGTCGTATCGTGATCGAATTCAAGATACGCTTCAATGCCCTCGATAGCTACGTCCTCGGCAGTCCTTGCAGAGGATGTGAGACTCCCGGTCAAATACATAACAGCGCAAACAGCAATGACTGCAAGCATGACTACGGCTATGATCCGCTTTTTTCCGGTTTTGTTTTTCTTTTCGTCCTTACCTTCGTTTATCCGGCTTCCGCACTCGGTGCAAAAGTCAAGACCGCTTGCTGTCTCCTTGCCGCATTTTGGACATTGCATAGTGTGCCCTCCGTTCTTTGATAATGCTGAATACCGATACTTTAAATATCAATGCAGGCGTACCATCTGCCGTCGATCTTAAAAGCAGATATTCTTAAAGTTTCGGTTTCAGTGCTTCCGTCGCTCATGGTGTACTCTATGTCGCAAGATACAATATTGCCTTCCGTAACGGTGACATCCGATATTTCGGAAAGCGATTCATTTACCCGTTCAACATCCTCTGCTGAGGCTTCGAAGATTATTTCCGCAGAGGTGATGGTGTAGCTCCAGCCCTCTCCAAAGTCCTCGTCAATATCGTCAACAAGCTCGTCGACGCGATCCTCAAACTCGTCCTCGGTATATTCTCCCTGATACTTCATCATGGCGTCGGTCATGATCTCATAGGCTGCCTCCCCATCTCCGTCAAGCAGGGCATGGATGAGAGCCTTTGCCGCCTTTGTGGGTGAGCTGTATCCCTCTTCGGGTGATGAGCTCGGTGAGCCGACACCCATAAAGCCAAGGGCAAGCACAGCTATGCAGGCAAGAATGAGAACTCCCGATATTATTCCGAGAATAAGACCGGCGCGGCTCTTTTTGACCTTAGATTCGGTACTTACGGCAGTCTGTGCGGATAGAGAAGCATTTCCGCATATGGGACAGAAGGCATATCCTTCCGGAACTTGATTTCCGCAATTGTTGCAAAACATGGCGACCCTCCCTGTTTTATTTGAATTTACTTTATAATTATATCACAGCTTTACGTACTTTTCAACACCATAAAAATACATCCCCTTACCTTTTTGTAAGGGGATGTAGGGAAAAGCTTATCAGCCGATATCAAAATCGTCGGGGTTGATGTACCAATCGCCGTCGATCTTTACAGCAACAATGGTGGTGGTCTCAGTTTCGTCGATCTCCTGACCCATTGCAGTACCCTTGGTGTACTGCTCTACGGTAACGGCAGTAGCGGCTGTTACCTTTACACCGAATTCATCTTCAAGCTCTTCAGCGATCTCATCGAGATCATCGTCCTCAAGCTCCTCGGTATCGGTGATGTCGTAGGAAAGCTCGATAGAAGCGCCGAGAGCATCCATCATATCTGCAGCCTGATCAAGCTGTTCCTTGAGTTCATCCTTGAACTCAGATACGCTGTCAAAGCCCTCTTCCTCGGCAGCAGCCTCAATGATGTCCTCGTGGAGGCACTCAAACAGAGCGTCGACATCAAAATCGAGAGTTGCATCAAGGTACTTCTCAACAACTGCCTCAGCAGAGGATGCGCCGCTCTTACCGCCTGCAAATACTGCAAAGAGGATGATAGCGAGAGCTACAACTACAGCCACAACAGCAATAATGCCGATGATGGTGTTTGTGCTCATCTTTTTCTTGGGTGTGTTCTGGACGGGAGCCTGTGCACCGGTCTGATTACCGCACACGGGGCAGAAGCCTACGCCGTCGGGGATCTGATTTCCGCAATGTCCGCAAAACATGGTAAATCTCCTTTGTATGTAATAATGTGGTTAAGTAATTATACCACAGTTTGTTCATAAAATCAATGATATTTTTAATAAATTTGGTCAGTTTGTTTTTACAATTTATTAAAAGCTTCCTTCGTCGGGGTTCAGGAACCACTTTCCGTCGATCTTAACGACCTCTACGGTCATTTTGTTAGTCTCATTGACCTCTTCTCCGTCAATGAGACCCTTAACGGTGGCAGAGAACACTACCTTACCTGCGCCTTCAAGATTAAATGTATATCCGAACTCTTCGTATGTATCAGTGAGCTCCTCGGACAGCGTTTTGACCTTTGCGGCGGTGTACTCATCCGTTGAGCTGACCTCAAGATCAAGAGTTGCTTCGATGGAGAGACCGTCAGCAGATTCCATTACCTCAGCTACAAACTCACTGCGGTCGCCGTTGTACATTTTGTCAACATACGCATCAACGAAATCGTGAGGGAAGCATTCGAGCATAGCTTCAAAATCGAAATTGAAGCTGCTTCTGAGGTAATATTCCGCAAGGATCTCGGGTGAGCTGTGGATAGCTGCGGGAGTCACGGGAGTATTGGGGACATCCACGGGGGTGTCTACGATGTCGCTGTCATCAAGAACCTCAAATGAGTAATCAATGTCGTAGTCGGCGCTCATGGTCTGACCGCTGACAGTGAATTCGGCTGAGAACTCCATGTCATATGTCTTAACGACACCGGTGTCCTCGTCGTACTTGAACTTGACCTCGATATCGCTGTATTCGATGCTCTCAAGACCTGTTTCATTGCCGAGGGTGGAGTTTACAAGATTCAGCGCATCTTTTGCCGCTTTGCCGTCAATGACAAATGTAACGGTCTCGCCCTTGATCTTGCAGTCCTTTATCATGTTCTTCTTAAGACTGGTGGAGAAGAAGCTTGGATCCATGTCAACGGTGGAGGTGGACTCTGACGGCTTTGTGTAGTGGTAGGTTGCCTTTCCGTCCTCGTATGTATATGTCCATTCCTGAACTACGCCCTGTGTCTCGATCCTGCCGCTTCCGACCATTCGGAGATCATCCAGATCATCCTCGTCATAATTGTACACGCTTGCAAGGACCTCGCTCTTTGCGTTGACCTTCTGACCGCCTGCGGAGATCACGTAGTCCATGATACATTCCTCACTCCAAGAACCGTATGAGTGAAGCGCTTCTACGGAATCGGTGATAATGTCTATAACCTCTTCAGCATTCTTATCCTCTGAAGGCTTAGGGTCATCCGAGCTTGTGTCATCCTCGGTTTCCTTGGAATCATCTGTCTCATCCTCTGAGCTTTCTTCGTCCTCGATGTCATCCGTACTCTGAGCTGAAGTGCTTTCGGTATCTGCAGAGCTGTCATCCTTGTCACGAAGGAAGAAGTAGTACACACCGCCGCCTATAAGTCCGAGAATGAGCACGGCGATAATGAGTATGAGTGCGATCTTTCCGCCGGAGCCCTTTTTCTTTGGTGACTCGGGAGAAGGCGCATTTTCAGGCTGCTGATAGGGAGTCTGCGGCTGCTGATAGGGAGTCTGCGGCTGCTGTGGCTGTGCTTGGATCTGAGGCTCTGCCTTCGGAGGCTCTGCTGATGCAGGCTTCCCTGCAAGCGCGGCTCCGCAGCTTGAGCAGAACGCTACGCTGTCGGGGTTATACATTCCGCATTTGGTGCAAAACATGGTATTCCTCCTTGAATTATTTTTTTGTAAAAGGAACTGCGCCGTTAAAATAGGCGCAGTTATGGTATTTGATTATCAGAGAGCAGAAACGATAGCCTCTGTATCGGAAGCGATCATGAGCTCCTCGTTTGTGGGGAGAACGTATACCTTTACCTTGGAGTTGGGTGTGGAGAGCTCAACTGTATCGGACTGGTGGTGGCAGTTTGCGTTTACCTCACGGTCGATCTCGATACCGAAATACTCGAGGTCAGTGCAGACTCTGTCGCGAAGCTCGGGGTTATTCTCACCCATACCGGCAGTCCAAACGATAGCGTCGAGACCGTTCATAGCAGCGGTGTAGGAACCGATGTACTTCTTGATCTGGTAAGCAAGAGTTGTAGCTGCTGTAAGAGCTCTCTTGTCGCCCTTAAGGATAGCAGCCTCGATGTCACGGCTGTCGGAGGAGATTCCGGATACGCCGAGGAAGCCGCACTTCTTGTTCATGTAGCTGTCAGCCTCAGCGGGTGTCCAACCCTCTCTTTCCATAAGGAAGGGAACGATAGCGGGGTCGATGCATCCGCAGCGAGTACCCATCATAACGCCCTCGAGAGGAGTGAGACCCATGGATGTATCAACGCACTTGCCGCCCTTAACAGCGGTGATAGAGGAGCCGTTACCGATGTGGCAGGTGATGATCTTTGTATCCTCAACGGGCTTGTCGAGAAGCTTAGCCATCTCGCGGGAAACGTATCTGTGGGATGTACCGTGAGCACCGTAGCGGCGGATCTGGTACTTCTCAGCCATTTCGTAGGAGATACCGTATGTGTAAGCATACTCAGGCATGGACTGATGGAAGGATGTGTCGAATACGAGAACCTGAGGCTTGTCGGGCATAACAGCGAGGCAGCCCTTGATACCCATGATGTGAGCACCTGTATGAAGGGGAGCAAAGTCGCGGCAAAGCTCGAGCTTCTCAAGAACCTCGTCGTTAAGAAGAACAGACTCAAAGAAGTAAGGACCGCCGTGGACTACGCGGTGACCTACAGCCTCGATCTCGTTCATATCGGAAATTACACCGTACTCGGGATGAGTAAGGTACTCGATAACGTACTTAGTGGCAACAGCATGATCGGGCATAGCAAGCTCGACCTTCATCTTTTCGCCGTCTTCGCCCTTTCTGTGCTCAAGTCTTCCGTCGATACCGATTCTCTCACAGATACCCTTTGCGAGAACTGCGCTGGTAGCGGTATCGAAAAGCTGATACTTAAGGGAGGATGATCCTGCGTTTACAACAAGAACTTTCATTTCAATAAACTCCAATCCGTCGGTAAACCGACTGTAATCAAAAAAATTTGACAAGAAATAAAATATCTTATATAATTATATATGAAAACCGGAATAATTACAAGTGGCAAAGCTGATTTTGGAGGAAAAATTTCATATGAATCGCATATCTGCGGTAATTTGTGAGTTCAATCCCTTCCACAACGGTCATGAAGCACTGCTTATTCATGCCCGTGCGGTGTCGGAGGTGCTCATCTGCGTTATGAGCGGCAATTTTACACAGCGCTCGGAGTGTGCTGTGTTTGATAAATATATAAGAGCAGAGGCGGCACTTAAGATGGGAGCAGACATAGTTCTTGAGCTGCCGTTTCCGTATTCCTCTGCGGGGGCTGAGCTTTTTGCCTTTGGCGGAGTCAGCGTCGGAGCCTTGGCGGGGGCAGAGCACTTTATTTTTGGAAGCGAATGTGGGAACACTGAACACATTTTAAGTGCCGCATCTGCCGAAACTGAAGGAGAGCTGGATGCACTTCTTAAAGAAAGCTCAAGCCCTGCCGACGGAGCGGCTGTGCGTTATGACAGGGCCATGCGTACTCTCGGTTTTTCTCTCGGAGCAAATGACAAGCTGGGAGTACACTATATCAAAGCGGCACGCAAAGTCGGATTTGATGTAAGCTTTGAGGCGTTTGCGCGTATGTGTGATCCATCTGTATACAGAAGCGCCACTGAGATAAGAAGGATGATATACGAAGGCGGTACCTCGTCAGCATTTGACTATATTCCGTCGAAGCTTCACGGAGTGTTTCCAAAGGTAGCTTCCGTTGAGAGTGATAAGCTTGCACAGATAGAATATCTCCATTACCGACTTGCTTCTGCAGATAGCAGGGAAGCGTTTTTTGAAGGTGAAGGAGGCGTTTCAGACAGACTTTACCGTGCTGCAGCAGCTTCAAGAGGGTACGAAGAATTTTTCTCCAATGCGGCTACCAAGCGATACACGGATTCAAGGCTGCGCCGTGCGGCTCTTTATGAGCTTCTCGGTGTAAAGCGTGAGGATCTGTATTGTTCGCCTGAGGTGACCTTGCTTCTCGGAGCATCCGAAAAGGGATGCCGATATCTCTCATCTATCAGAAAAAACAGCCTGCTTCGCATTATCACAAAGCCGTCGGACAGCGCCGACCTTTCTGCAGTCGGCCTTGCACAGCTTGAAATGATAAGACGTGCTGACGAGCTATACTCTCTTTGTCTTGTTGAGGGTGTTCCTTGCGGAGAGTTCTTGCGACGGAGACCTTATATAGAAAAATAGAATAAAAAACAAAAGCTCGGCATAGAGGCACCCTCCGTAAGGAAGGTGCCTCAGTTATATTCGCCAAAGGCGAGTTATATTGCTTCGCAGTTATATTATGCTACGCATAGTTATATTGCCCTTCGGGCAGTTTTAAGGGCGGATATAATATCACGAAAACCAATAGGTTTTCATATCACTTTGCCGAAAGGCAAAATATCACTGTGAGACCTGTCTCACAATATCACTTATTATTCTTATCTTTGAGATAGGTTAATTTTAAAATATGTAACCTCGTTACGCACCTTTTGAAAGTGCGTAACCCACTATGACGCTTTCAAACCGAAAGTGTCAATTTTTATATAAAAAGA
>JAFUPK010000118.1 GCA_017481265.1 Clostridia bacterium
CCTCCTTGGCTTATGTTTATCTTTTGTTGCCTTCGGCAACAAAAGATAAACGGAGAAAACTTTCATTACTCTCTTTCATTATTTTTCTTTTATCTAAAATAGTTATTCTACTCATAGCTAAAGCTTTTTGGCACCACCAGCTCTGCTGGTGGTTTACGGGGACAATCACAAGCGCTCTGCATTTTTACAGAGCGCTCTTTGTTTATAGTATTATGCACACAAGTCCCGCAGCACCTTCGTTGATGACGCGTCCGAGGGTCTCTCCGATCTTTTCGCGGGCATCCTCGGGCATATGCTCAAGCTTTGCGTGGAGCCCCTCGTTCACAAGCTCGTAGATGGATCTGCCGAAGAGGTTCGTGTTCCATATCGCGGATGGGTCCTCCTCAAATTCTTCAAGTATGAACTTCACCAGCTCCTCGGACTGCTGTTCCGTGCCAACCACAGGACTCAGCTCCGTTTCGATATCCGCGCGGATCATGTGTATGGACGGTGCTGTTGCGCGTAGCTTTACGCCATAGCTTCCCGATTGCTTCACGATCTGCGGCTCGTCGAGGGTCATATCCTCAAGATCGGGCATGACGATTCCGTATCCCTTCTCGTTCACCTCGTCTATCGCCGTGGCAAATCGGTCGTAATCGCGCTTGACGGCGGCAAGGCTTCGCATGGTAGAAAGGAGCTCCGATTCGTCTGCGATCTCAAGTCCCGTTGTCTCTCCGATCACCTTATAAAACAGCTCTGACGGAAGATCAAGGGAAAGCTCAGCAGCTCCCGTTCCCATGTCTATGGCTGAAAGGCTTGCCGAAGCGCTTCCGCATCGTTCCGGAAGGCTTGCTGAAAGCTTCTTGCGGAAATTCGATACGTCTCCCATTTTGCGTGTATCCGCCACAGCCTCGCGTACAGCCGACAGCACCGATTCCCGAAGCCAATGCTCGCCATCAAGCACACCCATCCAGCGCGGCATACTGAGAGTCAGCTCTCTTATGGGGAACTCCGGTATCAATAGCTTCAGTACCTCCTCCATATCCTCGCGGTCTATCTCTGTACAATTAAGAAGTGCCACGGGAGCCGAATACTTTTCCTCAAGCTGTTCCGCCAGCGCCTCAGCCTCGGGAGACGACGGATCCTTTGAATTCAAAATTACAGCAAATGGTTTGCCAAGCTCGCTTAGCTCCTTTGCAACTCTTTCCTCGGCTTCTACATAATTCTCCCGGGGTATCTCCCCTATGCTTCCGTCCGTGGTGACAAGAAGCCCCACTGTTGAATGCTCGGCAATGACCTTTCTTGTGCCTGCCTCTGCCGCCCGGTCAAAGGGCATGGGTTCATCCCTCCACGGAGTATTGACAAGGCGCATTTCACCGTTTTCAGTGTCTCCTAAAACTCCGGGAATGAGATATCCCACGCAATCAATGAGCTTCACCTTCATCTCGCTCACTCCATCCACGCATACCGTTACTGCCTCGTCGGGTACGAATTTCGGCTCTGTGGTCATAACGGTTTTCCCTCCCGCACTCTGCGGAAGCTCGTCAAGGGTGCGCTGCCTGTCGTAATCGTTTGTTATCATTGGCAGTACGAGCTGATCCATAAAGCGTCTCACCAAGGTCGATTTTCCGCTTCTCACGGGTCCCACCACTCCTATGTATATTTCCCCCGAGGTGCGGCTCGATATGTCGCGGTATATGTTTGCCGTCTGTGTCATAGCTTTTTCTCCTTATTTCGCTTTTCTTGCTTTTTGCTTACTTATAGTTATGCACAAAGGTGCTGTTATATGACACAGCTGAGTTTTTTATCAGCTTCGGCAGAGGTCAAGTCTGTTTCCCGAAATAAGGCCCTCAAAGCAGTCGCAGGCGTCGCTGTTGCTCCTGTAGCCTTCTATCCTTATTCCACGGAGGGAAGCGTAATTATATGTAGACAGCGGACGTGCAAAGCTGTCGATGGTATGTGATGCCACAAGAATATCGTCCCCGTTTCTTCCGATGACAAGAAGAGTGTGGTAGTAATCACCTTCGCTGTCCGAAAGCTGTATCACGTCTCCCGTACGAGTCTCGCGAGGCGTAACCTCTCCGCCGAAGGGACCGTCTCCCTCGTTGGAGGTGAGGAAATTGTACAAAAACTCTACGCCCGACCACGCAGGCGCACGGTCATTTACCGACACGTAATACCAACCAAAGGTCTCTGTAAAGTTCATGCGGCAGCATCCCGCAAATATGCACTGAGACACAAAAGCGGTACAGTCACCGCCTGAGTCGGAAAAGTCGTAAAACAGCGGATTACGCTTGTACGCCCACCTCAACGCATACTCAAAAGCCCGTCTTCTGTCATAATCGAATATTGCCATAGTTATCCTCCAATCAAATCATAATTCTATATATTATATTCGTATTTCTTTGAAGCGGAACGTAATTTATAAATTTATTATTATTTTCGTTATTTATATTATGCAAAGTTTGTTGAAGCTTGTCATTTACAGAATTTGCATTTAGTGATATACTTGAATAAGTATACTCACTAATACAGGTGAAAGGCAGGATAACTCTTATGGCAGAAGTAAATACTTCTTTTGGAACAACAGTAAAGAAGATCCTTCACAGGTACTTCATCAAGGCGATGGGTGCCATGGCGCAGGGACTTTTTGCTTCCCTCCTTATCGGTACAATTTTCAAGGCACTCGGTATGATCCCCCGTCTTGAATTTTTAGCTCAGATCGGTGGCTACGCCCAGGCTATGGCAGGCCCCGCTATGGCCTCCGCGATCGCATATGCACTTGGCGGTCATCCGCTTGTGGTCTTCTCTGCGGCGGCAGTCGGACAGGCTGCAAACTCTCTCGGAGGTGCCGGCGGCCCTCTCGCAGTATTCTTCATCGCTATTGCGGCTTGCGAGATAGGTATGCTTGTCTCAAAGAAGACAAAGGTTGATATTATCGTTACTCCCTTTACAACGATTTTTGTTGGCGGCGTCCTTTCCATCCTCGTGGCGCCACATATCGGAACTCTTGTAGGCTATGTAAGTAAGTTTATAGGCTGGGCTTCCATACAGACTCCCTTCGTCATGGGAATCCTCGTTTCCGTGGTGATCGGTATTTGTCTTACACTTCCTATCTCAAGCGCGGCTATCTGTGCGGGACTCGTTCTTACGGGAAGCGCCGCTGCCGCAGGTGCATCTGAAGGACTTGCCATCGCGGGTGCGGCTGCTGTTGCAGGCTGCTGTGCACAGATGGTAGGCTTTGCGGTCATCAGCTTCCGCGAAAACGGTGTAGGCGGACTTCTTTCTCAGGGAATCGGCACAAGTATGCTCCAGATGCCCAACATAATCCGTCATCCGCAGATCTGGATCGCACCGACCCTTGCTTCTGCTGTTACAGGACCTCTTGCGGTATGCGTATTTGATCTCAAGATGTACGGCGCAACTATAAACTCGGGCATGGGCACCTGCGGACTTCTCGGTCCCATAGGACTTATCCTCGGATGGTTCTCGGGCGAAAATGCATATCCTTATGAGGTGACTGTCCTGAACTGGGTTGGACTCGTGCTCATCTGCTTCGTTCTTCCTGCAGTTCTCTCATTCGTGTTTAACGAGATCCTTCGTAAGCTCGGCATCGTGAAGGACGGATACATGAAGCTCCCCGAATAATAAGAATAAAAAAACTTCGCATTTTCGAAATGCGAAGTCAGCTTTCTGACAAACCCTGTGCCAAAGCACAGGGTTTGTCAAATTAAGCAAAGACTAAATCAAAAGTAAAAGGAATGCGCGACCTGCGGGTCGCTTTTTGGACGAATTAGGGGAATTTCGCCCTCTGCGGAGGGCGACTCGGGACTCCGTCCCAAGACCCTGCGCCCTTTTAAAAAAGGTCGATCAAAACTTTTGTGCATTTTGTCAGCGCAAGACCTTTGTCAGCGACCTGACTTCGCATTTCGGCAATCGAAATGCGAAGTTTTTTATTTACTTTCGCTCAAGATATATCCTCAAAGCTTCCCTTGAGGTATCATCGTTCACGTTCATGCGTCCGAGAAGAAACAGAGAATTTTTGTCCCCCTGTGTAATGAGATTTCTGTGGCTGTAGTCTGTGGTTATGCTTGAACGGTAACCTCTCTCACGCAGAACTTCCTCAGCCCAAGAGTTGTACTTTCCGCAGGGATATGAGAATACCACATCAGACCAAACTCCGGCACGGTGAAGGACCTCTTCTGCAGCACGGCAATCCTCATGAAACACTTTCTTGTAGTCTTCCTTGCTTTCTGAGGCAAGAGGCATACTGTTATCTCTTACGGCTTCACTGTAGGTGTTGTTCTCTCCGTGGAGCCCGTAGGTATGGGACTGGAGATCCACATAAGGAGAAGCTTCCATTTCAGCAAGCTCTGCACCGCTCATTTTATAAAGTCTATTTGGATCTTCACCCGGAATTATGCTCTCATTGCGCACGGTCTTACATGACATAAATACAGTCACTGGAACCTTCAGCTCGGTAACCATGGGTAAAACATACTCATAATTACTGTAATAGCCGTCATCGAGGGTTATGCACACAGGCTTCTCGGGCAGCTCCATATATCCGTCCACAAATCCCGCAAGCTGGCGGAATGTAACGGGCGTGTAGCCTTCGTTCAAGAGAAATTCCAAGGTCGAGCGGAAATTATCCACTGACATTGACCAAGTACCGCCGGGCACAGGCTTTATATCGTGAAACATGAGTATTGGAACCATCACCGTTTCAGGCTCAGGCGGCTCTACTATCGGTGCTTCTGTCGGTGCCTCTGTCGGTGCCTCTGTCGGTGCCTCTGTCGGTGCCTCCGTCGGTGCTTCCGTCGGTGCTTCCGTCGGTGCTTCCGTCGGCGCTTCTGTCGGTGTTTCCGTCGGCGCTTCTGTCGGTGTTTCCGTCGGTGCTTCTGTCGGTGTTTCCGTCGGTGCTTCTGTTGTGTTTACAACGGCAGTCACAGTCTCGGTAATTTGGGAGCTTGTAAGCGCCACACTTACAGAAGCACTTTCAGACGGGGCATCAGTTTCCAAAGCAGGAGTATCTGCACATCCAACAAGGAGAAACGCAATACATATTATTAGTGATAATAGCTTATTCATGAACTTCCTTAATCTTGTTTTTAATATGGTAGTTCCATTATATATTATTTTTTCACATTTGTCAAGTGTAGAATGCTTATCTGTCTCTACCATTTATATATTTCATTATGTTCGATCTTATCCGAATACCCTATGCGACCGTCCGTTGCTGTGAACACTGCTTCTTCAAGAACAAAATCACCCTTATGCTTCACAGTAAGCGGTATACGCAAGGTTCCTGTATACTCTTTTATCTCTCCTGCCTTCAAATATTTTCCCACCGTCAATCTGTTCGTAACGATATTGTTTGAAACGGAGTAACCGTCCGGAAGCTCTCTGTCCGCAGTGAATGCAAGTGCATCGGGAAGCACCACTGAAAGCTTGCCGTAATCGCTGTCAAAGGCGGAAAGATCAATGCAGAGGTATACTGTAGCGTTTTCTTTGATATCACCTTCGAGATATACAGGGATGTTTTTATCTCCGTTTTCAAGGTACTCACGCCCCTCTACATAGTGAACGAGCACACGGAGGCCGTAACGATGAGGCTCAAAATATATCCTTTCCGCAGCATCGGTAATGATAGTGATCTTTTTTTCTTCAAGCCCCTTGAGCGTTACAGCTTCGCTTGTATCTCCATAATACAAAGTCATTGAAAGCTCCTCAGCCGAAAGGTCACAGCGATTTTTAATATAAGCATATGCCGCAAAGCGCAGGTACATCATGTCCGGAGATTCTGTCAGAAGAACATCTATCATATCTCCGACAAACTCACGGTCAACATATGCCGCAGCTATAGCTCTGAGAGCCTCAAAGCCCTCATCTCCCGAATCATCACCTACAGTCAGATACAGCTCACGTGCCGTGTCATAGTCTCCGCTGAAAATGAGTCCAAGAGTGAGTATAAGTCTTGAATAGGTATCGTCCTTTTCAACCTTTGCCACCATGTTGTGAAGCTCGCTGAGCACCGGTCGTCCGTAAGCGGCGGCAACCATCAGCTTTTCAGCGGCATCGTTGACCCCTTCAAGCTTACAAAGGAGCTCTCCGCACAGATACTCATCCATTTGCGCAGTATACTCGCTCATATATTTTGGCAGATAGTATATGAGAAGTGCTGTAAGCACCGGGTCCTCCTCGTGATTTGACGTTGCCTTTATAAATATCTCGCCTTCAGCAACTCCATTACGTGAGTAAGTGTTATCCGAATAGGGAGTACCGCAAAGAGCGAATCTTTCCGCCTTTGATGCAGTTATCAGGGGCGTCACATCCTCGCGGGAAACCTCAGCTCTGCTCGTTAGGAAGCTGAAATACCTCATATATCGGTCATAAGCATCAGCGTGGATTTTGAAGGTCACGGGATTTGATTCGGGCGTGATCGCTTCATCCGAATACACGTCTATCTCAGTATCGTTTGCAAAGCTCAGCGCGGTGTCTACCACCTCAACGGTATACTCAACAGCATCTCTGTGATTCTCAGACTCTGCTTCAATGAGCACGGTATATATTCCTTCTTCAAGCTTGCCGAAATTCGCATGAACGGTATTGTTCGTCTCACATTCATTGACTACGGTCTTATCAAGCTCCTTAACTGTGAAGGAAATCTTTGTTTGAAGTCCAACTTCACCAATTACAGCGGCACTGATTACCGCATCGTCCGAGGATTTGATCTCGAGGGAATCCTTATAGCTTATAAAATAGTCAAGGCTTACACGGAAGCTGCTACGATGTGCAACAGTACTGATATCTCCTGAAGCCCCGTGAAGCGTTACGCTGAATTCCGTTACGGAATCCGGAAGAGTAAAAGTAAAGCTTGCCTCACCGTTTTCATCAGTAGTACCATCGACAAACAGCGGAGCATCAGCGAAATCGCATCTGGTGCCACCGCCGCCTCCCCAGCCTCCGTCGAAGAAGCCATAGAGCTCATAGTCTCTGTAGGACGAGTAGGTGTAGCTGGAATAGGTGCATCTGCCGAGTTCATTACCAAGCCTGCCAAAGCCATGCAGATCACCTGCAGATTTGTCGACAACACTAAGGTTTACCGATGCTCCTTTGGCAGGCTCCCCTTCCTTGTCATAAAGCTTGACTGTAACAGTCATCTCATCGCCCGGCGCATATTCTTCCTTATCATAGCTTATCTCAGCTTCAAGGTCGCAGCTGTTGGCATCAAGCTCAGCCCTGAATCCTTCAACTCTGTGGAACACGCCGTCCTTATAATATACACCTTCTATAAGGACGCCCGGCATCATATCCTCAGTAAACGGTATACTCTCGGTAACGGATTCATCGAGCACCAAGCTCTGCTTTATACCGTTTTGCATTATTACCGCCATAAGTATTCCGCCGTCTGTCTTGCCGACATCATATTCCTCAAAGGAAATATCAATACTGTCGCCGACAGCAAAGCCATTATATGTGCGGTTCTCATTTACAAATCTGTATCGGTACGTTCTGTACGCCAAGGATGAATTGATGCTTTCATGATCTACAAAGCCTATAAAGCTTGAATAAAGCCCGTTATTATAAACCACAGGCTCTGCCATATAGCTCACGGTCCTGTGCTCTCTGACTCCGTCAGCATCCTTGATGGCCACCTTAACGGAATAGTAGTACCTAACCGTATCCGTATCAGCATCCTTTGTAAGCTCCTTGTTAAACAGGTATGCACCATCCTCCGCAGAAACAGTATATCTTTCATAGAAAGCTTGCTTTGTGTCTGTTTCCCAAAGAGGGATATTTTCTTTAAGAAGCTCATCAAAATCGTAACCGGTTACAGTCCTTGTAACTGTCACGTAATCTATATTAACTATAAGCTCGCTGTCTACAGTATCTCCGTACAGCTCTTCTTCGCTTTCGACAAATCCATTCTCGGGAATGACGACCTCACGAACGGTATATCTTATCCCCTCATCTGCTTGCTCTGCCGTAATATGCTTGTCAGAACATATTAGAAACAGATTTTCCGTGCACTTGTAGTCTGCGTTTCCGTCATGAGCTTCTGCGCTGCTGACTGCCAAACGTATCCTTTCCACTGCATAGTAGCCATGTCTGAAGGACTTCTCAATAACTGCATCAAAACGTGCAATGCCGTATTCGTCTGTTGTGGCGAAGCTTGGCTCAAGCCCTCCGGTTGTAAGACAAACAGATTTGTTTATGGCGGGTACTCCCGAAATGTGAGTGACCTTTACCTCAACGGGGAGTACATCTCCGATGCGCACGCAGTTTGTCGGAACGATTATTTCATAAGAATAGTAGTCATTAACATAATCAGCCACTTCAAAATATGTGTAAGCCAAAGAATGTCCGTCAAGCTCTGCTGTTACGATATAGCTTGTGCTTTCAAAATCCGAAAGAGTGTAGGATGTGCTGAACGCACCGTTTTCGTCGGGAGTGACGGAAATACGGACAGCGCCGCCGAGAACGATCTCGTATTTTCCCTCCGAGGTCTCGGGAACTGACACAGGCGGTACATATCCCCAAATATTCACTGTGTCGTCCGCTTTATAGGTGATCTTATCGGTATAGATATATCCGTTAGGATATGCAGTGTCTATGCTGTCAAGACGCACCACCAAGGGAAGGCGGCTCTCGGGGTCTGTTATGTGAAGATATTCATTTTCGAAATCTCCCAGTTTTTTAAGATCAAGAATAATTATTCCGTTTTCGTCCGTAGTATATACTTCACCTCCAAGGTTCACCTCTGCATTGGCAATAACACCGTTTTCATCGGCTGTCCATACAAACAGATCATAGGAAGACTGTGCGGCATAAACAGAGACCTCGCTTACCTGTGCAAACCACTCGCCGATCTTTTTCCCGCTTTCTGTGTGAATTTCGATTCGATAATAGCCGATTGGCAAAGCAGCATCCATCTCCATCAGATAAACAAGCTCACCGTAGGTGTTCTTAGCACAGACTCCGAGTGTCAAGGAATAGCTTCCAAGGGCATATCCTGTAGATGCTTCTCCGTTTACTGCGGAAATGAAGGCAGCAGAATCCGCATATCTTGTGACACGTGCCTCATGGGCAGCTCTGGTTACAGAATCCTTATCGCTACGGCTTGAAAACATCATTGTCACAGGCTCACCGGGACGGTATGTGCTGATCTTATCAAGCGACAAATACTGTCCATTCAGCTTAACATCGTCAATCGGGACGCCCTCATAGGTTCCGAATGTAAAAATATAGTCCTCTGTGATCGTCTGTCCTTCGGCGGAAATACCTGCCGCAACCGTCACAGTATAGTCAGTATTCAGAGTAAAAGGCTTGTCGGGAGTAAAGCGCCACGTCTTGCCAAGCTGCTTCCAGCTACCCGAAACAAAAGGCTCAAAGGTAACAAAATCCGAAATGTCCGTAACTGAGGTATAGCTGAAGGATATCTCCACAGCAGTCCCGATGCTTACGTTACTTGATCCGTTTTCAGGATAACTTCCCGTTACAGACAGGACATCAGGCGTCTGAAATGCCCAGCTGTCGACCACAGTTCCATCCTCCACGGCAGAAATCTTATAAACGGTATTATCCACAAGCTCTGCCTCGGGTACAAAGAGATAACGCTCCTCATCGAGCTGCTTTATGGTGTAATCCACAGCCGGAGTTATGACAAAGCTCTCTTTTACAAGTTCAAGACTTGCGTTTTTGATCTCAAGCTCAAAGGAAGTATTGTTTTCTACAACGCCGTCATTCAAGGGCTTTGAAGCTGTCAATGAATTGACCGTAAGCTTTTTTTCCTCAACAGGCGGTGTTATTATTCCGGAAAACTCCGTGTCCGGAGGCTCCGTTTCATCAGCCCCGGATGAGCCTTCAAAAATGCCCTCAGAAGATACCAAGGTATTATTATCCGGCAACTTAGGCCTGCTTCGATTCAGCATAAAAGCAGAAAGCGGCACCAAAAGCACTATCGCCGCAAGCGCTGCTGCAACTGCGACCTTCAGTCTGATGCGTTTTTTTGCTGAAGTATGTGCAGGTCTCTCTGCATATTCTTCAAGCAGATCGTCATCAATCATATCAAGTGCGCACTCTATATCTTCTCTTTTCATATAGTATAACCCTCCTTTTCAAGTTCCTCTCTAAGGCTCTTACGAAGTCTGAACAGCAAGGACTTCACCTTAGATGTCGTCATGCCAAACTCGGACGCAAGGCTTTTTATGCTTCTGTAATGCCAATACCGACCAATGAATATAAATCGTGACTCAGCGGTGAGACCCCGTAGAAAATCATTGATATGGCATCCTAACTCCTCGGCCTCTAAGTGCGAATCGACCTTCTCCCCTCCTGAAATACAGGCTTCAAGCTCGGATAAGGGAATATCGCTTGCAGAGCAACGCTTCGAGCTGTTTCTGTAACGAAGCCTATCAAGAGAAAGGTTGCGAACAATACGAATTATGTAAGCTTTGAAATTCAAGGGATTATCCGGGGGGATCGAATTCCACAGTTTCATAAGAGCATCGTTTACACATTCCTCCGAATCCTCGGATGAGTCGAGGATAGAGTCAGCTATCCTGAAGCAAATTGCACCATACTTAAGCTGAGTCTGTTCTATTGCAGAATCTTTCCGATCAAAAAACAGATCTATAATCACTTTGTCGTCCATAGTCTGACCATCCTTTCCGAACCGGTTCATATATTAAGACGTAAAAAACAAAGAAAGGTTTCAATAATATCAAATTATTTGAAAATTTTATAAAAAAGCCGCAAATCTATATGCGGCTTAAATGAAAGCAAATATCAATACTATTGATCATCATCGCCTTGCGGTAAAAAACAAACGAGGAAAAGGAAATATTACTTCCCCGCAAGGCTCGACTTTATATTCATTACGAAGGGCATGAAGAAGTTCATTTTCAAAAAGAGATCTATCATCACAAAGCTGCGCAAGATATGTACGCAGACCGGTTGCTCGGTACCAATCAAGAATAGCTTCGTGACTTGGCATTCTATGATAATATGTAGTCTGCCATAAATTAAAATCAGATGAAATTGTCGATAGAATATTATAATACTCGGCATATGCAAGAACATTAATACTACGATGCGATTCAAATTTGCCTGACCATTCAGGAGAAGAAGCAATGGTACGAATGATTCTATGTATTGGCTCGTCATAATTAACAGGAATCTGCACAGCTAAAACACCACCGGGAGAAAGTAAAGACATAAGGCGCGGCAAAAGTCTCGAATGATCGGGAATCCACTGTATACAGGAATTAGAGAAAACAAGATCAAAGGTGCCCGTGTATGCGGAAAGATCACCGGAAGCATCCAGCATACTGAAAGAAATCTCCGGATAGAGGGAGCGTGCCTTCTCGATCATTTCGATGGAATTATCGACACCTATTATATCCGCATCGGGAAACCTTTCGGCTAAAACCGCGGTACTGTTACCGGGACCGCATCCTATATCGATGATATTCTTCGGAGAATCAACCCCCAACGCGTTTACAAGATCTACCGAAGGACGGGTGCGCTCGGATTCGAAGCGCAAATAAAGCTCGCTGTTCCAATATGTCGTCATAAATACCTCCCTACAGACTTCCCACCTTATTTATTAGACTTGATATGTCATGTTCTGTCAGACCGATCTCTCGGCAATAATTTTTTACGTCTGTATAATTACTTCTTACTTTATTAAGAAATCCCATAATATGCTTTTCGCAAGGGCTTATTGCATCGCGTTCATATTCCGGATGAAGTAACAGGTAAGAATCAATACTTTTTTGGAGATTCTTTTGAGAGAGTGTGTAATCTCCTGAAATATACTTGTCAGTATATCCACCGAGCGAAAGCAGTAATGCAGATATGATTCCGGTCCTGTCTTTACCCGAGCGACAAAATATTACCGTTCCCGAATCGGTATTTGCTATTGCTTTTAATACCCTCTGCACTCTACTTTTCCCCTCCGCAACCTTATAATAAAACTCGGCTATCTCACTACCGTTATGCGGAAGTCTCCCATTATCACATAAGGGGAGATTTTTGTAATTAAACTCACCCGACAAACTACACGGGAGTTTCAGAACTTCTTCCGGGCTACGTAAATCAATAAAATTAGTAATATTTGATTTGAGTAGATATTCTGTTGCTTCTTTACTCAAATTTGAAACAAGACTGCTTCTTATCAGGTTATTGCCTTTACCGATAAATCGAGAGTTTTCTGCGAGCTTTGAAACATCCATATTCATTTTCTTATTAAAATGTGAGGAAAATCTGTGTCTTCGGTAAACCGAAATATTATCAAGTCAACTGTGGAAGTTATAAACTTTTGTGCTGTGTCATAATTGTAAAATGGACCTGCCGATCCTACATATTCACTCGAAAGCAATGTATCAATTATCCATCGTTTACTGCGTTCAGCCTCATCCGTACTGATCATATCTGTGATCTCGTACCCATGATCGACATCAAGCATACGCTTTATATCGTGCTTAAAAGGATACTTTTGAAGAATTTCTCGGTCAACACTGTCGATCTCAAGCATAAAACGGCTGAAGAATTCTTTATCTGTATCTTTGATTCCTTCCTTTTCCAAAGCAGATGCGAACTGCTTGCGGATATGGATATTGAAATATTCATCGGTTACAAGATGCACAATATATCCTAAATACAGATCGGCATACTCTGAGTCGAAAGAATAATACTTATCAATATACTCATTAAGCCTCGAATGATACAATTTGATTTTATCCTCAACTTGAAAATCGCTTCCGGAAATCCCTTCGGTCAAGTGAGTATGTTTTTTATATTGCCTGATGTAATCTTTGCGCGCGTGAACAGCATCGGGGGCTATATTACCGCAAAAGAATAGAGACGGACTTTTGAAAAAGCTGTCCCCTACTTTTTCGCAAATAAGATCGGCAACTGCAAGATGAGTTATTGTTCCTGCCATATTTATGACCATGCCTTTCTTTGATTTGTGACGTTATCTGCCTTAAATACGATTACTCCAACTGATAAGCTGTAATTATCCATTCGATCTATTCCATCCATATGTAATAGTCTCTCCCTTAAACTGAGTCAAAGCAACTTCCCCCTTACGGGATCTGACATATTCGCAAATTTCCGACGACTTATAAACGAACTTTTCAGCTTCCATTGGAGACATACCATGATTTATAAGCCGTTCAATTGCTTTGTCAGTATCATCATACCAGCTTTCTTTATGGGCAAGAAAATCACTTATCTTCTCATCGTAATCGGCTTGCTCGGGGTAAATAAATGAAACCCTATCATTCATTCTTACATCAACATCTGAAAGTCCAAGCCTGCGCATAACATACGCACTTCGCATAGCAGCGGCATAGTCGCGCTTTCCGTTGTCGATCTCGGTCTGCCAGTGCTTGATAGCTCCTTCATGATCACAAAGATACCCGTAATTTAAGCCGTCAATATAGAGACCGCAACACTCAAGCTCACGGTTCGAGTCAGCACAAACAATCAGAGCATTTTTATCAGCACACTCGATCATTTTTCTTATAAATGGCTCGGAATCGCCCAAATGACGAAGAACGGATTTACAGATAACCATATCATATTTGTCTTTAGGCTCAAACGTAATGAAATCCCCGTTGATGACAGTCCCGTTGACACCGTGCTTCTTTAGATAAACAGAAGCCTCCTTCGTCATTGAAGAAGAAAAGTCAATGCCGGTATATGTACTGCCTTTGGGCAAACATGGCATAAGCAAAGCGGCAATATATCCGAAACCGCAACCACAATCGAGCACCCTTACAGGTCTATTTATTTTCCAAACATCACGGACGAGAAATCTCATATAGTCGGCATTCCAAGTACCGTTCCTCGTCCTGATCAAGTACTCAAGATGATTATCCCAAAAGCCTCTGGTATCAGTCCCGTCGGAAATATATTCTTCATCTGCAAGAGGTTTCAGGCCAAGCAGCTGATCTACCGAAACATTAAAAAAATCCGAAAGAATGGGTAGGACTGAAATATCAGGCATTGTAACACCTGTTTCCCATTTACTGATAGTTTGAAACGATGTACCAATAACATCAGCAAGCTCTTCTTGGGTCATATGATTAACTTTCCTCAGATAAGCGAGTCTTAAATTGATAAGAGACTTATTCAAGATAATCACCTCCTAATTATTTAAATACAGTATATCACATATTCAAAGGAAATTCTATATAGAGATCGGTTAGTTATTTCGCTAATACGGCGAAATAACTAACAAAAAAGAAAAAACCATCCGACCAAAACCGGATGGTTTTAGATGCTCACTCAAAACCGAACAAGAGAAGACACAACAACATATTGAGAACTAATGTAGTTCAAGCCCTCGGTCTATTAGTATCGGTCAGCTGAACACATTACTGTGCTTACACCTCCGACCTATCAAACTTGTAGTCTACAAGTGACCTTACCAACTTTCGTTGTGGGATATCTAATCTTGAGGTGGGCTTCACG
>JAFUPK010000119.1 GCA_017481265.1 Clostridia bacterium
ATCACAGAGGCTCCCACACAGAGCGCAGGCGGCAATGCAGGCGGATCTCCCGTAACAGGCGACCCCATGATCATCGCTGCTGTAGTAGCTGCTATCTCCGCTTGCGGCGTAGTAGTTGCTAAGAAGAGAAAGTAATCTCTTAATTTAACATCAAAACCTTCTCGAAAGAGAAGGTTTTTGTTTATATTGAGTTAGATTTATTAAACTGTAGCTGATTTAATTTCTCTGCTTTCCTTGATTTTAATCTTGTAAAGCTCTTCTACTGCAAACTTTACCTTTGCTACATTGATCTTTTGCCCCTTTGGAAACAGATAAAACAGATGGCGCTTGTTTCCGATGGATATCATGTCTCCTATCTCATACCAGTAGTAATCCGAATTTACCGTGTATGATGACAGTGCGCTTTGCTTATAGTCTATCTGTCCGTCGCAGCCTCGGAGCGTGAAGCCTTCCGAATTGTGAGTGAGCTGTCCGTCTCCTACCTTGTAAAGCGCCTTGTAATCAACGAGCATATATATATCCACATCTGTCTCAAGACCGTACGTGCCCTCTTCGATCTCCTTCTTTACCTCACACCGTTCCCAGTCATACCAATCCGGTATGTGTTCAAAGCGGCTGACTGTATTTCTTGCTTTCATGAAGCCGTACACATCAAGCTCATACTCGGTTCCGCACTCATCACAACGCCATACAGTACCGTTTCCATGAATATTGCTCTCGCTTAAGCAATGAGGACATTTGTAGAGTACTCTTTCCAATCCGTCAGCTCTGAAATCCTCACTTATTTCAATCTTGTTTTCCTGTTGCCACTTAAAGCTGTCAAATGAGAAGGCATCGCTCACACGTTCAAACAGCTCCGATGAGCTGAGACTTTCAGCTTCCTCGGGAGTTATAAGATATGTAACATCAGCCTCGAGCTTCACTCTTCTGTGCCTCAGCATATTGTAAAGCGGCTCTCTGAGAAATGCTCCCTTTGTGATTATCGTTACTACCGGTACCTTAAGCTTCTTTATAAGTCGACCGAGACTTTCAGGCAGAGCGTTAGCACGTCCGTCGAAGGAATAGCAAGCTTCGGGGTACATGAGCACATCGGTTTTGAGCCTTGTTAAGGCATAGGTTATGTCTCGTATAAGTGATATGTCTGTTACAAACTTCTGAGTAGGAATACATCCGATAAGGCGCATGAGAGTCGAAAGTCCAACATAGCCGTCCGTGGTGCAAACAGTGGAAAAAGGGCGAGGGAATAATCTGTCAGCGGCGATCTGCATATCAATAAAGCCTGAATGATTCATAAGCACAAGGCAAGGTGTATCCATTGGCAGTAGCTCTGTTCTGTGCTCGTTATATTTGATTTTGTATTTGCTGAGATTTGCTTTTGATAAGCACTTTATGAGAACTCGCCAGAATATTCCCATCTTTATAGGAAGTTTATGCTTTGGTATCGGAAGGTTCATGACCTCGCTGTAGCTTTTTTCAATTATTTTTATCTTCATAGGCTGTCCTTATTTGCTTATTTTTGTCACTATATAAATTATAACATATAAATCATTATATTGCTACAGGATAATTCAATTATCAGCTTTATTATTTATGCATATTTTTGCATATTTTAAATTGCCGATCTGTTATACAATCTATTGACTAAATCAGTTTCCCGATGTATAATTATAGTGTTTTTTATATTAAACCAAAGAAAAGGGAAGTTAAGCTATGTTAAAAAGGTTTCTAAGGTATTATAAGGATCATAAGCTGATGCTCAGCCTTGATATGCTGGCGTCACTTCTTATTTCCGTCATAGGTATGGTATATCCTATTGTGACAAATAAGATGCTTAATATATACATTCCCGAAAAGATGTACAAAACCATCGTTGTTGCAGGTATTATCGTTCTTCTTTTGTACATCATGCGAATGTTTCTTAGATATTTCGTCCAGTATTACGGTCATATTATCGGCGTTAAGATGCAGTCGCAAATGCGTCTTGATCTGTTTTCACACCTTGAAAAGCTTCCGTTTACATTCTTTGATAACAACGAGACCGGACGCATAATGACCCGCCTTACAAGTGACCTTTTTGAGGTAGTTGAGCTTGCTCATCACGGGCCTGAGAATCTTATCATAAGCCTTGTAATGATAATTCTCTCCTTTATCTACCTTTCAACCATCAACTGGGTACTTACACTTATAATTTTTGCCTGTGTACCGATCCTTATGGTCGTGACATTCCATTTCCGTAAGGCTATGAAGAACGCCTTTGACGACCGCAGAAAGAGTAACGCTACGATCAATGCTTCTGTGGAAAGCAGTGTTACGGGAATCAGAGTAACAAAGGCATATACAAACTCATCCCGTGAGATCGAAAAGTTCAAGGTTGGTGACCGTGAATTTGTAGATTCCTCCCACCGTGCATACTCTGCAATGGCGAAATTCCATTCCTCTACTACGTTCATTACAGATATTTTCAACGTGTTTATCCTTATCGCAGGAGGACTTTTCCTGTATGCAGGTGAGATTTCTTTCGGAGATTATTCCACCTTTATAGTTTCCGTAAACCTCTTTATCAATCCCGTTACAACGCTCATCGGATTCATGGAGCAGTTCCAGAACGGAGTCAGCGGCTTCAAGAGATTCTGTGAGATAATGGATATTGAGCCCGAGGACGATTCACCCGCAAGAAGAGAGCTTTCCGACGTCAAAGGAGATATTGAGTTTAAAAACGTATCATATTCCTATGAAAGCTCTAAAGAGGTCCTTACCAATGTAGACCTTTTCATTGAAAGGGGAAAGAAGCTGGCTCTTGTGGGACCGTCAGGTGGCGGAAAAACGACTCTTTGTCATCTGCTGCCGAGCTTTTACACCTTAAAGGACGGCGATGGTGCGATTTTAATTGACGGTAATGACACCCGTGAGCTTACTCTCGACTCCATCAGACGCAATATAGGCATCGTTCAGCAGGATGTGTTCCTTTTTGTGGGAACTATAAGGGATAATATCATGTACGGACGTGCTGATGCTACCGAGGAAGAAATGTTCGAAGCGGCACGCCGAGCAAATATCCATGACTATATCATGACGTTACCCAACGGTTATGATACTGAGATCGGAGAACGCGGAGTTAAGCTCTCGGGAGGACAAAAGCAGAGGATCAGTATTGCAAGAGTGTTCCTTAAAGACCCTGCGATCCTTATTCTTGATGAAGCTACAAGCGCCCTCGATAATACTACCGAGGTGCTTATCCAGCAGTCGCTTGATGAGCTTTGCCGCGGCAGAACCACTCTTGTGGTGGCACACAGACTGTCTACGATCCGCAATGCGGACGAGATCGCAGTTGTAATGGACGGAAGGATCACCGAAAAGGGGACACATGAGGAGCTGATGAAGGCAGGCGGAACATACCGTGATCTTTATGCTCTCCAGTTCAGAGACAATGATACCTTTGAATAAGACCAAACTCGGCTGTTTTCAGCCGAGTTTTTTTTACAGTATTCATTTTTTATATAGCAAAAACACAGAAAGTATGATATAATTTTTTTAATATCAATAATGGGAGTGCGTTATGACCGAATCGAAGAAATATTTAATATCAGTTGCAGAAAAGCTGTGTATCCCTGCTCTTGAAAAAGCGATAAATAATTTCTATAGCGACAAGCCGTATCTTGTTATAGATATGGTCAGCGTTGAATGTACCAAAATGGAGGAGCTGTTCCGTCCGTTGTGGGGTATTGCGCCATTGCTGCGTGATAAGAGCTATACAGTGAATGTCTGCGGTAAACAGCGAGATCTCGCTGAGAGCCTTCGGGAGATAATACTTATCGGCGCAGATGAGTCAAGCCCCAAGTGTATGTCGCGCTTTGCCGCAAACCGTAATGAACACCTTTTCGCAAACCAGATGATAACAGAGTTTGCACCTCTTTGCATAGCTATGACACAAGCACCCGAAGCTTTATGGGAGCCATATTCCGCAGAGGAAAAGTTGCGCCTTTCCGCATGGATCAAAAAGTGGGCTGTGTGCGCTTTGAAGAATTCATGGCAGAATAATCATTATTGGTTTCCCATGCTTGCCGTTACAGCACTTGAAGCTTTAGGTATTGACTGCGGCGATGTTGATGCAGATATGGCTGCAGGCTTTGCGGTTCTTGATAAAATGTATATTTCCGACGGATGGTACAAGGACGGCGTGTTCGGCAGATTCGATTTTTATATTTCTTGGTCGCATCATGTCTATCCACTTCTTTGGGCCATGCTTTCAAAAGGAACAAGGTTCTGTGATGAGCATAGAGCAGAAGAATACAAGCGCAGATGCGAGGAGTTCTTTGACTATTATACACATATGTTTGACCGAGACGGTTCTGTGCCCGCGTTTGGAAGATCGCTTTCGTACCGCTTTGCCGAAAGTGCGTTTTTTGCGGCAGCCGCATATGCTGACTGTAATGTAGACTATGGTACAGCCCGACGCGCAGTAGTTAAAAATGTGTCGTATTTTATGGATAATATGATCCTTCCCGAAAACGGCATCCTTCCTCCGGGGTATTTATATGAATCTGTGTGTATTGCGGAGAACTATACGTCCTCCGGCGGTGCTTATTGGTGCGCCAAGACCTTCCTTGTTCTGTCACTTCCCGATGATCACCCCTTCTGGACAGCTAAGGAAAAGCAATTGCCTATTGAAAATGGCGAATTCATTGTAAATTCAGCTCCTGAGAACATTGATCTCATTCTTGAGGGCACAAATAATGCAGGCGTTACTCTTTATAACAATTCCTCCATGTGCTATACATTTGAAAACGGCACAGGCGGACGGTTCGGAGATATGCCGTCCTGCTACAGCAAATTTGTGTATAACTCCCGAGCAGGCTTCGGACTGTCGACACCTGATATGATCTCCCTTGATAACATGATCGCCATTGAAACTCGTGATGCGACCCTTACATCTCGCAGAAACGGCTTCAAAAATGAGGGTGTTAAAGACGGAGTGATAAGATCAAGCCACAGACCGTTTCCAAATGACGATTCATACATTACCTCATGGGTAATACCGCTCGGTGACGGTTACCATGTAAGAGCACATAAGGTGCGGCTTACTCAGCCATACAGAGTGATCGAAGGTGGCTTCTCCGTGGGAACCTTTGATGACGGAGCCGTTATTAAAACTACAGATTCATCAGTATCTGTGAGCTACGAGTATAAAGGTGTAACGAAAAAGAGTACGCTGCACACAGTAGCAAGCGTTCCCGTAAACTATCGGGTCGACTATCATATGCCGTCTCTGCATTTACTGGCACCTTCAAGTGCGTATCCCGTTTTTACGACGGATATCCTTGAAAAAGGTGAGTATCTGTTCGCATCTTTATTCGCATTTTCTACCGAAGGTGATGCTCCTGACGAGCCTTCTGTAGAGCTTAACGGATGCGAGCTTACAGTAAGCTATAAGGACATTCATAAGAAGATCATACTTGAGTGAGGTCAAAATGAAGCTGTATATAACCATACCCGAAGGTGAGCTTCGCCAAAGCTGTCTCAGCGCTGAGGCTTTAAGCTGCCTTGCGGAGCACTTTAATATATCGTATAATGATACGGGACGTAACCTTACCGAAGAGGAGCTTGCCGAAGCGGCGCGTGATCATGACGTTCTTGTAACCGGTTGGGGAACGGCAAATCTTAAAAGGGCGGGGCTTACGGAAAAGGGCACAAGGCTGAAGCTTCTTGTGCATACCGGCGGCAGTGTAGGTGACCTTGTAGATGGCACAGCTTATGATAACGGTGTTACTGTTATCAGTGCCAACAGGATATTTGCCGAGTCAACAGCAGAAGGCGCACTTGCCTTTATCCTTGCGGGGCTCAGACATCTGCCTGAGGATATAATGTCAATGAAGTGTAGCTCATATTGGGACAGTCCGCATAAGACCGCAGGTCTTTTCGGACGTGATATCGGTATCGTAGGAGTGGGAGCAGTGTCACGTAGCCTTATGCGTTATTTAAAGCCCTTCAGAGTCTATTTGAGGGTATATGACACATACAAGGTGGAAGAAGAGCTTCTCCGCGATGTGGGTGCTGAGCAGTGCTCTCTTGAGGATGTCCTTGCGAAAAGCTCAGTTGTATCTCTCCATGCCGCTTTGACTGAATGTACCCGTGGAATGATAGGAGAACGGGAGTTGTCAATGCTGCAAGACGGAACACTTCTCGTCAACACATCACGCGGTGCCATTATTGACGAAAGAGCCCTGGAGCGCGAGCTTGCCAAGGGACGCATCCGTGCTGTCCTCGATGTGTTCGAAAAGGAACCCTTGGCGGCGGACAGTCCATTAAGAAGAATGGCTAATGTATATCTTGTTCCCCATAAGGCAGGACCAACTTATGACTTGCGAAAATATATAGGTGTATGTCTTGCAAAGGATGCTGTAAGATATGTAAAGGGCGAGAGGCTTGAGTACGAGATATCGAAGGAAAGCGCCGCGCGCATGACCCGCCACACCTGAGAATGAACGGAGATTTGGGTATGTTAAAACGAGGATTTTCTACTCTTTGCTGTCTTGAGCTGTCAATGGAAGAGATCCTTGACCTTGCTGTTAAGTGTTCAATGGACTCAGTGGAGCTTCGGGCAGATGAGGCATTTCTTGCCTCTTTCACAGACGGCGAGGCATGGAGAACGAGATTTAATGCTAAAGGCATCACAATTACCGATGTTGCTTCGAGCATTTTCATAAGATCATCGGAGATACCTGACTCGTCACAGGCATATCTTGAAATGGCGCATAGCTTGGGTGCGAAGGCACTTAGGATCTTTGCCGCCGCTGATGCTACCGGAAGGCTTGATCTTAACGAGATTGCCGAGGGCATAAAAAAACTGTGCTCCATAGCTTTGGAAAAGGGAATACAAATATGGCTTGAAACTCACAGCGAGCTTTCAAGCGGAAAAATGTGCCGAGAGCTGTTGGATAAAGTAAACTGTACGAATTTAAAGATACTTTGGGACATCCTCCATAGTATGGAATACGGCGAGACATTAAGTGAGACATATGGATATATCGGAAATGCTGTCAGCCACGTGCACCTGAAGGACGGAGTGCCTGCGGCAGATAAACGTGAGTATACACTTTGTGCCCTCGGAGAAGGCGAGTTTCCATTTGAAGAAGCCATATCTCTTTTGAAAAGGGAAGGCTTTGACGGCTGCCTTTCACTTGAATGGGAGACCCCGTGGTGTCCGTCTCTTCGGGGTATATACGAAAACAATGAGCTGTTACTTAAAAAATATAACGAAATTCTTGATAAGGCAGGTGCCACAAAATGAAAATTGCAACACTTGGACTTAATGAACGGGCTTATATCGGCAGAACGCAGAGAGAAATGCTTGACTATTGCCGAAATAGGTGTCTTGATCTTAAAAGTCTGTCACCCGATATGATAGTATTTCCTGAGATAGTATTTATCATGTATCCCGAGAAGGAGCCGCTGTCTTATGGAGAGTTCTTTGAAATGGCTCTTGCTGAGATGAAGGATACGGCACGTCTTGTGAATTCGTATCTTGTCTTTAATCTGTATGAGCCTGCTGAGGAAAGTGAAAAGCGGTACATTGCTACCTATGTGCTGAACCGTAACGGAGAAGTTGCAGGTAAGTATCGCAAAATATATCCCACAAAGGGTGAGATGGCGAGTGGCGTTGTTCCGGGTGACCTGCCGTGTGTAATTGATACTGAATTCGGACGTATCGGTATTGCAACCTGCTTCGATATAGGTTTTCGTAGCTATTGGCAAAGCCTTGCAGACCTTGGAGCTAAAGCTGTAATATGGACATCTGCATATGATGGCGGAAAGCTTCTTGATGCTTATGCTGTACTCCACTCCTATTGGGTCATCTCATCGGTCAGAACTTACCGTGCGCGTATAATTGATCCCGCAGGAAGGACTGTCAGTGAAAGCGCAAGATGGGACGATCTCTGCATGGCTGACATAGACCTTGATATGGAGCTTTTCCATATTGATGACCAGATTCCCAAGATCCGTGAGATAAGACGTGTGCTCGGTGATAAGGTCAAGGTAGATACACTTTCGGAGGATAATATATTCACAGTATCATCAAGGGATCCAGAGTGGTCTGTTGAGAGGGTAAAAAGTGAATTCGGTCTTGTTAGCTGCAAGGAGTATCATAAGGAAGCAGAGCTTTTGAGATAATAATAAATACCGTGCGGAATTACGTCAGTTTCGCACGGTATTTGTTTTTTTGGAGGACTTAAGGATGCTGTGTAGGAAGCATGATAAAACAGCTCCGCCGAGATTTAGTATGATATCATCAATATCACATCTTCCGATGCCGAAGATCAGCTGGATAAGCTCTGCGGATAATACGGCGGCAGAAAGCGCAGCCATACATTTTATAATTCTGCACGGCACATTAAAAATACGCATCAATATAGCTCCAAGAGGCATGAACAGCAGTATATTCCCGTATATGTTGATAAAGTAAGTCGTACTGCTGACAGAACCCTTCAGATAAGCACTGCGGTAGCTTTTAATAGTATGAAAAGGTTGAAGATTGACCCTTTCATTCAAACGCTGTGATATGGCATCAAGGCTTATGCCGAGCCCGTCATTGTCTCTTATAAACAACACTGATACAAGAAGCAGACAATATAGTAATAATAAGCACGTAAAGAGAAATCTGTTTTTCACCGTCAACATCCTCAGGGTAAAATGTTTTCGCAGACCGGACCATCCTTAAGATAGTACCCGAGAAGAGTGATACCGTTCTTTTTAAGAGCGCTACCGATAAGAATACCGCCTGCAATGATGTAGTCAAGATCATCGGCTTCTATGAGCGGACGCCCAATGAATACTGTCTCTGACGAAAACCTTTTCGCACAGTCGGTAAGCTTTGATATTATTCTGTCATGAAGCTTTCCAAAGTCACGGTTAAGCATTACCTCGCCGCAGACCTTGCCGCTTTTATCAAGAAAAACACAAAGCACGTTACCTTTTCCCATACAGCTTATCATGGACGCGCAGTACATTCCTCTTGCAAGATCACTGGTTAAAAGACTTTTGCGACATATTTCGGCAGATGCCCTTGCAAATAGCTTGTCTCTTATTTTTATGTTTTCTTTATCAGAAATATTCATAACTTAAAATGAATCTCTCCGCCTTTTACAGCGGAGAGAATTTTATCAGAATTCAATGATCTTTCCGGTCTCGGAGGACTTGAATGCCGCGTCAATGATTCGAAGTACAGTCATCGCCTGCTCATGAGTTACGATCATCTCTGCATTACCGTCAATGGTATCGAAAATGTTCTTGTACAGGTACTTTGCCCAGTCCTGAGGAAGTGTAGGCATATCATCGGGAAGGGTGACTCTGGAGAGATCCTCTTCGAGATGACGTTCCTCGCGCTCATAAGGACCGTTTTCGTTATAAGCCGTTGTCATGTTAGACTTCCACTCGGACTTGGTGGAAGCTCTGAGTGTGCCGCTCTCTGCGTAAATGTCGTCAACCCACATAACGCCCTTTTCACCGTATACTTCAAATCTGTTATAGGGAGCAAGGAAGCTTCCGCAAACGGTAACACGTGCCTTGGCACCGCTCGCGAAAGTGATCTCAACCGTGGAACGGTCGTCGACTTCGCCGCTCTTCTCACATCTGAGGTCAGCGTAAACACTCTTAACGGGCTCGTTGAAGAGGTATACCATCTGGTCGATGAGATGAACGCCCCAGTCATAGAATATTCCGCCGCCGTGGTCCTTGAAGCTTCTCCAGCCGCTCATAAGACCGCCGCAGAACTTGCTTTCGATATTGTATACCTTACCGAGTCTGCCTGTCTCGATAGCGTGCTTGACAAGCATGAAGTCACTGTCAAATCGTCTGTTCTGATGGATGAAGAGGAGCTTACCTGTCTCGTTTGCTGTGTCGATCATGGTCTGAAGCTCTGCAGGACTCATAGCCGCAGGCTTCTCACAAATAACATGCTTGCCTGCACGGAGAGCCTTGCAGGTAAGCTCGCAGTGGAACTGATTGGGTGTAGCAACAACCACTGTGTCGATCTCGTCATTTGCAAGAAGATCTTCTAAGTTGTCGTAAGCAATAAGACCGCGCTCTACAGCCAAGTCTCTCTGGCACTGACGAACGTCATAGACAGCTAAAGGAGCAAGATCATCACATACGTCGGCTCTGTCCTTAGCAACCTCATAGTGGTATCCGCCGCCCATTCCTGCGTAACCGATGTAACCTATTCTGTGTTTCATATTATTGTTTCCTTTCGGGAATAAAGTTCTTGTTCTAAGATAAGCTTATTCAGCATCGTCCTCGGCGATGACCTGAATACGAAGCTCCTCGAGAGTCTTGGGGTCTGCGATGCCGGGACACTTGGAGAGAAGCTCGGATGCGTTCTGTACCTTGGGGAATGCGATAACATCACGGATGTCCTCAAGACCGAGAAGAAGAGTAACAAGTCTGTCGAGACCGAAAGCGAGACCGCCGTGAGGAGGTACACCGTATTTGAATGCCTCAAGGAGGAAGCCGAACTTTTCTTCAGCTTCAGCCTCGCCGATACCGAGAGCCTTGAACATAAGCTTTTGGGTCTCAGTGGTGTGTATTCTGATAGAACCGCCGCCAAGCTCTGTACCGTTCAGTACACAGTCGTATGCTCTTGCGCGTACTGCAGCGGGATCTGTATCGAGAAGGGGGATATCCTCTTCAAAGGGCATTGTGAAGGGGTGGTGCTTTGCGTAATATCTGTCGTCCTCTTCACTGTACTCAAGAAGCGGGAACTCTGTTACCCAGAGGAAGTTGAACTTGGACTTGTCGATCATACCAAGCTTCTTTGCAACGTGAACACGGAGTGCGCCGAGAGCATCGAATACAACGCTGTTCTTATCAGCAACGATAAGAATGAGGTCGCCTTCTCCTGCGCCCATAGCGGAAACGAGAGCTGAAAGTTCATCCTCGGTGAGGAACTTTGCAAATGAGGAGGAAACAGTACCGCCTGCATTTTTATACCATGCGAGACCGCGTGCGCCGTATGTCTTTACGAAATCAACGAGAGCGTCGATCTCCTTGCGGGACATAGAAGCACCGCCCTTGACTGTGATTCCGCGTACGGAGCCGCCGTTTGCAACAGCACCGGCAAATACTGCAAAGCCTGTGTCCTTTACAACATCGGAAATGTCGCAAAGCTCCATTTCAAAACGTGTATCGGGCTTGTCAGAGCCGTAACGTCTCATAGCCTCTGCATATGTCATGCGGGGGAAGGGAGTTTCAAGGGGAAGACCGAGGAACTCATCAAAAATGCGCTTGAGGAATCCCTCGTTCATTGCGATAATATCATCCTCATCGCTGAAGGACATCTCAAGGTCGATCTGTGTAAACTCGGGCTGACGATCTGCACGGAGGTCCTCATCCCTGTAGCAACGAGCTATCTGGAAGTAGCGGTCAAAGCCTGCGTACATAAGAAGCTGCTTGTAAAGCTGAGGAGACTGAGGAAGTGCATAGAACTTTCCGGGGTGTACACGGCTGGGAACGAGGTAGTCGCGTGCTCCTTCGGGAGTAGGCTTGATGAGGTTAGGTGTCTCGATATCGATAAAACCATTTTCAGCGTAATAGTTACGTGCGATATTGGTGATCTTTGAACGAGCGATAATGTTGCGCTGGAGATCGGGACGGCGGAGGTCAAGATATCTGTGAGTAAGTCTGAGTTCAGGCTTGACATCGCTGTTCTCTACGATAGCAAAGGGAGGTGTCTGAGCTATTGAAAGAATTTTGAACGCATCTACAGCGATCTCGATCTCTCCGGTTGCCATGTTGGGGTTAATGGCAGCTTCGCCTCTGGAGCGTACTACACCGGAAGCTGAGAGTACGTACTCGGCACGAACACCGAAAGCGTCGTCAAAAATAGCCTTGTCGGTACTGTCGTCAAATGCAAGCTGAACGATACCGGTCCTATCGCGTAGATCTATGAAGATAAGGCTGCCAAGGTCGCGCTGTCTCTGACACCAGCCGAGAACGGTGACTCTTTCGCCGATATTGTTTGCGGAAAGTGTGCCGCAGTAGTGAGTTCTCTTGTCGCTTTTTGTAAATGAAGCCATTTTAATATTCCTAATCCTTTCGTTTGTGATCAGATACTGTTTTTTATATGATTTGCAACAGCAGAAAGCTCGATCTCGCTTTGAGTGCTGTTTGTCATATCTTTGAGAGTTGCCTTGCCTGATTCGATCTCAGAATCTCCTACCATGAGAACGAACCTTGCGCCGATCTTATCGGCATATTTCATCTGTGCCTTGAGGCTTCTGCCCATGACGTCACATTCAGCCATGATACCGTCACGTCTCAACTCAGTGGTAATACGGTTAGCTTCTACACAGGCTCTCTCGCCGAGAGAAGCTATATAGAGTACGGGCTTTTTTGGCTCCGGAATGTAAGCTCCGCTCTGCTCCATAGCCATAAGCAAACGTGTTATACCCATTCCGAATCCGATTCCGGGCTGTGAAGGACCGCCGAGTTGCTCCATAAGACCGTCATAGCGGCCTCCGCCGCAAACAGTACTCTGAGCACCGATACCCTCGCAAATGAACTCAAATACAGTACGTGTATAATAGTCAAGTCCGCGAACTATATGTGTGTCGATCTCGTAGTCGATTCCGGCGGCATCAAGCATAGCCTTGAGCGTTGTCATGTGAGACTCGCATTCGCCGCAAAGGTGATCGATGGACTTGGGAGCTGCTTCTGCTATGACTTTACATTCAGGATTCTTGCAGTCGAGGATACGTAGAGGATTTGCCTCAAGACGTGCCTTGCAGGTATCGCAAAGCGATTCTTTGTTTGCAGTAAGATACTGAACAAGCTTCTCTCTGTAAGCGGGACGGCACTCGGGACAACCGATGGAGTTGACGTGGAGCTTTATTCCCTTAATACCGAGCTCACGAAGCAGAGTGTCTGCAAGAGAGATAACGCTGAAGTCTGCCGCCGCATTTTTAGCGCCGAACATCTCAACACCGAACTGGAAGAACTCGCGGCTGCGTCCTGCCTGAGGCTTCTCATATCGGAAACAGTTGATTATGTAGTAGTATTTAAGGGGCATGGGATCGCTTGTTCTTCCGTTTTCGATGATAGCACGTACTGTTGACGCTGTTCCCTCAGGACGGAGCGCGAAGATAGTACCGTCACGGTCGCTGAAGGTGTACATTTCCTTTTGAACAACATCAGTCGTGTCTCCGACACCTCTCTTAAAAAGTCCCAGCTCCTCAAAGGTGGGGGTACGTACCTCGGAGAAACCGAAGCGTGAAGCTACGTCGCGCATTTTTGACTCAACGTATATCCAGAGCTCGCTCTCTCCAGGGAGAATATCCATAGTGCCTCTCGGCTTTTTGATCTTTTCCATATGTATCTCCAAAATATATTTACTTCTTTTTCAAGACATAATTATTCATGATAATAAGTATATCAAAAACCGAAGAAATAATCAAGAGATACAGCACAATTTGTGTCTTTATCTAAACATTTTTTCTTTTAAAATATAAAAAATTCACAGCCGACAGTAATCGGCTGTGAATGAATAGTGGAAATATTTGTTGTTTAGTTTTCGATTTCGTAGACTGATAAAAAGAAGTTTTCGTTCTCGAAGTTCCCGTATCGGGTCTCGCTTGCGATAAGCCCATACTGACTGTCCTTCCATTTTGCTATACAAGAAACCCCGTCAGTGTACGAGCAACAGTCGAGCACAATACTTCCGAGATTCAGCGGAGGCATAGTTGCGTCTTTTGAGAGAGAGTTGATTTCTGCACTGTCACAAGACATATAACGGAACTGTATATGCTTATACTCATCACTTGTATTTTTTGAGAAAATACAGTAATTTACCGAAAACTCACCGCTGTCGGGGAAGTAAGAAAGATTATATCCTCCGTCCGCACCCAAAAGCGGGATGCTTTGTAACATATCTGCGAGAGCCGAGGCTTCTTCTGATGTGTCAAATCCGCGATCTGCATATCCTCGCCTTTCAAGGTAGGCTTCTATTTCCTCGGGAGCTTTTTCTATTACCGTTAAAAATGACTCAATCTCGAAGAATGATGTAAAGGTTACTTTTTCGGGAAGCTTGTTATCAGGCTGTATATCTGCTGATACCGTCATGATGATCTCGTCCGTGAAAGCAGTAAATGTATTTTTGATGTCCTCAGTAAAACTTTCTGCATCAACTAACATGAAAAAGCTTACAGATCCGGCAAAAATACGTTTGAGTCTTATAGAACCGTTGAGACTGTCGCATATTATACCTTTTGACTCATCGATTACTTCTCCTGTCGGATTATCGAACGGATCTTGATCAATTCCGTACTTGTTGTAAGTAATGGAGTAGCTGATACTTTTAGTATCGTCTTCGATCCCTTTAAGCGATATGTTATAATTCTTTTTACCCTGAGAGTATTTTTGATAATCAAGCAGGTCATAATAGTCGATTGAATTAACTTCATATCCGGTAGGAATGAAGCTTCCGTTTTTAATAATATCGGATACTTTGACGGAATCAGTGAACAAATAACAGTTGTCGTCGGCTTCTGCTGTGAAATTATCTATAGATGTTGCATATACAGATTTTTGCGGATAAATCCCTGCGGTGAATACTCTTGCGGCATTCCAACCGGATATAAAATTTGAGAGAAAACCGTATCTGTTTTTGTAATTTGAGAATGTTACGTTCTTTTCCGAATAGTCGGCAGGTGTAAACTCAACGAGAACACCATGGTAGATTGTAGAGACACGGATAAGATCTCCGGCTTCATTGTAAGTATAATGACTATCGTCGAGGGTGACTGTCTTGCTTGCGTATTCTTTTCGCTTTTTCATGTCATTCTCACCGTTGAGTCGTCCCTCGGTTATCGAACCCGCATTTTCGTAAGGTGATATGAGAGTGCGGTATACGTCAATATCATCAACGTCAACGTGTGTTACGGAAGCTTTAACACGGAAACCGAACTCATCAATAAACGTATATTGATAGCTCTTGTCAGAAGAAATTCCAAATTTGATAAGTGTTCCGAGCTTTTCAAACCAAAGACAGTTGTATGTCAGAAAACCCTTGTGAAGTGAATTTGTATGAGTTGTGAGATAGCTGTTGTATTCCTCAAGCGCAACTTTTACTTCATCGGGATCTGCCGTTTCCACCACCGCTTCTGTTTCTGTAACAGCTTCGGTAATTGTCTCTGTGCTCTGTACAGCTTTGTCTGTTTCCGTTGATGGTTCATTTGATCTTCCGCCTGTGCAGGACGAAAAAAAGATACAGAGAGAAAAGAGAAGTGCTGTTAATTTTTTGAACGAAATAGATGCTTTCATTTCAAATGCCGTCCTTTCTTAGGTATAATATTGTATATTTGGGTTTATACTAATAAAGACGTAAAAAAAGTGTATTGGTTTCAGATTTTTGAAAAAAAACCTCCGTTAATTCGGAGGTTTTTAAACTTATTCAGAAAGAATATCAAGAACCTTCTTGTTACCGTATACCTCAGCCCAGTCACAATCGAACGCATCGAGAGAATACATGGTCATGGGGTGATAGATAAGGGAAGAGAAGAGCTCGGGATTGATAGTTACGCTGTGAGCGCCGCTCATAGCAATTTTATGTACCTGCTCGCAGGTCTTGAAGCTTGCAGCAAGGATCTTGGTGTCAAGATTCTGATGCTTGAAGAGCTGTACTATCTCCTCAACTACGTGTACACCGTCGGAAAGAAGATTATCCATTCTGTTTACATAGGGAGCTACAAAGTCAGCACCTGCGCGGGCTGCCATAAGAGCCTGCTGCTGTGTGAAGATAGCGGTGGTGGTAACACCGATGCCCTCAGCCTTGCACATCTGGATAGCCTTGAGTCCCTGCTCGGTGATCGGGATCTTTACATAAAATTCGCCGCCGACGAAATCACGGAGCATCTCTGCCTCGCGTACCATGTCCTCAGCATCGCCGGAGGTAACCTGTACGTGGAGCATCTTGTCGTCGCCGATGATTTCTCTGATCTCAAGAAGAAGCTTCTTAAAGTCAGTCTTTGCGGAGGATACGATAGTGGGGTTGGTCGTGACACCTGCAATGGGGAAGAACTCCGCACATTTTCTGATGCCGTTAAGATCAGCGCTGTCAACCATGAAAAGCATAACATTTGCCTTCTTTCAATATATTTTTTTACGTTTAAATTTTAGCACATAATGATTCGGGTGTCAAGCGAAGTTGTAAACATGAATTTTGCCGAAAAAGATTTTTTATTGTACTGAATGACGAAAAGCGTAATTACTTAGCATTTTTACCGTTTTTTCTTTTCTTTCCCGTGATAATATCAAAGATCCTGATGTTGTTTACGCCGATGATATATCCGACAGTGCACATGATGATCGCAGGGAGGATGATGAGAAGATATCCGATGGGATTATACGGAGAATATGAGCTCACAAGACCTGCATACATACCTTCGAAGAAAATTGCGATACCGTGTCCGATTCCGTAAAGTGCTCCTGCCCATTCGTATCCGAAGCCGCCTTTTGTGCCGAAGACTCTGCCGATGAAGATAAGAAGGAAAAGAACGAAATTGGGAATATTCGCAATAAGTGAGACGAAAAGTCCGCGCAGAGGCTTCATTTCGGCACGTCCGCCGTCGATCTTTATTCTCTCTTTACCGCCTTCCTCCCAGATGGCGGTGTAAAGAAGCACCATATAGAAGATCACGGACAATACACTGAGTCCCACAAAGAGAGTGTCATTCTGTGCGGCTGCTGATGTAAGCGTGATACCGAGTATGGCGGCACCGACCTGGTTTAGTATGAGCTTTGTTATTATTTTAGAATTTGCCTTGATGTAGCGTATCATAAACAGTCTCCGTAATAGCGATAACTTTTTATATAATTATAAAGCCTTTCTACAGTTTTAACAAGATGTTTAGCGTAAAATTTACAAAATATCTATGAAAAAACATCATTCTGTGGTAAAATAAGATATATCATATGGGAAAACAGGGGTGATACAGTGAAACCGGAGGAGCTTGCACTTCTTCCGCCTGATGCACGCGAATTTGCACGGCACAAGCGGATAATTCAGAACAGCTCGGCGCTGACGATCGACGAATATTTACTTGATCTGCGGATATTTTTTAAGTTCCTCGTATTATACCGTGACGGTAAAAAATTGTCTGCCGAAAATATGGAAAGCTGTGACGTCTCCAATCTTGCCGCTGAGGATTTTGCTTCGGTAACCGCTACTGATATCTATGAGTATCTGTATTATCTTTCTGCAGACAGGGGAGATTCTCCGCGTACCCGTTCGAGAAAACTGTCCGCGCTTCGCGGGTTTTATAAATTCCTGATAGTAAAGAAAAAGTATTTTGAACATGACCCCTGCGCCAATATCGAAAACCCGAAGATGAAAAAGGAGCTGCCGAAGCATCTTACAGTCGATGAGAGCATGGAGCTTCTCGAAGCCGTATCGTCCGACACTTCTTCGAAGAACAGGACCCGTGATTTTGCAATACTTACGCTGTTTCTCAACTGCGGTATGCGTCTTTCCGAGCTTTGCGGAATCAGTCTTCGCGACATAGATCACAAAATGCGAAGTCTCCGTGTTATCGGAAAGGGTAACAAAGAGCGAATAGTCTACCTGAATGACGCTTGCCGCACAGCTCTCGGCGATTATATGTCTGTTCGCCTCCATACTCCCGTAAAGTCCGGAGAAAACGCGCTTTTTGTTTCATCAAGAGGACAGCGTATCAGCGTTAAGACCGTACAGCACATAGTAAATAAGTATCTTGAAGCCGCGGGGCTGGGCAATAAGGGGTACTCAACTCATAAGCTGCGCCATACCGCCGCCACTCTCATGTATCAGACAGGTGAGGTGGACATCCGCGTGCTCAAGGATATCCTCGGTCATGAGCAGCTCAATACGACACAGATATATACTCACGTGTCAGACAAGGGCATGGAATCCGCAATGAGCAAGAACCCTCTTGCGGCTGTGAAAATGCAAAAAAATACGAATGTAGAAGCGGTCGATGATGACAAATGAGTTGACAGTCAGCTCGACGTATGGTAAGATATATCATATAAAGAAAATACTTTTCCCGAAAGGAATTTTATAATGAAGGATTACATTTTAAGAATCAATACCCAGGCGCATAACTGGGAGAACGCTTCGCCCATCGGAGCAGGTTCGCTCGGTGCTATGGTCTTTGGTATAGCTGCCGATGAACGTATCTGTCTCAACGAGGAGACTATCTGGAACGGCGATAAGATAGATACATACGTTCCTCAGTATATGGAAAGACTCAGAGTGATAAGACGACTTCTCCTTGAGGGCAAGCCCGTTGAGGCTGAGACTTGGGCACTTGAAAACTTCAACGACAGCTTCTTTGTCGTAAAGTCTTATGAGTCTGCAGGCGATATCTATGTAAATGTTCACGGGGACAGCGAGACTGATTCTTATGAAAGACTTCTCGACCTCAAGCGCGGTGTTCTCAACGTAAACTATTCAAAGGACGGCGCTGACTATAAGAGAGAGTATTTTGCTTCTCATCCCGCGCGTCTTCTCTGCATGAAGATGGATACCGATCCCACGCGTAACTTTACCGTAGGCTTCCGCAGAAAGTATGTGCTTTCAAAGAAGACCACAGTTATCGATAGCAAAACAGGTATCATTGATTATATCTGTACTACTGCTGACGGAGGACACAAGTTCCGCACTACCATTAAAATGGTTACAGACGGCGAGATCCTCACAGCATATGATGAGATCGAAGTAACTAATTCCACAAAGCTTGAGCTTTATGTTTCCGTTGTTACCGAGTTCAGAGATGCAGAAATGGATACCATGAAGCATATCGTTCTTGCTGACAAGGGTTACGAGGCTCTTAAGGCTGAGCACATTGCAGACTTCAGCGCAATTATGGGTCGCTCCGATATTACATTTGCTGATGATGGAGTTGAAGATCTCAGCATAGGTAAGCGTCTCAGAAGACTTACCGTAGACAAGGATGCCCGTGACAGCGGTCTTGTTTCTCTCTACTTCCAGTTCGGTAAGTACCTTCTTGTTTCTTCGAGCCGTGAGGATACATATGCCGCTAACCTTCAGGGACTTTGGTGCGAAGGCTACGAGTCTCCCTGGAACTCCGACTACCATACGAATATCAACCTCCAGATGAACTATTGGCACGCTGAGACTGCCAATATTGCAGAGTGTGCTTACGGTCTGTTTAATTATATGAACGAGTCTCTCCTTCCCGGAGGACGCCGTGTTGCAAGAGAGAACTACGAGGTAGGCGGTACAGTTGTACACCACGTTGCGGATATCTATGAGTTTGCAGCCGCCGCAGACGGTATGTGGGGACTTTGGTCTCTCGGTGCAGGCTGGCTCGCTCACCATATGTGGGAGCACTACCTCTTCTCAGGTGACGAGAAGTTCCTCCGTGAAACAGCCTATGAATTTATCCGGGACTCAGCAGTATTCTTTGTTGACACAATGTTCGAAGGTCCCGACGGAGTTATGTACTCAGGTCCTTCACCGTCTCCCGAGAATATGTACTGTGTTGATCACAACGGTGAGAAGGTCGCACTCAATCTGTCTCTCTCTCCCACGATGGATATTCAGATCATCGGCGGTACACTTGACATCTATACTCAGATGGAGGATATTCTCGGTATCGACAAGACATATGCCGATAAGGTACGTGAAGTCCGTGCAAAGATGCCCAAGATGCAGATAGGCAGGTTCGGTCAGCTTCAGGAGTGGATCGAGGATTACGAAGAAAACGAGCCGGGACACAAGCACGTATCCCACGGTTTTGGTCTCTATCCTGCCGCACAGATCACAAAGCACACACCCGAGCTCTTCAATGCTATCAAGGTTTCTATGGAAAGACGGCTTGCACATGGCGGCGGTCACACAGGCTGGAGCCGTGCTTGGCTTATAAGCTTGTTTGCACGTCTCAAGAACGGCGCTGACGCTTATAAGAATCTCCGTGCTCTCTTTACCAACTCTACACTTTACAACCTCTTTGATAATCATCCGCCCTTCCAGATCGACGGTAACTTTGGCGGTGCCGCTGCTATTGCAGAAATGGTTCTCCAAAGCCACGAGGGATATATTTCTCTTATTCCCGCTGTAAGCTGTGAGCTTTCCACAGGTTCCTTCGAGGGACTTCGTGCCCGTGGAAACTATACTGTAAGCGCAGCATGGACCGATATGAAAGTCACCTCTGTAAAGGTAGAAGGCGACACCGAATACGCAGACGTAGAGCTTCCCGAAGGACAGGAGAATGCTGTGTTCGTAACTTGCCTCGGTGATGAGCTTACCGCAAACGGCAGAATGCTTCGCGTTCCTTGCGGAAAGTGCGTTTCTGCAAAGTAATAGGAATTCGACTATGATTAAAATTTCACCTATATTTTGTGACCATATGATCCTTCAGCGGGATGTTCCCGTGAAGATTTGGGGAGAGGCAGATCTTCCCGTAACTGTCAGCATTGACTTTAACAGCTCTGTCTGCTGGTCGCGTGACGGAGCCTTCGAAATAACCCTCCCGCCGCATAAAGCGGGAGGACCGTACACCATGTTCGTGGAGTGCGGCGGAGAAGTTATAAAGCTTCACGACATCTATTACGGTGATGTATATCTTGCAGGTGGACAGTCCAATATGGGCCTTACTCTCGCTGATGCACCCCAGGAGCTTGATGAGTGTGCGCTTCCCGTGAGAATTTTTACTCAGGAGAGAAGCTGGGAATGTGACATTCGCCCCGAGACCGATATGAGGTGGGTGAATATTGCAAAGGAAAATGCAAACGGTATTTCCGCGGCAGCTTCTCATTTCGCAATCGAGCTTGCGAATACACAGAATGTTCCAATCGGTATAGTTTCCTGTAATCAGGGGGCATCCTGTATCCGTACGTGGATCTCTCCCGAGACTGTAGAAGCCGATCCCTTCTTTGCGACTAATCCCACCTTCCATGATGACGCTACAATTTTTCCCTTTAACGGATACAGCGATCAGTATCTTGAGAGACTTGTAAAGGTAGCTCCCTATACCGTTCGCGGAGTTATCTGGTATCAGGGTGAAAGTGATACCGCCGATACAATCGTTGAGCATTATGCTTATATGTTCGATCTCATGGTCAAGGACTGGAGACGTCTTTGGGGTAATGATGATCTTCCCTTTATTACAGTACAGCTTACATATCATACCGTAGACCGTCCGAACGACCGTTGGGAGCTTATGCGCGATCAGCAGGTAAAGGCGGCGCTTGAAGGACACAACATCGGTATGATAACCATTGGTGATGCGGGAGACCTTCCGGACATTCATCCGAGAGACAAAAAGACAGTAGGTCTGCGCCTTGCACGCTATGCAAGAGGTATGATCTATGGCGAGGATATCGTTTATAAGCCGCCCATGTGTACAGGAGCGGTGCTTGACGGTGATACTGTAACTCTTTCCTTCTCGGACACAGGTGAGGGTCTTTATGAAACTGAAGAACTTACCTTCCTCGTTGCCGATGAAAGCGGTACAGATCACAAGGCTTCATATGAGCTTTGCGGTGATAAGGTGCGCGTGAAGGCTGACGGCATCAAGCCTGCGGCAGTCAAGTTCTGCTATGATGCCGAAAGTGCCGTACACCTCTATTCCTCTGCTGACCTTCCAGCATCTCCCTTTAAGATTACACTTTGACCGAAAGGAATAATTATTATGAAACTTGCAAGCGAATTTCACGATGGAATGACACTTCCTGCCGATACCCCATTCAAGGTCTACGGTGAGGCTGATAAGCCCGTGACTGTCAGTATCGACTTCAACAGCGGTGTGTTCTGGCCCTCCGACGGTACCTTTGCCGTTGAACTGAAGCCCCACAAGGCTGGCGGACCTTACACCATGTTTATCGAGTGTAACGGCGTTGTAACAAAGCTTCACGATATTTACTTTGCATAAAAAATATCTCCGAAGCGAAAGCTTCGGAGATTTCATTAGAACGAGATAACATATCAAAAAGGAATATTCATAATGAAAGATTATTTTCTTAAATTAAAAAGCCCGGCTTCAAATTGGGAAAACGCATCTCCAATAGGTGCAGGATCTATCGGAGCTATGTTATTCGGCGGTATCGAGACCGAAAGACTTTGCCTTAACGAAGAAACTATTTGGAACGGCGGTAAAATTGATACAAACATTCCCGAATATCTTGACAAGCTTAACACTATCCGTAAAATGCTTCTTGAAGGAAAAAACGTTGAGGCTGAGGCTTGGGCTGTTGAGAATATCGAGAAAAAGCACCGCTATTTTGTCGATTCATATGAGTTTGCCGGTGATCTGTTCGTGGACGTACACGGCTACAGCGAGTTTGACAGCTACGAGCGTTCTCTCGACCTGAAGCGTGGACTTTATAACCTTGATTACGAGCTTGACGGTGTCCGTTATACACGTGAGAGCTTTGCTTCTCATTCAGCAAAGCTTGTCTGTATGAGAATGGATACCGATCCTGCCCGAAAGATATCCGTTAAGTACCGCAGAGTATACGGCGTTACGAGAAACGTTTCCTGTGACGAGGGTACGGCTCTTATGGACTTTGTTTACACCACAGCCAACGGTGCAATTAAATTCAGAGTTACCGTCAAAATACTCACTGACGGACACACCGCCTCAGATGATTATGATATCATTATCAGAAATTCTACAAAGCTTGAGCTGTTCGTTTCTATAGTAACCGAGTACAGAGATCCCGAGATGGACACAATGAAGTATTTGGCATTCGCTGACAAGGGATATGACGCTCTCCGTGAGGAGCACATTGCAGATTTTTCTGCTATTATGGACAGATCCGATATCGACTTCGGAGACGATGGAGTCAACGATCTCAGTGCCGCAAAGCGTCTTATCCGACTGAGGAATGATAAAACTGCCCTTGACCGCGGACTTCTCGGCCTGTATTTCCAGTTCGGTAAATACCTTCTCGTTTCGTCAAGCCGAGAGGATACGTTCCCCGCAAATCTGCAGGGACTTTGGTGCGAGGGATATCAGTCTCCGTGGAACTCCGACTACCACACCAATATCAATCTCCAGATGAACTACTGGCACGCTGAGACCGCCAATATCTCTGAATGTACACTCGGCCTTTTCAATTATATGAACGAGTGCCTGCTTCCCGGCGGACGCAGAGTCGCAAGGGAAAATTACCACGCAAGGGGATGCGTTGTTCATCATATCTCTGATATCTATGAGTTCTCTGTTGCTACAGGCTCAATGTGGGGCTTCTGGTTCATCGGTGCAGGCTGGCTTGCGCTTCATATGTGGGAGCATTACCTTTACACAGGGGATGAGAAATTCCTCCGTGAGACGGCATATGAGTTTATCCGTGATGCTGCGCTGTTCTTCGCTGATTTTATGTTTGAAGGTCCCGATGGAGTTCTTTATTCCGGTCCTTCCGCATCTCCCGAAAATCAGTATCTCATTGAGCGTGACGGTCATAAGATCCCCGTATTCCTCTCACTCTCACCTACAATGGATATACAGATCATCAGCAGTGCCCTTGATATCTATACAAAGATGGAGGACATCCTCGGTATCTCTCCCGAGACTGCCGATGAGATCCGCTCTGTTCGTGCAAGGATGCCGAAGATGCAGATAGGTAAGCACGGTCAGCTTCAGGAATGGATCGAGGACTGGGAGGATGCAGAGCCCGGTCACAGACATATCTCCCATGCATACGGACTATATCCTGAAGCTCAGATCACAAGAAATACTCCCGAGCTGTTCAGCGCTATAAAGAAATCTCTTGATATGAGACTTGCTCACGGCGGCGGACACACGGGCTGGAGCCGCGCTTGGCTTATCAACCTCTTTGCAAGACTCAAGAACGGCAGAGATACATACGATAATATAAGAGCGCTGTTCACACACTCTACTCTTTATAACCTCTTTGACAACCATCCTCCGTTCCAGATCGACGGTAACTTCGGCGGAGCCGCAGGCATAGCGGAAATGGTGCTCCAGAGCCACGAAGGATTTATCTCCCTCATTCCCGCGATCTGCGACGAGCTGAAGGATGGCTCATTTGAGGGACTTCGCGCAAGAGGCGGATACACTGTCTCGGCAAAATGGGCTGAGATGATGGTGACAGAGTTCGAAATATCTGGTGCCGATGGTACTGTTACGGTAGAGCTTGCGGAAGGTCAGACAGACGTGACCTTTGTGTCCGATGACAGTTCGGAATACACATCGCAGGGAAGAATGTTGACTGTTCCCGTGGGTAAGAAATACTCAGTAAAGTAATATTAAAAGATCTCCGAAGCTTTGGTCTTCGGAGATCTTTGTTATTACTGTCCTGATTACTTTCTGAGCTCGCCGGGATTAAGTCCGAGCATCTTTTCAAGAGAAGCCTTGCAAGCTGCCGCGTTACCCTTGGAATCAGTCTCGTCCTTGCCTACGGCAAGAATGTAGAACTTGATCTTAGGCTCAGTACCGGAGGGACGTGCAACTACAACGTTGCCGCTTTCCGTCTGGAAGTAGATCACGTTGGACTTCGGAAGTCCCGTAGACGTTACCTTTCCTGTTACTGTGTCGAGGATCGTCTCAGCATCATAGTCACGTACGTTGACTACGCGCTCGCCGCCGATCTCCTCGGGGACAGTACCGCGAAGGGTATTCATCATACCTGCGATCTGCTCCTTGCCGTCAACGCCTTCCTTGTAGATCTCAGCGGAATCCTCGGTGAAGTAGCCGTACTTGGCATAGAGAGAATCCATAGCGTCGATGAGAGTCATATCGCGGAGGCTATAGTAAGCCGCCATTTCGCAGATGAGCATAGATGCTACAACGGAATCCTTGTCGCGTGCATAGAGACCCTTCATATAGCCGTAGCTCTCCTCATAGCCGAGAAGGAAGGTGCCCGTGCCCTTTTCTTCGTGGGTACGGATAACTTCGGCAATAAACTTAAATCCTGTGAGTACATTGTGAAGCTCAACGCCGAAGGACTTGCAGATCGCACTTGCCATCTCACTTGTAACGATGGTCTTTACAGCATATGCGTCAGCAGGAAGCTTATCCTGCTCCTTAAGTGCTGTGAAGATGTAGTCAAGAAGGAGCGAGCCCATCTGGTTTCCCGTGATACAGCGGAAAGTTCCGGACTTGTCACGTGCCATAACGCCGACGCGGTCAGCATCGGGGTCGGTAGCGACGATAAGGTCGGACTTTACTTTTTCAGCAAGCTCGATACCGAGAGCAAAGGACGCGGGATACTCGGGATTGGGCTTGTCAAGTCCGGGGAAGTCGCCGTTAGGCTCCATCTGCTCGTTAACTGTGTGGATGTGCTTGAATCCTACACGGCGAAGGATCTCGGGAACGTGCTTAGCGCCTGCACCGAAGAGGGGGGTGTACACGATCTGGAGAGAATCAGCCGCCTTGGCAACAACATCGGGATAAACCGCTTCACCTGCGACGCAGTTGAGGAACGCTTCGTCGAGCTCGGGACCTACAATATTGATAAGCTCTTCCTTTGCATCTGCGGGAGAGGGAACATCTGTAAGGATGTCAGCACCTGATATGAAAGCGGAGACCTTGTCAGCATTGTCCTTGGTGGGCTGTGAACCATCCTCCCAGTAGAGCTTGTAGCCGTTGTATGCGCTGGGGTTGTGTGATGCGGTCACATTGATACCTGCAATGCATCCGAGATGGCGTACGCCGAAGGAAAGCTCGGGAGTGGGACGGATGCCGTTGTAGAGGTATACCTTGATTCCGTGAGCGGAGAGGACCTCTGCGCTGCGGCGTGCAAAAACGTCGGAGTTGTTTCTGCTGTCACGTCCGATGATAACACCTCTTGCCTTAGCCTCGTCGCCGAGTGTGTCGATAAGTCTTGCAACACCCTCTGTTGCGTGAGCTACGGTGTAGGTGTTCATCATATTTGTTCCCGCCCCCATCTTAGCACGGAGACCGCCTGTACCGAATTCCATATATCCGGAGAAGCGCATTTTGATCTCGTCCTCATTGCCAGCGATCGCGCGGAGTTCCGCCTTGGATGCTTCGTCGATTGTGGGGGAAGCAAGCCAAAGCTCATAATTTGTCATGTAGTTGTTCATTGGAGTACTATTCCTTTCCTTTATTAAGATTTGAATAATTGCCAAGGATCATATGTGAAGGGTATAGTGCGTCAAAACAGAATTTCAGAGCATCAAGGCAGGTGTTTTGCATATCTATGCATATGTGATGATCAGCTTCAAATGCATATTCAGAGCATATTGAGGAGACTCTTTGAATTTTTCCTCCGAGAGTGCTGATAATAGCACAAATATCTTCAAGTGCTCCCGTCGGAACGGAGGGAAAATATACCTCACAAAGCTCTCCTGGGTTACTTGGATGTGCTGTCAGCAGAGCAAGAGTCAAAGTCGAATCATCGTTCTGTATCACATCGCATACAGCAAATATGTTCAGCTCATATTTTAAAAGCAACTGCCTGAATGACATAAGAAGTCCGTCTGAGGAGCTTTCAAGAGGAAGGATGCAGGCATCGGTACGCTCATAGTATACGTCCTCACATATACTTTTGAAGTCCGGACCGTAGACAGCCGATAGGCTTCCGAGGTTATTTGAAAAGATGTTGAACGCCTTGTCGGTCATGTGACTGCGAAGATAAGACACACTTCGCGGAGAACTTATATCGGCGGCTTGCTCATGATGTGCCTTACTTTTTGATACAATCAGAGAGCAAAACAGAGCAAAGCCTCTCACATTAGTTTCGCAGATGCTGTCATAGACGCCCTTTGCCTCGCCCGGAGTCATATCTGCCGCAAGATCGGCAAGCTTTTCGAGGCAGGCTTTATAAAGCACATCTGTATTTCGGATATCATGTTGAAGCCACGCAAGGTTGCTTTTCAAAATTTCCGTCTTACGGTCACTCATAATTTACAAAAGTTCAAGTAAGCTGAATGAGTCATCAAGAAGACCCAGAAGCTCATCGGAATCAAGGCGTCTTTGGCTGAGAAGGCAGAGCATATAGATCTGCTTTGCCATTTTCTCTGCAAGGGCAGGATCACTCTCGCACTTGTCAGCAAGCTTTGCAATAAGTGGGGAAGCGGTGTTTACGGTAAGTGTAGGCTCGCTTCCGGGCATATTCATGGGAGCAGTACCGCCGTTCATGGCGTAGAGGCGCATCATATCTTCGATTCTGCGTGTTTCCTCAGAAACGTGGAGCAGAGCAGGTGCGCTCTTGTCCTTGAATCTTTCAAAAGTGATCTTAGTACCCTCAGCTGCAACCTTTTTGAAGATTTCAGCAACAGCAGGGTTATCGGTGCATTCGCCGTCGTCCTTTAAAATGTCCGCGATCTCGGCGTCAACGCGGAGAAACTTTACACCCTCACTTGCCATCTCAACAGTGTTGATGTACTGAGTGTCGATGATCTTGTCAAGGAGCACGACCTCAATGCCTTCTGCGGCAAGCATGGAGATATATCTTGCCTGCGCGGTCTTATCGGTGGTGTAATAGATCTTGTTTTCGTGCTTTTCCTTAGCACTCTCAAGATATTCTTCAAGAGTTACAAACCCGCCTGAGCATTTTTCGTAGAGAACGGAAGCTTTAACACGGTCAGCAAACTTGGTGTCGCGCATACAGCCGTATTCCACGAAGGTCTTGAGATCGCGCCACAGGGATTCATAGTTTTCGCGATCGGTGTTGAACATAGAGTTCAGCTTGTCTGCCACCTTCTTTGTGATGTGAGCGGAGATCTTTGAAACGTATCCGCTGTTCTGCAGATAGCTTCTCGATACATTCAGAGGAAGCTCGGGACAATCAAGCACACCCTTGAGCATGAGGAGATATTCGGGGATGACTTCTTTGATGTTGTCCGCAACGAATACCTGATTGTAGTAGAGCTTTACTAGTCCCTCAAGACTTTCAAACTCTCCGGAGATACGGGGGAAGTAAAGGATTCCCTTGAAGTTGAGGGGATAATCAGCCTTCAGATGGATGTGGAAAAGCGGCTCCTTGTAGTCTGCGAATACCTTGCGGTAGAACTCTGAGTATTCTTCTTCTGTACAGTCCGAAGGATTCTTCTGCCAAAGGGGCTCGGTGTCGTTTACGGGCTTTAGTTCATCATCGGATTCCTTGCCGTTGTCGAAGAAGATCTCAACGGGCATGAATGCGCAGTATTTATTTATTACGTCACGAAGCTTGTATTCAGAGAGGAATTCTGCACCCTCGTCATTGATGTGCATGATAACCGCAGTACCGTGACCGTCGATATAAGCATCGGCGTTGTCGTAGTTTGTTGTTATATCATACTGACCGTCGTCGGAGCAGGTCCACTTTACAGCCGGTGCTCCTGTGTAGGATCGGGTGATAACATCGACAGTATCACTGACCATAAAGGATGAATAGAAGCCGAGACCGAAGTGACCGATAATACCTGAGGAAGCTGCGTCAGATTCACCTTCGTACTTTTCGATAAAATCAAGAGCGCCTGAGAGGGCGATACGGCAAATATAATTTGTAAGCTCCTCCTCAGTCATACCGATACCGTCATCAATAACGGTTATGGTTTTAGCATCGCTGTCAAGCTTTACAGTGATCCTTGAAGGGGTGCCTTCTATATTTTTTGCTTCTCCGAGGGAGATAAGTCTGCGAAGCTTTGTAACAGCATCGCAGGCGTTAGAAACGATCTCGCGAAGAAAGATCTCCTTTTCGGAGTAGAGCCATTTTTTGATTATGGGGAATATATGTTCAAGCTCAATGCTGATCCCGCCGTGTTCTGTGTTTGCCAATTTTGTAATGCCTTTCCTTACAGATATAGTTATTTACAATAAAATTATATAACTAATAGGCTGATTTGTCAAGGAGAATACGGCAAAACTGCGGTATGAATACGGGAAATATTTTATATATTTGGTGAAAGCGGCAATAAATCTCTTTTGAAAAATAAATCTTTTATACAAATGGAGAAAAATAAAAATATTCGAAAAAACTCTTGTAATAATGGCGGATTTAGTGTAAAATATATATTCGGAAAGGGATGTAAAAACCTTCCGTATAAAAATGTTTCCCTAAAGAAAAATAACATAAATTTTGGAGGATTACCACTATGTCAGTAAAAGTTGCCATTAACGGTTTCGGTCGTATCGGCCGTCTCGCATTCCGCCAGATGTTTGGCGCAGAGGGTTATGAAGTTGTTGCTATCAACGACCTCACAAAGCCTTCCATGCTCGCTCACCTTCTCAAGTATGACACTGCTCAGGGTCGTTATGACGGTCACACAGTTACCGCTGACGACG
>JAFUPK010000120.1 GCA_017481265.1 Clostridia bacterium
AACCGTGTATGGCTGTAGGGCGCACGTGGTCTGCGGTGCGATCGCTTCATTTTGAGAGGTGTATGTGCATCTCCTTAATCTACACCGCATTTCAAGAAGCTGACGGAGCAGGAAAAGCGCGAAAGAGGTGACAATACCGTTTCGCTTTATGAGACTTTCGCGGTTCTGCGGGAGAATTTTGCGCCGCACAGCCGAGGGGGCAAGCTTCTGGGGGTGCGGCGCGATGAGCGACCCCCTGAAGGTTTTCTTGATTCTGACTTCTTTCACAAAAGAAGTCGGATACGATAAAAATTGAAAATGCGTAGCATTTTCTTCATATTAATTCCTGCGTAAGGTTGTAGCCGTGACGTACGGCGAGAGGCGCACGACGGGACGCACACACGGGTGCGCCCCTACAGGAAGAAATGAAGAACTACGGTAGCCATAACGTATTGCTGAGATCTATATGTGATTTTTTGTTGCATAACAAAAAATTCACCACCGATCATAGCACGATCGGTGGTGATAAAATTCTTCTTATGCAAGATATCCCTGTCTGTAGAGAAGCTCTGCAATAAGCACAGCTCCGCCTGCAGCACCGCGGAGAGTGTTGTGAGACATACCGATAAACTTGTAGTCAAAAAGTGAATCGGGACGGAGACGACCTGCGGTAATACCCATACCGCCGTAGATCTCACGCTCGGTGCGGATCTGAGGACGGTTGTCTTCTTCGAAGTAAGTGATAAACTGCTCCGGAGCAGAGGGAAGTCCGAGAAGCTGAGGTGCTCCTCTGTAGTTCTTCCATGCATCGAGAATAGCTTCCTTCGGAGGCTTGTTCTCAAAGTTTACAAATACAGCCGCAGTGTGACCGTCGGTAACGGGAACACGGATGCACTGTGTTGTGATAAGAGGTGCCTTGGCGGGTACGATGATACCGCCGCGTACCTCACCCCAAATCTTGAGAGGCTCCTTTTCACTCTTTTCTTCTTCACCGCCGATGTAAGGGATTACGTTGTCAACCATCTCGGGCCATGACTCAAAGTTCTTTCCTGCACCGGAGATAGCCTGATAAGTGGTGGCTACAACTTCCTTGATGCCGAACTTGAGAAGGGGAGAAAGCATGGGAACATAGCTCTGGATGGAGCAGTTGGGCTTAACTGCGATGAAGCCGCGCTTTGTGCCGAGACGCTCTCTCTGGCTTGCGATTACCTCAAGATGATTATCGTTGATCTCCGGAACTACCATAGGAACGTCAGCGGTCCAACGGTTAGCGGAGTTGTTGGAGATAACGGGTATCTCAGCCTTTGCGTATGCTTCCTCAAGGGCGAGGATCTCGTCCTTCTTCATATCAACTGCGCAGAATACGAAATCGCATACCTTGCCTACAGCATCAATATCGGTGCTGTCCATAACTATCATATCAGCTGCTTCTGCCGGGATGGGTGTCTTCATTTTCCAACGTCCCTCAACTGCCTCGCGGTAGGTCACTCCCGCAGAACGGGGGCTTGCTACAACAGCAGTAAGCTTGAAATAGGGGTGATTCTCGAGGAGAGTTACGAATCTCTGTCCTACCATACCGGTAGCGCCGACAACAGCGGCTCTCAGCTTGTTATATTCCATTTTTAAAAGCATCCTTTCGGAGTATAAAGATACAGAGTAATGACTTCTGCTTCATTACTATTTTATGCGTGAGCAAAGCCTTAGGATAGAACTCTGCACCGAATAATACGGTCATTTTATCATATCTTTGTTGGGTTGTCAACTGCTATGGTGAAAAAAATCGGCTTCTTATTTATTTTTTCGCTATTGACGAAAAAACATTCATAAAATCCACGAAAAATGTGAATGTTTATGCATCTCAAAAACAACACGTATCAGTTTTCCGATACGTGTTGTTTTGATGATAGCGGTATTATTAAGCTGTCAAGCCTGAGTTCAGCACTCCTGCTTCTTTTCGATCTTGAACAGACCCATCTGACCGGGATAGAGGAATTCGCCCTCCCAAGGCTCTTCACCTTCCTTGATAAGACGTCTCTTGCCGTTTCCGAGACCGTTGCGGGTGATCATACGGATATCGTAATCATCACTCTTGCACTTGATCTCATAATGATCGTAGAACTGTCTTGAAGCGTTTACGATGCAGAAATATTCCTCGCCTGTCTCCTCGTGCTCAAAGAAGCTGAGCATGGATTCCTCAAAGCATCTGATGTATTCGATCTTATCGTGGCTGTCTTTTGTGAAGCGCGGATAGCTCTTGCGGTCTCTGTCCTGTCCGAAGAAGTATGTGCTCTTTCTCTTCAGCTTCGGGAAGATCTCGCCGAACTGCTCCTGGAAGCCTCTCATGGCGCGGAGCATATCATAATAATGAGGTGTTTTGTTACCAAACTGGTCGATGGGAGAACCGTGATAGTTGGGAACTACGGGGCTGTCATAGAAGCGGAACCAGTTGATGCCGTCAAATCCCATAGCTGCTGCGGTGGATATCTGCCATACGATATCATACTCGGTGGGAATGTGGAATACCATATGCGCACTGCAGATAAGGCAAGCCATCGGTGTGAGTCCTGCTTTTTCGCTTGCTTCAAGGTTCTTCATACATTCAACGTAGTAATCTGTAGTTCCGCCGCCGTCGTTGACAAGCTGACCGTACATATCATAGGAGTGGAGGAAATATCCCGCCTCTGCTTTGATCTCTGCAAGCCATTCTGTCTGAGTCTTGCCGCCGAACATATCCTTGCTGTAGGAACAGGTGGAACCCTGGAAATTAACATAGGGAGTAAGATTTGGCAAGATCTTCTTCATAAGGATAATAAGACGTCTTGTAAGCTCAAGATCCTCAACTGTGCTCGGCTCGTCACCTACGAAGAAGCCGTAAACTGCGGGATGACTTTGGAGAGTTACCTCGTAGAACTCCTTGATCTCCTTGACAAAACGCTCTTCTCCCATATCTCTGAAGGGATGCGTTGTGAAGTCAGCGTGAAGGATCATCTGAATTCCGTACTCCTGTGCCTTGTCAAGATACTCCTTGAGGCGTGCTACGTCCTCTGCCTTGTTATGCTCAAAGGGAGGGGTCATAGGGAGGTTCAAACCGGCTTCAAACTGATTGTCAAGCTCTGTCGGAGGGTAAACACTGATGTCTCTGTATACCCAGCTTGTAAAGGGGAATTTTTTCATAACTGTAGTCTTCCTTTCACATATCTGCAAATAACAGCAGAATTTATTTTGTTATCATTTTTGAGATCTTGTTTACATCTCCCGCGCCGACAATGAATACTGCATCGTCATGACCGAGAGAGTTTTTTAGATACTCGGCAATTCCCTCAAAGGAATCGATCATATTGCACTTCATGCCGCGCTTTACAACCTCTTCGCAAAGCTTCTCCGATGAGATACCGTATGTGTTTATCTCTCTTGCAGGGTAGATCTCTGCAAGAACGATCTCGTCAAGACGAGAGTTTCCCAGAGCGTCCGCAAAGCCGTCTAAAAGCTCCGCAGTACGGGAGAAGGTATGAGGCTGGAACACGCATACGGTCCTCTTGTAACCGAGCTCACGCGCCGCCTCAAGCGTGTTTGCGATCTCTGTGGGGTGGTGTGCGTAATCGTCGAATACATCGGCACCTGTATCGGTCTTGCCGATAAGCTCCATACGTCTTGCGATACCTCTGTATGCACGGAGACCTTCTGCAATTGCATCACCGTCGATACCGTCCGAGTGGGCAACAGCCGCTGCCGCAAGTCCGTCCGTTATCATGTGGTGACCCGGAACGCCCATTTCTGCGCGGCAGAGAAGCTCTCCTTTATATATTATATTAAATGAAGCAAATCCATGGTCGAAGGAGATGTCTGTGGCTGTGTAGTCAGCTCCCGAGCCTTCTTCACCAAAGGTGATGGCAGGAGTTCCTGAACGACGTACTGCTTCCATCACGTCAGCATCCGACAAGTTGACCACAGCGCGATCGGCTTTTCTTATAAACGCCGCAAAGGAGTTTCTTATCTGATCCATGCTTCTGAAATAATCCACGTGATCCATCTCAATGTTCAGCACAACCGCCGAGGTAGGGTAGAAGTCAAGGAAGGAGTCCATGTACTCGCAAGCCTCGAAGATAAATGCCTTATCAGCGCCGAGGATGTTGGATGAGCCGGCCTCCTTGATGACCGCACCGCCGAAAACGGTGGGATCAAGCCCCGCGGCTGAATAGACAGATGCCACGATGGCTGTAGTTGTGCTCTTGCCGTGCATACCTGAGATTCCGATGCGTGAGGCATAGCCCTTCATGATATATCCGAGAAAATCTGCTCTTGAGATACGCGGGATGCCCATTTCGCCTGCGCGGACGTATGCCGGGTCATCTGCGGGAATGGCAACGGTGTATACAAATATGTCACAGTTGTCGACGATCTCAGATGAAGCTTCATAATGCATAGTGATCCCAAGCTTTTCGAGAGATCTTGTGATATCCGAGGGAGTTCTGTCGTAGCCTGTTACGATGTGACCTCTTGCGTGACAAACCTTGGCAAGAGAGTTCATGCTGATTCCGCCGACGCCGGAAAAAAATATTTTTTTTGGAGCATCGCCTATCATTTGAGCGATCTTTTCAAAACCGAAATGAGTATTTGACAAAGCCATTATCTTCTTTTTCCTTTCAAATTTAAACGGAATTCTTACGAATTATCATAAAATATATGAAAAATCGGAAAAATAATTACCTTTTAGCAAAATATATATATAAAGTTCAAAAAATGTCCACAATTCGGATGCAAATTCGTAATAATCTTCCGTTATACTATTAAAGTAAACCATTCTATAGATCACCGGAGAAAAACAATGGAAATTACTGATATCAAGGTAAGAAAGCTTTTTGAGGATGGTCCCATGAAAGCAATCGTCTCTGTAACCTTTGACGGACAGTTGGCGTTGCATGACATTAAAGTAATTAACGTTAGAGACAAGCATTTCATCGTAATGCCCAGCCGTAAGAACCCTGACGGAACATACCGTGACATCGTTCACCCCATTAACGCAGACTTCCGAGCAGAGCTTGAGGAATCTGTACTGAAGGCATATGATGAAGAATTGGCAAGAGTTCTCAGCGAGGCGCAGGATGAAGACGCGCCTGAATTTGACATCGAGGAATAAGTCTTGAGCAAAGCTCAGACACAACTATACCTGCGGGATGCCCGCGGGTATTTTGTTTTATATGGAAAGTATAACACGCCCGTACCGCTTTTGTCAAGTGTGAGAATCATTGACAAAGAGAAGTGCTTATGATAAAATAAAAATTAAGACACCAAAACTATAGGAGTATTGCTTTTATGGGTGATATACTTACAAAGATCGGGAATATATATGGTGAATTTGAAGGTGAAACTGCAAAAACACCTTGCAGGCTTGTGCCCGACGGCCCTCTCACCGGAAACGGAGATGTAGGTGTTGTTGCATCAGCTAAGAAGGAAGAGCTGAGCTTCTATATTTCAAAAAATGATTTTTGGTATGCAGTTCCCGGGCGCGAGGGCGGTGGAGTGAAGGCATTCGCTTTTTTGCAGATGCGTATGGCGGATGATCCGTCTGATATTCGCTTTAACGCAAAGCAGCGGATCCTGCACGCCGAAATAGAGTATGAGATCGCTTTCAAGAACAGTGGAGGTGCTGAGCAGCTTCTTTTTGTCCGTACTTATGTTTTGAAGCAGGAAAACACCGTCGTAACAGAGATCACCTGTAAAAAGGGAGATCCGAGACTTCGTATTGATCTTGTACCCGTAACCGATATGAGTGCTGATTTTTCTCATACCGTCCGCGGGGATGTGATATCAGTCAGCAAGAGCTATACGGACAGTAAGGCGCTGTGGCATACATATGGATACGCAGAAAGCCGTATTATGGGAAAAGAGTCAAATATGTTCCGCCTTTTTGCCGGTGAGAGCATACGGATCGTTACATCAATTGCCACAAGTCATGATACTTCTGACTATGAGTCTGCGGTGCATAAAGCTGTATCTCGTGATTTTGATGCGCTCCTGCCTTCTCTTTGGAATGAGCATACAGAGCTGTGGGACAGCTTTTGGAGATGCGCATGGGTAGACCTTCCCGCTTTGCCGGAGATAGAGCGCTTCTGGTACGCATCGCATTATATAATGGCTTGCTGTAGCGGAGAGGGGAAATTTGCTCCCGGCATATTCGGTAATTGGATAACTGCGGAATTCCCCGAATGGGGTGGGGATTACCACCTGAACTATAATTATGAAGCACCCTGGTGGGGCGTATATTCCTCCAACAGGATCAGCCTTGCAGAGCCGTATGACAGACCTCTTCTTGAATGCATCCCCGCAATGCAGAAGAATGCAAGATCATATTTAAACTGCGCAGGTCTGTATTCCGTGGTGGGCATCGGTCCGAAGGGACTTGAATTAAGCATTTCATATTACAGAGACGGCACACGCTCGATCGGGACAGGCTTTTGGGGACAGAAGTCAAACGCCGCTTATGCTGCTGTCAATATGGCCATGCGCTTCTACAGCACCTATGATAAGGAATACGCGCTGAGCTGTGCTTATCCGTATATGCGTGAGGTGGCGCTGTTTTGGGAGGATTATCTGCGCTTTGAGGACGGACGTTATGTTATCTGTAACGATTGTGTCAACGAGAACATATACGCAGGCATCGGCATATACGACTGGGCAACGCCGGATGCACGTGACACAAGCAACGACTTTAATCCAATAATCTCCTTGGCACTTATAAGACTCGTCATGAAGACACTTATCGACATCTGTGAGTACACGGAAACGCATGACGATCACCTTGAAAAATGGGCGCATATTCTTGCTCACATCAGCGAATTTCCTACACAGATGCGCGATGGAGAAAGGGTATTCCGTCTTACGGAGAGCGGCGAGGACTGGAATCTTAACAACAGCCTCATAGTACAGCATATATACCCATGCGGAGCCGTCGGACTTTCATCGGACACAGAGCTGCTCGAAATGTCGAGACGTACCGTACGTCAGGCGGATCGCTGGGGATTTGATTTCAACTCATTCCCCACCTATTATACGGCTGCCGCACGTGTGGGCTATGATGCTGATACGATCCTTGTTAATCTCGAAAAGCAGATACGTGAGAATTCTTATAACAATTTCTTCATTTTCTACGGCGGTGGCGGTATTGAGTGCTGCAGCACCGTTCCGAACTGCATAAATGAGATGCTCTTCCAGAGCCATGAGGGTATCCTGCGCTTTTTCCCCGTATGGAAGCCTGAGCTTGATGCGGGATTTGAGAATCTGCGCGCTTACGGAGCATTTCTCGCTACAGCAGAGCAGAAGGACGGCAGGATCAGAAGCATTACTGTCTTTAGCGAAAAGGGAAGAGACTGTACTATACAGTGTCCGTGGAACAGCGGCATGACTGTCACTTGCGGCGGTGAAACGGTGGAATGTGCGGTAACTGAGGAAAAGGGACAAAAGCTTTACACATTTGCTACCGGGGTCGGAATGGAATATCATATTTCAGAGGAATAATAAAAGAATCCCGTATCTGCATACGCAGGTACGGGATATTTTAATTAAAGCTCGCAGTTTCCGACAGTTCTGGGGAAGGGAAGAACGTCACGGATGTTAGATACACCTGTCAGGTACATTACGCATCTCTCAAAGCCGAGACCGAAGCCTGCATGACGTGCAGAACCGTACTTGCGAAGGTCAAGGTAGAAGCCGTAGGATTCCTTATCAAGTCCAAGCTCATCCATACGTGTGGTGAGCTTTTCAAGATCGTCCTCACGCTGGCTTCCGCCGATGATCTCGCCGATCCCGGGAACGAGACAGTCCATAGCGGCAACAGTCTTTCCATCCTCGTTCAGCTTCATGTAGAACGCCTTGATCTCCTTGGGATAATCGGTAACGAATACAGGACGCTTGAAGATCTCCTCTGTGAGGTATCTCTCATGCTCTGTCTGGAGGTCACAGCCCCAGTATACCTTGTAGTCGAACTTGTCGTTGTTCTGCTCAAGAAGCTTTACAGCCTCGGTGTAGGTGACTCTGCCGAAATCGGAGGATGCAACAAGCTCAAGACGCTCAAGGAGCCCCTTGTCAACAAATGAGTTGAAGAAACGCATCTCTTCGGGAGCATTTTCCATGACGAAACGGATGATGTACTTGATCATAGCCTCGGCAAGGTCCATGTCGTCGGTGAGGTCTGCAAAAGCGATCTCGGGCTCGATCATCCAGAACTCAGCCGCGTGGCGGGTGGTGTTGGAGTTTTCCGCACGGAAGGTAGGACCGAAGGTGTAGATATTCTTGAACGCCATAGCATAGGTCTCGCCGTTGAGCTGACCGGATACGGTGAGGTTCGCGCTCTTACCGAAGAAGTCCTCGGAGAAGTCTACCTTACCGTCCTCGGTCATGGGGAGATTATCCATATCCATGGTGGTAACGCGGAACATCTCGCCTGCGCCTTCACAGTCACTTCCCGTGATGATGGGGGTATGAACGTAAACGAAGTTTCTTTCCTGGAAGAATTTGTGGATGGCGTAAGCCGCAAGAGAACGTACGCGGAACACAGCCTGGAAGAGGTTTGTACGGGGACGGAGGTGGGAGATCGTACGGAGGTACTCGATGCTGTGTCTCTTTTTCTGGAGAGGATAGTCGGGGGTGGATGCACCCTCAAGAGTTACCTCGTCTGCGTGGATCTCAAAGGGCTGCTTTGCCTCGGGGGTGAGAATAACACGTCCGCGAACGATCACGGCACTGCCCACATTGTACTTGCAGATCTCAGCGAAATTGGGCAGATTATTGTCATAAACGATCTGTACGGGCTCGAAGAATGATCCGTCCGACAGAGTGATAAATCCGAATGTTTTTGAGTCTCTGATGCTTCTGACCCATCCGCCAACACTTACGCTGTCTTTGTTGACAGAGTCCATGTCACGGTAGAGGGTTCTGATTGAAGTAAGATTCATGAAGCGTTTCCTCCTGATATATAAAAAATCACAGTATTTTTGCTCAATAATAATATTTTATCACAAAATTCCCCTTTTGTAAACCGAAGGAAAGCATTTTTCTTCAAATTATCATCATAAGATGCTCAGACTTGCACATCTCCGCGATATTTACAAAACGTACACGAACGATTGTTGACAATAAGGAAAAAATATGCTATACTGATTATGCGATTCATGTAGAATCGAATTTCGGCATATAATATATTTGCCAAAGAAAGGAACTATTGTTATGAAGAAGTTTTTATCAGTTATGCTTGCGCTTCTCATGGTAGTATCCGTCATGTCTCTTGCGGGTTGCAAGAAGGGCGGAAATGAAGAAGAAGCAAAGCCTAAGACCAATGCAGAGCTTTTCATAGGTGCACTTGAGCAGCTCATGACACCTGCTTTCTGCAAACAGATCGTTGATACTTCTGTAATGGAGGAAGCAAATCACTTCGCATTTTCCATTGATGAGCTGAGTGTTACCGCACCCGAGGGTGCAGGTGATGAAGTGCCCACACTTCCCACGATGGACATTGAGCTGTTTAAGACCGGTGATAAGTCCTTTGTTGTAAACGGAGATATCACTCTCGGTGAGGAGATTCTCGGCGGTACCTTTGAGCTTGTGGACCTTAATAAGTTCTACATCTCCATGCCCGAGGCAACTGATCTTTATCTCACCGGTGCTATCGACGAGCTTCTTGAAGAGATGGTAATTGTGCAGGGTGAAGGCACTAAGGAGGATCTCAACACAATAAAGGCTGTAATAGCATCCGTGGTTGAGACTCTCAGCAGCTCTTGCGATATCTTCTTATCCGAGGATAATCTCACCAAAGAGAAAGCAGAAGTTGAGGTATTCGGCGAGAAGGTTTCTCTCGATAAGCTTACCCTGAGCTTTAATACCGATATGATCATGGATTTTGTCAAGAATATAATAGAATCCCTTCCCGATGAGCTGAAGTCTGAGATGGAAGCTGAGTTTGAGGAAGAGGGCAAGACTCTTGACGAGATGATGGATGAGCTTAGTGAGGAATTGCTTGCTGAGCTGACTTTTGACGGCGAGATCATCTTCTACCTTGACGGCGAGAATGTAAAGCGCTATGAGGTTTCCGTAAAGATGGAGTCTGACGAGGATGTTCTTGAGACAAACGGATATTTTGATATTATCAATACAGCGGATACATACAAGCTCGAAGGTGTGAGCACACTCAAAGAATACGGCAACGAGATAAGTACTTCCGTTGAGTGCGAGATCACCCTCAAGGACGGCAAGCTTACAGGTGAATATAGCTGTATTCCCGAATTCAAGTCCGAAGAGAATACCGATGACGAAAATGCTTCGGCAGGAATGAACGCAATTCTTGAACGGCTTGAGGTCACAGCAGAGCTTGACGGAGAAATTTCCGAAGACAAGTATGATATTGATATCGAATGCGAGCTTTCCGCAGGCGGTATGGCATTTAAGCTTCCCGTAACACTCAAGGGTGAGATCGCCGATGATAAGATCACAGCAGATCTTGACGTGGAGCTTAATATTATGGGCGCAGGCTTCAAGCTTGGTGTAACTGCTCTTGCCGATAAGACTGATGATGTCAAGGCAGGCGAGTATGATGCTGAAAATGCAGTATCCATGGATGATGAAGATAAGCTTGATGAATTCGTAAGCGACATCTCCGAATATGCAGCGGGACTTGAAAGCTTTGCTGAGTTGTTTGGCAGCATGGGTGGCACAAGCGAGTATCCGGAAGAAGAAAATCCAATCCTGTTTAACATTTATAACGATGATATTGATGCATATTTCTTTGCAGACGGCACAGGATATCAGTCTGTAAGATATGACCTTGTTTCCGATTCTGCAAACGGCAAGTATACCGTTGTTGACGGTGCCGGTAATACAGTATTGGTTATAAATCTTACAGGAGTTGAAACTGCTGAGATCGACGGATTTGACTTCACCTATGAAATGTACGATTTCGGTGACGGTGAGGTGGATTACTACTTCTATTCCGATGAGGTAGCCACAGAGGTCACCCTTTATCCTTACATTGATGAAGCTTGGATCGACAATCCCTTGGCATACACCATGTCTGACAGCCTGCTTACAGTTAACGGCGGGGCTATGGAGTACACCCTTGATGAGGATGAAGGTATCATCATCCTTGACGGAGAGGAATATTCCTTCGTTTCTTACGATGAATATTGATTGAAACAAAAAACAGATCCGTTGCTGTGCAACGGATCTGTTTTTATATAGTTATGTATTTCAGTTGTTCTTAACGTGTACGTCAAGCTGGGGGAAGGGAATGGAGATTCCGAACTGATCGAAGGCCTTCTTGGAATCCTCGGTGAGACCGAACTTAACATCCCAGTAATTTGCTTTTTCTACCCAAACGCGAAGTGTGAGCTTAACAGCGGAGTCTGCCTGAGAGGTTACAAAAGCAGCAGGAGCGGGATCCTTGAGCACCAGGTCATGGCTTTCTGCACTTGCGAGAAGGACCTTCTTTGCAAGGTCGATGTCAGCATCGTATGCAATGGAAAGCTCGATGTCGATGCGGCGGGTATCCTTGGCACTGAGGTTTGATACAGTGGAGTTGGAAAGAACGGAGTTGGGAATGTTTACGCCAACATTGTCGGGAGTTACAAGCTTGGTGTAGAAGATTCCAATGTCCTCTACTGTTCCGTCACCCATGGGTGTGGAGATAAAGTCGCCTGCGTGGAAGGGCTTGAACAGCATGATGATCACGCCGCCTGCGATGTTTGCAAGGCCGCCCTGAAGAGCAAGACCGATTGCAAGACCGCAGGAACCGAGAACCGCGATGATGGTCGCACTGGGGACGCCGAGGATCTCAACGCAGATGATCACCACGATAACGTCAAGAAGAACGGTGATGGCGTTTCTGATGAGAAGCTGAACATTTGAGTCAAGCTTTGTGAAAAAGTCGCGCTTTCCGAGGAAGTTCACAAGTACCTTGATGAGCTTGAAGCCTACGAAAAGTACGATAGCGGCTGCGATAAGCTTAAAACCGAAGGATATCGCAATTGAGCAGATGGTGTTGAGTGCGTTTTGCATTTTGTTGTTTACCTTTCTTTATAAAAAATAATTTGTTTTCAAGGGTTATTTTGTGCTTTCAAGGACTTTTATACGGTCGCGCAGGAAGGCAGCTTCTTCGAATCTCAGCTCACGCGCAGCCTTCTGCATATCTGCTCTGAGTTCTTCGATCTTTTCTGCTCTTGCCTGAGGATCGCGGGGAATATCCGATGTGGGAGTGAGCTTTTTCCCCTTTGATTTTTTGTCATCCTTGGAGGCGCCGATGCTGATAAGCTCGCGTACCTCTTTTTTGATGGTTTCTGGAGTGATGCCGTGCTCCTCGTTATACGCGGCTTGCTTTTTCCGTCGGCGGTTAGTCTCGTCGATGGCTTTTTTCATTGACCGCGTAACAGTATCGGCATACATTATGACCTTGCCTCCCGCGTTTCTCGCGGCACGTCCGATGGTCTGGATCAGAGACTGCTCGCTTCGGAGGAAGCCTTCCTTATCGGCATCGAGAATTGCTACAAGAGTGACCTCGGGAAGGTCGATACCCTCGCGGAGCAGGTTGATACCCACAAGCACGTCATAAAGACCGAGTCTCAGGTCGCGTAGAAGCTCAGTCCTCTCCATAGCCTCAATATTGTGGTGGATATACTTTACGCGTATCTCTTGTTTTTCAAGATATTCGGTAAGGTCTTCAGCCATTTTCTTGGTGAGGGTAGTGACGAGTGTGCGTTCTCCCTTTTCGGCACGCATCCGTATCTCTCCGATGAGATCGTCAACCTGAGTTGCAACAGGTCTTACGTCGATCTCGGGATCAAGGAGTCCCGTTGGGCGTATGATCTGCTCAACTACCTGCTCGGAGCGTGACAGCTCATATTCGGCAGGTGTCGCTGATACTGTGATGACTTGGTTGAGCTTGGACTCAAATTCTTCAAAATACAGCGGTCTGTTGTCAAGAGCCGACGGCAGACGGAAGCCGTAGTCCACAAGATTCTTTTTTCTCGCATAGTCACCGCCGCTCATACCTCTTACCTGTGGCAGAGTTACGTGGCTCTCGTCGATGAACAGAAGGAAATCGTCGGGGAAGTAGTCAAGAAGCGTATATGGAGTTGATCCCGGCTCCCGACCTGCAAATACGCGGGAGTAGTTCTCGATTCCGGAGCAGTACCCGATCTCACGCATCATCTCAATGTCGTAACGCGTGCGTTCCTCGATGCGCTGAGCTTCAAGGAGCTTATTCTGAGAACGGAACCATTCTACGCGGTCGATCATTTCCTCTTCAATTTCGGCGATTGCCTTTTCTTTTGATTCGTGGTCGATAACGTAGTGGGTTGCAGGGAAAATTGCAACGTAATTCAGCTCTTCTATGACCTTGCCCGTAATCGGATTGATCTCCGACACGCGATCTATCTCGTCACCGAAAAATTCTACTCTCACAGCTCTTTCGGTATATCCCGAGGGGAATACCTCAAGTGTATCTCCGCGCAGACGGAAATTATTTCGGGTAAGGCTCATATCGTTCCGATCGTAGTTTACGTCAACAAGTCGCGCGGCAAGCTCGTCGCGGGATATCTCAAGTCCCGGACGGATACCTATGACCTGACGCTCGTATTCCTCGGGCGGACCAAGTGAAAATATACAGGACACACTGGCGACTATGATGACGTCGCGGCGCTCAAAGAGAGCCGATGTGGCGCTGTGTCTGAGCTTGTCGATCTCGTCATTGATCGAGGAATCCTTCTCGATATACATATCTTTGCCGGGAACGTACGCCTCAGGCTGGTAGTAATCGTAGTAGGAAATAAAAAACTCAACTGCATTGTCGGGGAAGAATTCCCGAAATTCGGAGCAAAGCTGTGCGGCGAGAGTTTTGTTATGTGCAAGAACCAGGGTAGGGCGATTCACGTTTGCAATGATGTTAGCCATGGTGAAAGTCTTACCCGAACCTGTAACTCCAAGAAGGGTCTGATTTTTGTAGCCCTTCAGTACACCGTCAGTGAGCTTTGCGATTGCCTGTGGCTGATCTCCCGTAGGCTTATAAGGTGATACAAGCTTGAAATGATCCAAAACATACCTCCGTTCTCACAAAATCGGCAGATGTCAAAGCATCAAAAAATGCCGTCACGGAGTATTATATCACATATTTTATCCGTGTACAATACAGTGTGAGGCATTTTTGTGAAAAATCGATCTTTTACCGCAGGATCCTGTAGATCAGCGGTTTTTTTACAGGCTTTTCGTCGCCTGCAGATAATGAGGAAAGATACTTTTCTGCGGCGGGAATCAGGAGAGAGGCATCACTTGCGTAGAGGGTGCACAGCACGTCACCTGATCTGACGTATTCTCCGACCGTAGGTCCTATTACGATGCCGGCACCGAGGTCGATAATGTCTTCCTTCGTCTTGCGTCCCGCACCGAGTAACATAGAGGCAATGCCTATCCCTTCGGCATCCATTGCAGTGATATATCCTTCGAAAGGGCTTTTTACCTCATAGCTGACGGAACACGTCAGGAGCTTTGATGTGTCCTCAAGACAGCTGTCATCTCCGCCTTGAAGCTTGACCCATTCTTTCATTTTTTCAAATGCCGCGCCCGAAGCAACGACATCTGCAGCGAGCTTTCTTCCTTCCTCGGGAGTGATCTCGAGAGCGAGAGAAAGCATTTCACCTGCCAGAGATAAGCATATCTCGAAAAGCTCACCGCGCGTCTGTCCGCGGAGAACAGACACGGCTTCACATACCTCAAGGGCGTTGCCGACGGCATTTCCAAGCGGACGATCCATATCGGTAATGAGTGCGGAGATATTTCTTCCGCAACCCTTACCTATTTTGATCATCTCACGGGCAAGTCTTTCGGCATCCTCGGGAGTTTTCATAAATGCGCCGCTGCCCATCTTTACGTCGAGAACAATGTTTTTACTTCCCGCAGCTATCTTTTTACTCATAATACTTGAACAGATCAGCGGTATGCTGTTGACCGTAGCAGTGACGTCACGAAGAGCATACAGCTTTTTGTCGGCAGGAGTCAGGTTTCCGCTTTGACCTACGATGGCAATACGGCACGTTTCGGCTTGTGTTAGAAATTCTTCAGTGGAAAGAGAAGTGCGGTACCCCGGGATGGCTTCAAGCTTATCTACGGTGCCGCCGGTGTGACCGAGACCTCTGCCGGACATTTTTGCTACGACAGCTCCTGCGGCGGCAACGATGGGAGCAACGATGAGCGATGTCTTGTCGCCTACGCCTCCCGTGCTGTGTTTATCGACGCTCAGCTTACCGAATCGCGAAAGCTCCACTGTGTCGCCCGAATACGCCATAGCGTTTGTCAGAGTTACGGTCTCGCGCTCGCTCATTCCGCGTATGAACATTGCCATCAATAATGCACTTATCTCATAATCGGGAATTGAAGTGTCGACCGTTCCGTTTACGAAAAAACAGAGTTCTTCGTCGGTCAGCTCACCGCCGTCCCGCTTCTTTGCAATAATATCATACATTCTCATAGGCGTATCCTTTCAGTTCAGCTTGAAGCTGTGGGGTAAAAGCTCCCCGAGGGTAAAGCTGTCAAAGGCTTTGCCTTGACCCTTAACGATAAGGATCTCGAAATCCTCTGTGCAAAATTCATTCATCACCTGTCGGCAGACCCCGCACGGCGGAGCACCGTTTGAAAGATCGCCGCCTGCAACTGCAATAGCACGAAAATTTCGTTTACCATCGCTTACGGCTTTGAATATTGCCACTCTCTCCGCACATACGGTGGGACCGTAGGCGGCGTTTTCAATATTGCATCCTGTGTAGATGCTTCCGTCATCGGTAATGATTGCGGCACCTACCTTATATCCCGAATACGGGCTGTATGCAGATCTCTGTGCTTCTGCTGCAAGAGAGCAGAGTCTCATTTTATCATAGTCTTTCATAATTACCCCAGTTTCTTTGCTGTTTCAAGGGCGAGAGTCATCATATCCGTAAAGGAGGTCTGTCTTTCCTCGGCACTTGTAGCTTCACCTGTGATGATGTGGTCGGAGATCGTGCATATTGCAAGCGCATTCTTTCCGCTTCTTGCGGCGTTCATGTAAAGTCCTGCCGCTTCCATCTCAACTGCCATAACGCCCATCTTTGCCCAAGGGAGAGTGGAGCTCATAGCATCGGGGATACCTTCGTTGTCATTGTAGAAGGTATCAGCGGACAGAAGATTACCAACATGATAGCGTACACCCATTTCATCTGCACATTCACAGCAGGCTTTCAGCATACCGTAACTGCATATGGGTGCAAATGTACCCGAAAGATGGTACTGATGGGCAAAGGCTGAGTTTGTGGATGCTCCCATGCCGAGTACTATATCGCGTACGCGGATATTCTCGTTTATAGCCCCCGCAGAGCCTACGCGGATGATGTTATCCACACCGAAGAAGTTATAAAGCTCATAGGAATATATGCCGATGGAGGGTATACCCATTCCGCTTGCCATGACAGATACCCGTGTATCTTTATAATACCCCGTGTAACCGTTGACTCCGCGGACGTTGTTTACAAGACGGGCATCTGTGAGAAAGTTCTTCGCAATAAACTCTGCACGGAGAGGGTCTCCCGGCATGAGGACTGTATTTGCAAAATCCTCGGGGACGGCGTTAATGTGTGGAGTCGGATAATTTGCCATAACTTTTATCCTTTCTTAGTATGCAGACTTGGATTCTTCGTTCTTGACGATCTTTACGATACGGCTGGTGCCGAGCCTGTCAGCGCCGAGCTTTATAAATTCTTCGGCATCGGCAATGCTTGAAATACCGCCTGCCGCCTTGATCTTCAGCCCATTCTTCACGTTTTCGGCGAACAGAGCCACGTCGTGAGCCGTAGCACCGCCTGTGCTGAAGCCTGTAGAGGTCTTGATGTAGTCCGCGTCGGACTCGGAAACTATCTCGCACATCTTAATCTTCTCACCGTCGGTGAGAAGGCAGGTCTCTATGATGACCTTCAGAAGCTTGCCGCGGCAGGAAGCTTTGACCGCATTGATCTCAGCGAGAATATCATCATATCGATTATCCTTCGCGTGACCGATGTTTATTACCATATCTATCTCATCGGCACCGTTTTTCACAGCATTCTCAGCCTCAAAGCATTTTACTTCCGATGTGCTGTAGCCGCAGGGGAAGCCGATGACGGTGCATATCGCAAGTCTGTCTCCGACGTACTCCTTTGCAGCCTTGACATATGATGCCGGGATACACACGGATGCTGTGCCGTACTTTATTCCATCGTCGCATATAGCTCGGATTTCGTCCCATGTTGCGTTAGGGGAGAGAAGTGTGTGGTCTACCTTTGAGAGGATATCATTTATATTCATAGTGAGTTCTCCTTTTTTTATTATACTTTAATTATACCAAGAAATGAGGGATTTATCAAGAGTCTTGGAACATAGCGTAGAAAAAAACTCCTCCGGTATTAGGCGGGCGTCCGTAAAAAGGTAAAAGACAAATTTGACTAAAATTAATTGTGAGGAAAGGGTGTCTGCCTATGGAGGAATAAAAGTCAGGAGGTAACAATTTGAATATTTATGGATATATCCGTGTCAGCAGTCGTGACCAGAATGAGGATCGCCAGCTGATCGCATTAAAAGAAGTCGGTGTGCCGGAGAAAAACATCTATCTGGACAAGCAATCCGGTAAGGACTTTAATCGCCCGCAGTATAAAAAGCTGCTGCGGAGAATAAAAAAAGACGATCTGCTCTATATCAAGAGCATTGACCGTCTGGGCAGAAACTATGAAGAAATCTTGGAGCAATGGCGTGTGCTGACCAAAGA
>JAFUPK010000121.1 GCA_017481265.1 Clostridia bacterium
GATAAAGTTTTGTCTAGTCAACTTTATTTTATCAGATTTCGGCAGATATGCCTATCTTTTTTTGCTATCTGTCAGGTCTTACCCCAACTTTTATTATAGAACCCAAATTAAACAAAGACTAAATCAAAAGTAAAAGAGGATGCGCGACCTGCAGCACGTTCGCTTGCGCGAAGTGCGTCACCAAACTTCGTTTGGTGCGGGTCGCTTTTTGGACGAATAAGGGGAATTTCGCACTCTGTCCTACTTCGTTTAGCGAAGTAGCCGCGACTCAGGGCGCTGCCCCAAGACCCCGCGCCCTTTTAAAAAAGGTCGTGGGGAACTTTTGTGCATTTTGTCAGCATAAGACCTTTGTCAGCGGTCTGAGAAAACCACCGAAAATTCGGTGGTTTTCAGCTTTTTGAAGAAAAGTACAATAATTCTTATTATCCATTTTAGAGACGGTGCTTTTATTCGGCTCTTAATGTGACAGTCCCTCTTATTCAGTTCATTGATCTTACAATATCACGAAGAGTTTGTAATTTGGTCGCCCTTATGGTGACCGAAAAACCTCTAAGCATCATAGAGCCTTCAAATTTTCCGTCAGCCTCACGGCAATAGACAGTCTTGCCGTCAATTTCAAGCATTATCCCATCAGAATTATGCGAAAAGGCGGGATTTTCTATGACAACGGTCTGTTCTCCGTCAGCAGTGCGCAAGGATATTTCAAGAACGGTATAATCCACAAGGTAATCGCTCTCCACCTCAATACAGGAATGCTGTACCGAGATCGTATTGACACTGCAGCCCTCGGGAAGTGACATTGGCTTCGGCACGGACATATACGCCTCTGCATTTATCAGCTCATCAAGAGTTGTAAATTCGTAATACTCTCCCGCACTGCTGATGTCGGCTTGCTCGCTGAACTTTTCTTCAAGCTTCTCAAACTTCGCGTCCTTGCCGTTTTCTCTCATTGCAGATGCCACGAGAGAGCCAATTATCACCAGCGATATGATCGCCGCAATGGGTAAAATTCGCTTTAAGTGTACAAACCGTACCTTAGGACCTGACAAGCTTCCCTTGGCAACCTCTGCAAGATGCCTTTCAGCAACCTCAGCGGAGCGCATTTCAAGCGCATCAATGTCCTCGCCTTTGAGCATAAGCACCGCATCCACGGCTTCCTCTATGAGAGCATAGTCGCACTCATCAGCAGGCAGCTTTTCTTCTGCTTCAATTATTATTTCTATAGCCTTAATAAGCTCTTCATCGTTCGATATCGGATCATGCTTTTCGTATTCCGCAAGCTTTTCTTCAAGTCTTGTACTCATAGCTATGACCTACCTTTCCTTTGATTTGCATTTTATGAGGATATCTTTCTTGGCTTTGCGATATTTTCTGAATTATGACCTCATAATAAGTATCGTTTCCATTTTATCAAAATAGCATAAAAAACTATTATTCATCAAAAATTTTCTTTATTTCTGCACGGACGAGCCGCTCAAGCCTTGAGATCCGCAGGCGCAAGGTCGAATACGGCATCCCTATGCTTCGGGACGCTTCTTCAATAGTACGCTTTTCGATAAAGCGCAGAGTAAATATCTCCCGGTCTTCTTCCGGTAAACGGAGACGAAGCTCTTCCATATAAATCTCCTCAGGAGTATTATCGGCAAAGTACTCATCAAAATGCTGCAGCTCTCTTGATTTCCCTCCCTCCAGCGCTTCCTCAAGGGACTCGTTATATTTATAGTATCGCTCGTATTTTTTCAGGTGGCTTTTTATCTCTAAATCTGCAACGCGGTACAGCCACGCACGCACATTTCCGTCCGGATCAATGCTGTCCCATTTTCGGTACAGCACATGGAGAACATCATCGACGGTCTCTTCCGTCAGCTCCAAGTTGTCGCGTAAGCGATAGAAGCAATATTTGAACAGCGGCGCCCGGTACTCTCTTACGACGCGCTCGTATTCTGTTATATCGACCATCGAAGCCTCCTTTCTGAACCACAAGTATCAAGCATCATCATTTTTCGGATATTCCCATTTATATTATACCATATTTTCAATAGGCATACTTCCTCAATTATAAGTAACGTACACAAAACGTCAAAATAGCAGGTTTTTTCGAAAATAATTCAGAAAAAAATAAAAAAATCTTGCGTCAAGCAAGATTTTTTGTATTTTAAAGCAGTATTATTCCTGCGTCTGCGCAGAGCTTCTTTGTTTCATCATCCCAGACCGATGCCTGAACCTCGCCGATATGAGCCGTCTGCATCATGAGCATACAGATCCTCGACTGACCGATACCTCCGCCCATGGTAAGAGGAAGCTTGCCCTCAAGAAGAAGCTTGTGGAACTCCATCTCACGTCTTTCGGGACAGCCCGCAAGATCAAGCTGACGCGCAAGGGACTCCTCATCTACGCGGATACCCATTGATGATATCTCAAAGGAGCGTCCGAGAACCTCGTTCCATACCATTATGTCTCCGTTGAGCTCCCAGTCATCATAGTCGGGAGCGCGGTTATCATGGGGCTTTCCGGACCTCAGCTTTCCGCCGATCTTCATAATGAAGGTGGTGCCATGCTCGCGGACGAATGCGTCCTCCCTGCCGTGACCGTCAAGATCAGGGTACATATCCTCAAGCTCCTGTGAAGTTACAAATGTAACGTCGCGGTCGATCTTACAGTTCAGAGTGGGAAACTCATCAATAACAGCCTCGTTGGTATCGCAGAGAGCACCTACGATGCTTCTTACGGTATCTTCAAGATATGCGCGGCAGCGCTGATCGCGGGAGATGACCTTCTCCCAGTCCCACTGGTCAACGTAAATAGAGTGGATATTGTCAAGCTCCTCGTCGCGGCGGACAGCGTTCATGTCCGTGTAGAGTCCCACACCAACGGGGAATCCGTACCGTGCGAGAGCAAGTCGCTTCCACTTTGCAAGGGAATGGACGATCTGCGCGTTTTCACCCACAGCGGGAATATCAAACTCCACGGGACGCTCGACTCCGCTGAGGTTGTCATTAAGTCCCGACGCCTCAAGAACGAAGAGAGGCGCAGAAACACGTCTCAGAACAAGCGCGCCTCTGAGATTGCGGCTGAAGGTACGCTTTATAAAATCTATGGCGCACTGAGTATCATAGATGCTCAGGCGCGGCTTATAGCCTTCAGGGATAACGGTTTTCTTTGTGCTCATAGGTTTTTACCTTTTTCTTTTTGCCTTACTTTCAAGAATACATATCATTGTACCACAAACTCAAGGATTTGTCTACAGCTTTAAAAATGTTTAAGAAAAATATCGTTTTACTTAAATAATGTCGCATCTGTATACTCATCAAAATTCGGGAGAACAATGTCAGGAGCCGTGCCGGGAGATACATATGTAAACGTGCAATCCGCATTGGTGCCGTATTTGCCAAGCTCCTCGTCCTCTGCAGAAGCTTCAAATTTAACATGGCACACGGTCATATACCCGTTAGCATCGACCGTAAGCTCAAGCTCAATGCTTGAAAAAGCGGTGTTCTCAGTGCTGTCTGTGCCGAGGATAAGATCAAAAAACGTATTTCCCGAGCCTTCCTTGAGTGTGACCTTGTACACCTTATTTCCATCCACATCACCCACAAGCTCAGCTGAAGCAATATTCTCTTCCTTAAGCTGTGACAGCTCAAGCATGGGCACGCTTGCCGCGGCATACTCGGCAGACAGCTTCATTTTATTCCCCGAGATCTCCATGTATGCCATGCCATCCTTCACGAAAATGACATTTTCATTCTCTGTCTCGCCATAGTCCACTGTCATTTTGTATTCGAGGACGGTCTCTCCTTCTACAATTGCCTTTTTGGTGCTTCCCTTCACGGGAATATCTGCAGTTTCGTCCCCGCGGATCATGTGCATCTGAAGCTCATAGCTCAGCTCATAAGAGTCAAGCTCATCTGTCTTTACGACAGCGGCACAAACATCCTCAAATGATGTATCCTCCTTCTTACAAGAGACAAGCAACGCAGCAACCATCGCAGCTACAGCAATAACAGCTAAAAACTTCTTCATAATTACGATCATGCCTTTCTTGGATTTGATATCATTTATTTGATTATAACCGAAAAGCGCACGAATGTCAATAAATAACCTGCTTTTCCCCGACGAACACGAATTTTGCATCAGATTTTTTACTTTTTACGAATGAAGGTGCCGTACCGAGAGCATACTTTAAGTGCAAAGACCAAAAAGGAAGGATATTCATAATGAACGAAAAGATCAGAGCTGTGCAATACGGCTGCGGCAAAATGAGCCGTTACCTCATTCCGTATATGTATGAAAAGGGGATAGAGATCGTAGGTGCCATTGACTGCGACGATACCCTTGTAGGACGTGACATCGGCGAGGTATGCGAACTCGGCAGAAGCACGGGTATTCTCATTTCCAAGGATGCCGAGGGTGTTCTCGAGGCATCCGACCCCGACATTGCCATCGTGACCCTGCAAAGCTTTATGACCGATGTGGAAGCAAGCATCGAGCACTGCGTAAAGCGCGGGATCAATGTCATCACAACCTGCGAGGAGGCGTTGTACCCTTGGACAACTGCACCCGTAAACGCAAACAGACTGGACCGCATGGCAAAGGATCACGGATGCACTGTCACGGGCTCAGGTATGCAGGATATTTTCTGGGTCAATGCTGTTGCGTGCATTGCCGCGGGAGTTCAGCAAATCGACAAGATCGAGGGTACGGTCAGCTACAATGTGGAGGATTACGGTGTGGCTCTTGCGCGTGCTCACGGAGTAGGTCTGACCCTCGATGAATTTGAACGGCAGATCGCGCACCCGGAGATAACCGAGCCTGCATACGTATGGAATTCCGGAGAGGCTCTTGCTGCAAAGCTCGGGTATTCGGTCAAATGTGTTTCTCAGACGCTTATTCCCATCACATCACCCGAGGACGTATACAGCGAAACTCTCGGTACGTCAATAAAGAGCGGCGATTGCATAGGCATGAACGCTCTTGTGACCATTGAGACCTATCAGGGCCCCATGCTTGAGCTTGGGTGCATCGGAAAGGTGTACGCAAAGGACGAAGGAGATATGTGTGATTTCAAGATACACGGCGAGCCGTACACAGCCTTCAGTGTAAATAAACCCGCCACAGCCGAGCACACCTGCGCAACGGTAGTCTCACGCATCCCCGATGTGATATGCGCCCCCTGCGGCTTTATCACAGCGGAAAAGCTCCCCTACGCAAATCATCTCACCTACCCTGCACATTATTATTTATAAGGAGTACAGAATGGACTTTAGAAACAGCAAAACAAAAGAAAATTTAATGCGCGCCTTTGCAGGTGAAAGCCAAGCGCGTAACCGCTACACCTTTGCCGCAGCTCAAGCGGAAAAGGAGGGGCATTACGCCATCAGCGCAATTTTTAATTATACCGCAGGACAGGAAAAGGAGCACGCGGAGGTCTTCTATAATCTTCTCTCATCAGTTGCGGGAGAGAACATCTCCATAGACGGCACGTACCCCGTGGACATTGCCGCGAATACCGCAGAGCTCCTGCGAATGGCTCAGCACAACGAATATGAGGAGCATGACGATGTGTATAAGGCATTTGCCGAAACTGCTAAGGAGGAAGGCTTCGCCGAAGTCGCCGCCACCTTCAACTTGATTGCCCAGGTCGAAAAAACCCACGGCAACCGATTCGGACGCTTTGCAGAGTTTCTCGAATCGGGAAAGCTGTATGTCTCCGATGTTAAAGCATCGTGGATCTGCCTCAACTGCGGACACATCTACTCGGGAACATCAGTACCGCAGCAATGCCCCGTTTGCAGTCATGACAGAGGATATTTCATCCGCATCGAGCTTTCGCCTTACGAAGGATCCCTCTGATAGCTTAAACAGGATAGAGAGCTTTGCGCTTCTCTATCCTGTTTGATTTTATGGGAACTTCCAAAAATCAATCTTTGTGTTCAGTATACTTGAAATCTCTCTCTGTGTTATGCTATAATTAGAATGATCCTGACAGAAAGGAATATTTATAAATATGGAACACAAGCTATATACACTTTACGTACCGAGCGAAGGCTGTGAGCTGTTTACGGTAGTCTGCCTTCCCTCTCCTGAGGGAAAATACCCTACCATGCTCTACCGTTCACCATATGTTGACGATCACATAAGCATAAGTAACGAGGACTCTGCTCAGCTTATCTATGACTGGCTGATGCGCGACTGGGTAACGGCAGGATATGCTGTAGTCTTTCAGATGTGCCGCGGAACAGGTAAAAGCACTGGAGAATTTGTCCCATTTATCTATGAGCGTACCGATGGCATCGGGCTTCAAAACTGGGCAAGGTGTCAATCGTTCTACAACGGAGAGCTTTATCTCGTAGGTGCAAGCTATACCGCCGCTGTGCACTATGAAACTTATCCATTTGCCGATGACATCAAGGCAGCCTGTCTTTCGGTTATGGACACCGAAAGGTACAATTTAGCTTACCTGAACGGTCATTTCAAAATAGGGCTCTACGGAAATTGGTTCTGCCCACTGTATAAGAAAAATTCGGGACTTGAGAAGAAGCTTTGTGACGATGCTTTCCGTATGCTCCCAATGACCGATTTTTCAAAAGCCGTACTTACAGAGGAAACTCCCGATTTTGACGGTATTCTTACCCATCCGAACAGGGATGATCCATTCTGGGACACATACCACGGCGGATGCGAAACACGTGCGGCTCTGCGGGATGCACACATTCCTCTGCTTCTCACTACGGGATTCTGCGACATCTTTTCGCAGGGCGTCATAGATATGTGGAAGTCCCTTGACGAAGAAACAAGAAAGCAGAGTGCCTTCTACTTCCAGCCCTACGAGCACGGTGCAACCTGTCATGCTCTTCCCTACGGATTTGAGGACGGCGGAAGTACCGAAAGACTCCGGGAAATAGAGATCGCGTGGCTTGACCACGTAAGGGGCAAGGGTCCCTCTCCGCTAAAGAAAGGAGAGATCACCTACTACGAGCTTTTCGGTAAAAACGGTTGGTTAGAGGGTGACTTTACAAAGGCTGACAGCTCAATTACGCTTCCTTTGGGAAGCGGTGAGCACAGCTACACCTATGATCCTGCTGAACCCACAAGATACACCCACGGGCTTACGCACAATTTCGGCGCTTGTGTAAATCTCGATCCTCCCGAGGCGTACAAGGACGCCGTAGTGTTCTACACCGATGAGTTCGCAGAAGACGTACACGTCCGCGGGAAGATGCGCCTGAAGCTCCGAGTCCGCTCAGACTGCGAGGACACCTGCTTCTATGTGATTATCAGCCTGTGCAGAAAAGAGGGTGATCTGACTATGCGTGACGATATTCATTCTGTCAGCACCTTCTGCCCCGATTATGTTCCCGGTACAGAGACCGATATGGAATTTACCTTTGACAGCGCCGCATTCGTCATAGGCAAGGGCGAGCGTCTCCGCATCGACATTACATCATCTGCCTTCCCGCTGTTCATTCCTCATACGAACAATAGGGGACTTTACGCAGTGCAAACCGAATATAAAATTGCGCACAACTCGGTTATCGCGGATGAGTCGGAGCTTACTATCTGTTTTGTGTGATTCTTAATCTTTATGAGTTAAATTGCCCGACAAATCATCTTTATTTCAAATGATATATCAGCTTGTACGAAACTAAATGCAAACGATCATCGATCCAATAAGTGAATTATTACTACAAAAAAGGCTGACGATAATGGGTAATGTTCTTAGTGGAAAAATCACAATATTATAGATTTGCTCTGCTGTAAACAAATAAGTAACCCCGACAGATTTTCAATAGGTCTGTCGGGGTTAGCTATTGTATAGACAATTTAAATTATATTATTGTTTTCCATTTTTTTATTTTGTTGATATTTGAAGAACTTAAACACCAAATGGTGTATTTCTTGTTGTCAACAGTTTTTATGGTTACTTTATTTGAAGATCCGCTTCTGCCATGTACTAATTTAGAATGTATGGATTTGATATGATCTTTGTAGATTGCACTAATGACGGCCCATATAAACCATTTTTCCGAAAGATACAATGTTGTTTCCAAATGAACAACATTATCGTCATTAAATTGCACTCCATACTGCTGTTCTTGCATTCTGATCATTTTCTTAAAACGTATAGTGCTCAAAGAAGCTATTGCGACACATATAGCTGCAATTATAAAAGGAACAAATGCAACTAAAGTGTCTTCGAGAATTACATCATACATCAGAGATACGATAAACAAAGGCATGAATGCAATACTTGCACAGGATAAAGCTAACAAACAGTTACGTTTGGTATAGATATGTATATACTTGTCTATCAAAAATATTCCTTTCTTTTTATCGCCGGTTTCTCATTTGTATTACAGCGTTGCAAGCAACGCTGGCACAGGGCTTAGCACATACCCCCTATTCTTCTGCATAGAAACAATCGTATTGCCATCTTATCGGATTCTCATAAATATATTTAGCAATTTTTTCGTAATCTCGCCGATCTCGAATGATGTGATCGTGAAACCCACGTTGCCATATTATAGCATCGCCATATCGATGATGTATCTCTTTAGATACATTCATTTTGATATGTCCAATAACCTTTGAAATAACAGATCGACCTTGTAGGGGCGATTCACGAATCGCCCGCAATTCTTCGTCATCAGTTATTATGATAATCAGGTGAATATGGTTCGGCATAATCACATATGTGTCTACGGTTGCCTTATGCCGTTTGGGAATATTCTGTATGATTTCATCTGTAATTTTTCCATAGTCCGTTAATTTTATTTCGGGCGATTCGTGAATCGCCCCTACGACACGGGACAACGTGCATTTTCTGTTATACGTACATATCGTTATAAAATACGCCCCGGGTGTACTGTAATCGAAATTCTTTAACCGTAGAGGCTTCCTTTGCGGTAATCCTTTTTCTTTATCCATTTTCATCACCTCCATCATTATAAAACAAATCGGCAGAGAAAACAAGTTCTCTACCGATTTTTTGTGCCGCAAATCCTCCATTAGGAATAACAGAGAAACCCGTCAGCCTTTTAATATTACTTATAAAGTGCAAGCTGTTCGTCAACGATACGGCGAAGCTCACTTACCGCATCTGCAAGAGCAATATCGCCCTTCCAGGACTTGTCGCGGAAGGACACTTCAACTACGCCGCGCTCGCAGGTCTTGGGAGATACTACAACACGAACGGGGATACCGAACAGATCTGCATCTGCAAACATTGCTCCGGGACGGATGTTTCTGTCGTCGTAAAGCACCTCAACACCTGCCGCCTTAAGGTCCTCGTAAAGAGCCGCCGCTGTGCTGTTGACGGTCTCATCATCACTTCTGAGGTTACATACCTCAACCTGCCAGGGTGCGATGGACATAGGCCAAATGGGACCGAAGTCGTCGTGGCTCTCCTGACAAATGGAAGCCGCAAGACGTCCCACACCGATTCCGTAGCAACCCATAATGGGGTTCTTCGCTTCGCCGTCGGAATCAAGATATGTCATTCCCATACTCTTTGTGTACTTTGTGCCGAGCTTGAAGATGTTACCGATCTCGATACCCTTGTTGATAGTGATATGGGGCTTTCCGCATACGGGACAGAGAGCACCCTCAAAGATCTTTGCAACGTCAGCGTACTCAACCTCACCCACATCACGTGCGATATTCATACCCTTGAAGTGGAAGTCTGCCTCATTTGCACCGCAAACGAGAGACTCGATGCCCTTGAGAGATGCATCGAATACGACCTTTACGTTCTTCGGGAAGCCTACAGGACCGATGAAGCCTGCAACGATTCCGGAATCCTCCATGATCGTGCCGGGATGGATCTCGTACTTAAGGTAATTGCGAAGCTTTGTCTCGTTAACCTCAAGGTCGCCTCTGATGAATACGATAACGTAGCTGTCATCGGCGTTCTTCTGGTATACAACTGCCTTGCAGAATGCTGTGGGAGCAATACCGAGAGCCTTAGTGAGTTCATCAATGGTCTTTACATCGGGAGTTGCGATCTTCTCAAGCTCAGAGACCTCGCCTGCCTCGTTATTTACGATAACGTCAGCAGCCTCCATGTTTGCGCTGTAGCCGCAGGTAGGGCAAATAGCGATAGTATCCTCACCGATCTCGGAAAGAAGCATAAACTCATGAGAAACGTTACCGCCCATCATACCTGAGTCACTCTTTACAGCAACAACGTTCTTTGCGCCTGCACGGCGGAAGATGTTCTCGTACGCCTTAAACTGAATATCATAGTAAGCATCAAGATCCGCTTCACTTGTGTGGAAGGAGTACGCGTCCTTCATGGTAAACTCACGAACTCTGATAAGACCTCCGCGGGCACGGGGCTCATCACGGAACTTGGTCTGGATCTGGTAGATCATAAAAGGGTAGTCTGCATAGGATGCAGCAGTATCACGCGCAAGCTGAACTGCGGCTTCCTCATGAGTCATACCGAGGACCATCTTGTTACCCGAACGGTCCTTCCATCTTGCAAGCTCACTTCCGATGGAATCGTATCTGCCGGACTCCTCCCAAAGGGTTGCGGGCATAGCTACGGGGAACATAACCTCCTGTCCGTCAGCCTTATCCATCTCATCGCGAATGATCGCCTCGATCTTCTTGGTAATGCGCTTGGTGGGCATAAAGAGGGAGTAGATACCGTTTGCAACATATTTCATGTATCCTCCGCGTGTCATAAGAGCATGGCTCTCGATAACGCAGTCAGAGGGGGCATTTTTAAATCTCTGTCCGAGAAGCTTTGAAACCTTCATTTATTTTTCCTCACTTTTAAATCATGCTACCTTATATTATACCCCTACTCTGTCCCGATGTCAATAATAAACCTTTTCACTTAGCTTAAAAAAGCAAAATAAAACCGCCCGAGGGCGGTTTTATTTTATGAGTCAAGAGTATTACTTGGTTGTGAGCTTAACGGGAATAACGACGTTAACTCTGTGAGCCTCACCCTTAATAGCATTGTATACTGTAAAGGTTACGTTGCCTGTGCCACCGTTATCGATAGCCGCCTGCATCTCATTATAGTTGTAAATGAGTCTGTAATGAGTCTGGTTGAATACGGGAAGCATAGC
>JAFUPK010000122.1 GCA_017481265.1 Clostridia bacterium
GTACTGTGCTTTGGGAACAATGTCTCCGTTACGTTCTACTGCGATCCGCTTTGGATCATAGTTTGTAGCCAGAAGATATTCCGCAACTGTCTTTCCTGCAATATTCAGTTCTTCACCGTTGATCTTTACCATAAATACCTCCAAAAGCAACAAAAAAGGAAGCTACCGATTTGGTAACTTCCGAGTGGTCTTTGTTATTCCCAATATCTTATATCAGGCGTCCCTACGTTGGCATTATCCAAATCAGGTTCTCGGTCGAAGGTCACACCTTCCTCTCAGCCTGTAATACAAGCTCCCGTTTGTTCTATTGTAAGATTATTATACTACAATTTTTGAGAATTATCAATACCTTTCGGTATTTTTCAGTCCTTCCAGACAAAGTTGTAGTTTATGGACTCTCCTCCGTCAACAAGAATACTCTGTCCCGTACAGAATGTGTTTGTCACCGTAAGAAAATACGCCCACTCTGCTATCTCTTCGACTGTTGCCCAGCGTCTCAGCGGCGTTTCATCCATGATCTCCGCCCAAAGTGCAGGATCGTTCATTACGCACTCGTTAAGGGGAGTGATAACACCGCCCGGATCTAGGCTGTTGCAGGTTGCGCCGTACTTTGCCACGCGCATAGCCACATTTTTAGTATAAGCGAGGACTCCTCCCTTGCTGGCGCAGTATTCCGGAAATTCAGCTCCCGTGTGAGCGCTGGCGCTTCCGATGTTGAGTACAGACTTGATATTCTCCTGTACACCGTATTTTTCCGTTACACGGATAAGGGCTTTGAGGTTTATGTCTATGTCATCCTCGTTCTGTGTACCGGCGTTGTTGATAAGCACATTTACTTCGGGAAGCTGCGGCAGGGAATCTATTTTCCTCACGTCGCAAATGTAGTGTGTATAGCATTCGTGATCTATAGTAGACTTCTGTCGGTCGATTCCAATGACATTATGTCCTTTTTTTAAAAACAGTTCAGCGATCCCGCGGCCGATGCCCTGAGAACTTCCCGTTATGAGTATGTTCATGACTTTTTTCCTTCCTTGCGTTCAAGAAGCTCAAGATATTCCTTACCTACAGAGTTTTTCTTCCAGCTTGTCACAATACGGTAGCCTATGGGAGAAAAGGCGATCTCCATGACAAGCTCTGCCACAGCACCCGTCAGCGCACACATAGCGCACTGCAAAACCGTCCACGAAAAGCCATCCCAGAAAAGGGGAGCAAAGTATACGAAAACGATGATGGAGAAGATAAAATTGTCGAGAAACTGCCCGATAAAGGTGGAAACGTAGGTGCGCATGGCATAGGCAAGCTTGCCGTCGGGGTTGTCTTTGAACGCTGTGCCGATCATGTGATTGAGCATATTATTTATGACCGCCGAGGAAAGGAATGCCACCGTGCTTCCGAAAAGGATGAACCAAGTTCCACCGAAGATGCCGTCGAAGGCTGAGTAATTACCTGCATTTGACGGGATGCTGCTTGCAATGAAGAATATCAGGCAGGTGAGAAGGTTTATCCCTGCGGCAAGGATGGAAATTCTGTTGGATGCACCGGGGCCGAAGTGCTTTGTGGTCACATCCATGCACATAAAGGAAAGCCACGAGATAAGAATACCGCCGTCGAGGGCTATCCAATCAAGCTGGAGAAGGGTCTTATTTGCAAGAAGATTCATGCAGATAACGCTGACCACGAAAAGCGTCATGACCGTAGCGGGTATGCTTCGGAGGAGCACCGCACTTTGATGTATTTCTTTTTTCAGAAAGCTTTTGATTTTTGACATTGTAAGCTGACTCCAAAATTGCGATTTGCTCGCAGATAGTTACATTATAGCATACTTTGCAGGGAAATTCAATCTGTAATAAACTTAGCTTCTCTCATATTGGTTTTAGAGAGTTTTTAGTTTTCATGTGTCTCCTCTGCGCCGATCTCCACCCACGCAGGACGGAAGCCGCAGTTTATTGCGATATTCCACGAATGATAATTTGAAATGCTTGTGCCGTAAAACGGAACTGCTCCCATTTCTTCGATCTTGTTTTTTAGCAGAGATACAAGGTATGTGCCGATCCCACGGGATCTGTACTCAGGAATCACGTCCACACCGATCTGTAACCAGCCCGGTGCATCCTCGGAGCAGCCTGCCATTCCTATTATTTCATCGCCGTCCATAGCTGTGACAACAATTCTGTCAGGGCGGCAGCTCAGATATTCCTCACATATGGCGTTGGGAAACCTCGCGTCTCCGTAAAACGGAAGTATCTCTTCGTCATAATACCACTTGACCTGCAAATCATTTTTAGCTTCCGTTTTTTTGCACGGCAGGAACATATGATAGGTGGGAGTAAGCGTATATGAATATTTGCCAAGTTCTCTTTCAAGCTCCAAAAGCTTCGGTATTTCGAACAGGCAATGTCCGGTCTGATCTTTCAAAAATTCGAGAAGAAACGGATGAAGACAGCTATCGGATGTAACTACGGCATTTTTACCCAATGTGACCATATGAAAAAAGTATTTTTCGTCGCTGTACCTTCTTCTGCCTTCAATTAGCGCTGACTCGGTCAGTATGTTGTCCTCAGTAAAAAGATCATTCTTATTGCAGTTATACTCGCGGGATAACAAGTCCGCAAGCTTGTCTTTATATGATATGTTTTTCATAATAATATAGTTTCCATCTATAATGTAATTTTCAATGTAATTTTACTTTAAGACATTCCCTTCAACTCAAGAATAACGGGCGAATTTTTCTTTATAGGGTATCTTTCTCCTCGGAATATCAGCGTACCTCCGTCGCGCTCGGCAGATACGGCCAGGTGTTTCTTATCAAAAGAAATCTTCACAAAGGCACCTGCGGCATAAACAGTACCCGACATACTGTCAAGTCCACCAAGACACGGCTCAACATTAAAGCTTTCGTATCCCGGAGATGTAGGATACACACCAAGATAGTACCTGCCAAAAAGATATATGGGTCCTGCGCCCCACGCGTGGCACAAGGATTTCATAAATTTACCGCCGTACATTGCATAGTGCTCGATGCCGTTCATAGAGGGGTCAAATTCCTCCCATACCGTGCCTGCGCCAAGCGTTATCATACCTCCCCAGTAAGTATCGAGCTCGCGCTCGATCTTATCAAGTCTTCCGAGCTTTCCGTACACGTCAAGCTCATATCCCTTGAAATAAGGCGTAGTTATCTTCGGCACAGCGTCATTTTCAAATACGTTTTCATTAATGATCTGTGCCCTGTCGGGACTAACGAAGCCGTACATAACGGCAAAAATATTTGCGTGCCGCGTTACGCTTTCCTTTCCCGACTCGTAGCTGTCTATGTATGCACCGAGATGCTCTCTCCAGTAAAAGCGATCGATCCTCTCACGCAAAGCATCATATTTATAGCGGAATTCTTCGCCATTCTGTCCGACAAGTGCCGCAACATCCGCCATCACGCGGTAAGACTCGGCGAAAAGGAACTGCTCCGCGCATACGGCTCCATTTCTGTCCATATCAGCCCAGTCAACGAACACCCAGTCTCCCTCGCACTCGGTAATAAAGCCGTCGGCGTTGACTCTTCCCTCGGAAAAGCGGATCACCTCCAAAGCACGGGGATACATCCTTTCAAGGAAATCACGATCCCCGTAGGCCATATAGTATTCCCACAGACCGATGATAAAGTAAAAGCTGTAATCCACGATACCGTTCAAATGCGCTTCGAAGGGAGCTCTGCCAATAAGTCCCACAGCCGTACGTCTCACGATAGCGTCGTCGGCGAAAAGATACTCGTTTATGCGAGCACTCTGATATGCGTCTCCCGACCATACCCACCTATCTCTTTTGATACCATCGAGAAAAGCCTCGCGGCAATTAAGATGAAAGGTACGCACGGAGGCATCGACGATCTTGTTATAAAGCTCGTTTGAGCACTCGAAGCTTCCGCGCTGTTCAAGAGGAAGATACTCGTGCTCGGCAAGTGCGGAGATATCGGAGTTTGCTCCGATAACACAGACATATCTGAACGCCCTTGCTTTGAGGCAATAGGAAGCCCTCCCCGAAACAGACTCCAAGATAATAGCCTCGTCTCTGTCAAAAGCTTCTTCGCGGCTCTCACCGTAGATCACGCAAAGCTCTGCATTTTTATCGGCGTTGTCAATCAGAAGTCTTGCAAGCAGCTCTTCACCAAAATCAAAAAGCACACCATCGCAGAACTCTTCAGTAGTGATCGGAGATCTTTCTTCATATTCAAAAGGAAATTTTTCCACACGACAGTCAGCACTGTCAAAAGCTTCATCCCCGCCTACGGGACAAAAATGCCCCGAAATATGAGAGCTCAGCCAGGTTTTATCTGACGGACACACGTCGCTTTCAACGAATATCGAGGGAAATCCACTTTCGTTTGCAACGGACACCTCAACGGTGTGCTCTCCCGACGGTACGTTTATCCTTGCCTCAGGAGCATAAAAGTGTCCGTCAAGATTTATTCTGCCAATTCCGTTCAAGTATACGGTCATATATCCGTCAAAGTCCGTGCGAAAGCTCTTTTTAAACTTTATGTTCAAATGGGGTCTGTCGATCTTAAAAAATGCGGGGACGTTCATGCCGTATTCTTCGCGGCGCATATGAAGCTTCATATTGTGGAACAGCTCATAATCGCCGTAATGCCATATCCAGTACGATCTGCCTGTCATAATAATCTCCTTTCAGCCAACGGCTGCACAAAAAATTACGAAACAAACACGTGTCTGCGAAGCAGACAAAAATCGGACTTTTGATTTTTAGTGTTTGTTTGCGCGTGAAACAGTAAAACATTACGTGATAGTTTTTCGTCCCTTTCACGCTAAACACGTGTCTGCGAAGCAGACAAAAATCGGACTTTTGATTTTTAGTGTTTGTTTGCGCGTGAAACA
>JAFUPK010000123.1 GCA_017481265.1 Clostridia bacterium
AACACCATGGCAAGCTCGTTCATGAACGCGATATTGATATCTCTCTGGCTGTTTTCGACCACCTTTATGGCTTCTGCAGTCTTGATGCTTGAAACAGGATATGTACCGACCTCTATAACGGCATCATAAACCTTTTTGATCTCTGAAAGGGACTCTTCATCCATTCCCGATACGATCTTGGTGATATTCTCAAGCCTGTGTACCTTATCGCCGGGATTGATTCGTTCAGGGCTGTAACCGACCTTAAAATCCACGCCTGCTTTAAGCCCCGACATCTTTTCGAGAATCGGAATACAAACATCCTCAGTAACCCCGGGATACACCGTGGATTCATATACCACCACAGCGCCGCGGCTGATATTACGTCCTACGATCTCTGAGGCTCCTATTACAGGAGCAAGGTTCGGAGTATGGTCCGTATTGATAGGAGTGGGCACTGCCACGATATAGAACTTCGCTTTACGAAGATCATTTTCATCTGAAGTAAAGTGGACGGTAGTATGTTTTATCGTCTCATCTCCAACCTCATTTGTGGGATCGACACCGGACCTATACAGCTCGATCTTTGCAGAGTTAAGGTCATATCCGATAACATCAAAGCCCTTTGCCGCAAAGGCTACAGCTATGGGCATACCGACGTATCCAAGTCCTACAAGTGCAAGGGATGCTTCTTTATTCACCAGTTCTTCAAAAATTTTCTCCATATCAACAGGACACCTTTCTTTATATAATACCGTTTTAATACCCGCCGTGCAAAACGAGACATAACACCGCACAAAACTCCATCCGGGCATAATCCGGCATAGTACAATCTACCACTTTATATTATAGTACAAATTCCGCAATATTGCAACAATAACTTGCTAATACAGCAAAAAAACAATGGGCTGTCTCAAATTCGGGTATAACGAACATGAGAAGCCCATTTGTCTTTTATTCAAGATTCAGATCCCAAACGAGGCATCCGTTCCTCTCGATCACGGGAACGAAGGTCATTCTTGAGGAATCACCGCCCCAATCGTTCGGAGCGTGAACGACGAGATACATCTGTCCGTCGGTATCGGTGAATATCATACCGTGACCGCCGTCAAACTTATTTTCCTCTGCATCGCCTGCCATCCATGCGGTGAAAAGTCTCGGCTCTTCGTGACTCCATTCGCCGTCAAGTCTGCCGTTACTGCTTCTTGCAACGCCTACGCAGTATCCCTTTTCGTCATTGTTGGACCAAAGCATAAGGAGATCTCCCTCGGCAGTGGTATACATGAAGCATCCGTCAGTAATGCCCTGTGTATTCCACGGTGCATCATTTGCACGGAACAGCTCTATAGGCTCGCTTACGAAATGTGTGAAGTCCTCGGAAAGCTGTGCTGCTGCAAAGGCTCCGTTAGCTTCATAACAAGTATGCTCGCGTGAGAAGATCATCCACGGTACGTTATCATTGTCAATGTAGAGAGTACCGTCGATGCAGTCCCACTCGGGAGGAGTGATCCATCCGTCGGTTATCATCTTAAAAGGACCCTCGGGAGAGTCAGCCTTCATTATGATACAGCCGTGATTCTCATACTCATTTCGTGTATAGTTTGGGGAGTATGTAGTAAACAGATAGTACGAACCGTTATGCTTATACATTTCCGGTGCCCAATTACATTTCTTATAATCGGCAGGCTTCACCACAGCATTTTCGATCTGTGACCATTTTCCGTTGATAGAACCCGAGGTATTCTTATATACACGCCAACCCGTGCAGTACATATAGTACACACCGTTTTCCACATAAACAAAGGGGTCACGGGTGTTTTTGTCTATACTGCTTGTAACAGTAAAGAAATCCTCTTCCTTGACATTTCCGCTGACGTTAAGATCTGCAGGAAGGGCAAGTACTCCGTCCTTTACGTATTTGGTGAGAAGAAGCTCAAAGGTGTAGGCACGGGCAAATCTCGTATTGTACGCAAGAAGCACCTTTGTATACTCACCGTCGCGCTTAACCTTTACAGCATATCCGCTGTCACCCAGATTTTCGCTCATCTCGGCAATATCGGCATCCTGAGGAACGTTCATTATCAACTGAAGATTACATTCCTTCAGAGCACTTGAACCATAATTCTTGCTGCTTATCTCGGTGTCAAGCTCTAAGCTGAGCCTGTCAAAAATAAATTTTGCCGTGGTAATACCGTTCTCCCCGTCGAATGCCTTCTCATGGAAGAAGGTGAACTCAGATTCTTCGCCTGTGCGTGCTATAACAACACCTGTATTTTTAAGAAGCTCGTCAACGGACTTTGTAAGTCTCAGCGCGATGGTAGCTCCTTCAGCACGGGTAGTTCCATTGGAGGGATTGAAGTTGCCCTGTGCATCTCCCTCAAAGATACCCCATTTTTTGCAGGTATAAACCTCTGTACGGCACCACTTTGCAATTTTTCCGTGGTCGGTAAACTGCTCGTCCGTACCTGTTTCGGGAAGTCTGTAACCCATATAATCGAGGTATCTTACGATCATTACGGCAAGCTCGGCACGGGTTACCGATGCTCCCGGCTTTACCGTGTTGTCGGGATTTCCCTTGATAAGTCCGCGAGACACACCCCAGCCCATAGCCTCGGAATACCACTTATCGGTCTTGCCGTCTGCAAAGGTTGCGAGATTCTCGGCAAAGCCTGTCTCATTAACGCCGGCAAGTCTGTATAGAAGTGTTACAAATTCAGCACGGCTGATAGTTTTCTGAGGTGCAAACTTAGTTTCTGACTGTCCCTTCATAAGCCCCGTCTCATATGCCTCTGCAACTGCACTGTAATACCATTTGTTCTCCTTTACATCGTCAAAGGGAAGCTTCCCCGTACCCGATACAACAAGAGAAAACGCCATAGCAACAACTACTGAAGCTAAAAGCAGCTTAATAATATTTTTCACCGTTTCATTCTCCTTTCAAAATAACAATAACTTAAAAACACACAACGCCTTATGTTTTATTCAAAGAAATAGGGCATACCTGTCTTAGCAGATGTGTAGATACCTTCAAGGATCCTTGTTACACATATAGCCTGCTCGGGAAGAACGCAGGGATCTGTATCGTTAAGGATCGCATCGATCCACTGTCTCGCCTCTGCGTTGCCCTCGATCTCAGCATCCGGATCATCGGAAGCTGTTACGCTTCCCATAAGGGGAGCCTCATATGCATCAAAGGGGAATACCTCTGTGTATCTCTTACCGTCAACGGTACCGTTGAGACGGATTCCGTCCATAAGGTCGGCACCTCCCCGTGTTCCGGCAAGAACACAGGTAGCCTCCATTGCATCAAACATATTGATCGCCCAGGATGCCTCAACGGAAATAACGGCACCATCCTCCATTACAACGAAGCCGAATGCGCTGTCTTCGGTGGTCATATCGGTAGGATCCCATTCTCCGTCGCCCTCAAGAGGCAGGTTGCGAAGCTTTGCAAAGGTCTGACCTACACAGTACTTGGGCTTATAGTTGTTCATAAGCCAAAGCGACAGGTCAAGGGAGTGGGTACCAATATCAATAAGGGGACCGCCGCCCTGCTCATATTCGTTAGTGAACACACCCCAGTTAGGCACACCGCGACGGCGGATAGCGATAGCGCGGGCATAGTATATATCGCCGAAGAAGCCTTCGTCAGCCTTCTTTCTGAGGAACTGAATATCGTTTCTCTGGCGGTTCTGGTATCCGATGGTCAGCTTCTTACCTGTTCTCTTTGCAGCCTCAAGCATCTTGAGTGCTTCTGCAGAGTTTATCGCCATAGGCTTTTCGCACATTACGTGCTTACCCGCCTCGAGAGCGTCGACTGTAATAAAGCTGTGGCTTCTGTTGGGTGTACATACGTGAACAACGTCAATTGTTTCGTCTGCGAGAAGCTCCTTGTAATCAACGTATACCCTTGCACCCTCTGCGCCGTACTTTGCACAAGACTTTTCAGCCTTTTCAACGATGAGATCGCAGAATGCGACAAGCTCTACCTCATCGATAACAGAAAGTCCGGGAAGATGCTTCTGATTTGCAATAAATCCACATCCGATAATACCTATTCTCAGTTTTTTAGCCATATTAATCTCCCTTCAGCCTACGGCTGCACAAAAAATTATGAAACAAACACGTGTCTGCGAAGCAGACAAAAATCGGATTTTTGATTTTTAGTGTTTGTTTGCGCGTGAAACAGTAAAACATTACGTGATAGTTTTTCGTCCCTTTCACGCTAAACACGTGTCTGCGAAGCAGACAAAAATCGGACTTTTGATTTTTAGTGTTTGTTTGCGCGTGAAACA
>JAFUPK010000124.1 GCA_017481265.1 Clostridia bacterium
CATTTCGGCTACGAACCGATTTGCTATCTCTTTCTGTCGTTATAAGGGTTTGGGCTTAGCCCATATTTGCGTTTGACTAGTCAAATGCGATGCTTGCACTTTGCTCAAAGCATAAATTCTCCGCTAAGAACATCACCCATTCCCATGATGTACCTTTTTATACTTCTTACAGTAATTCAGTTCAGATTATTCATCATCGTCATCAAAGTCTTCATCATCGTCATCAAAGTCTTCGTCATCGGAACCGTAATCTGAATCGACGAACCGATCCTTCAGTATGCTGAACAGCGCTACGTTGCCGCTAAAGAATGCTTTCTTTTTGTATTTTTTGCGTTCATCGTCGGTGATGTGCTTCTTGAGCATGGCAACATACGGAATATTGTATTCCTCTAAAGCGCGCAAAGCAAGCTCCTCTTGCTTTTCACGGCTGAGTCGGTGTAGAAGCATCGAGAATATGGGTACCTTACCTTCAGAGTATGCCCTTTCAGCATAATACTCTGCATTTTCCTCAGTTATACGGTTCATAAACTGAGAGAATATCGCCGGATCCCCGTTTTCAAATGCTTTTTTGAACATTTCTGTCTTCAGCTCATCGCTGATATTATCGACAAAAAGCGACAGCATCGCAACATTTCCCGCTTCAAATGCCATTTTTGCATATTCTTCATCATCAAAGTCGTCTGTATCGAGATTTGCCTTTGCCTCTGCCGCTTCTTCGGGCGCAAAGGGCGCCGACACAGCTTCAAGAAGCTTTAAGTTTTTATCCGCCGTGAGTAAAGGCGCCATATCGTTAAACTCTTCCGGTGTAAGCTGTGCTTCAACATCCTCGCCTGCATCCGCAGATACGAGTATCCGCGCTTTTTCCGAATCGTCGAGAATATCATCTACGGTAGTTCCAAGTGTTTCGGCAAGCTCCTTCAGATTTGCTATATCGGGCATGGCAAGTCCACGCTCCCAGTTTGACACCGCCTGAAAGCTGATGCCAAGGCTGTTGGCAAGGGACATTTGCGTCATGCCGCACTTCTTTCTGAGGCTTGCTATTCGTTTCCCTATTTTGATCATATCAAACATGGTAATTTCCTTTCAAATTCTTATTCGCCGGTACCGTGTGTATTAAATATAACACATTAAGCAGATCTTTTCAATAAATCTCTGATTGAGTAGGTGATGTTTCCACCTCAAGTGATGCTTGACAGATCAGATTTAGTTTGTTATTATATAAATAAAAAGGTATGGTGACGAACAAAAAGGAACTCAGTATGTTGAGTTTTGTTTTTATTTTTAGATAACAGTTTTTACGCTTTTTTATAAAATATCATTGACTTTTACCCAACGTAAAAATCTATAATTACGGTATGAATGGAGGTGGCTAAATGAAAATCAAAACTGTTTGTGAGTTAACGGGTCTTTCCGACCGTACCATCCGCTACTACATTGAAGAAAAGCTCATTAGTCCATCACACACCGAAAACTATCTTGGACGAAAAAAATATAGTTTTTCCGAACATGATATCGATGCTTTAAAAGACATAGCTGTTTTGCGGAAAAATGATATTACCGTAGAAGAGATACGTAAAATCATCAATGACCCAAAAGCAAGCAGAGTTGTCATTGATAATGCCAAAATCAGAGCCCAAGATACCGTTAATGCAGGTCAGTCAAAGCTGTATACGTTATCGAATATTGATACAAACAGGTTATATACGGTCTCAGAACTTGCAAACAAACTGTCCGAATTTTCATATGATTTGGAATTCCGAAATAAAACAATACCGCAACACAAATCAAAATATTTTCTATCTTGTCTTAAAAATATCTCGATTTTATTGATCGCACACTTACCTATCATCCTTAGTCTCATCATATTAATGATAGATATCAACTACTACCGTTATCCGAATTTCTCGTATAACGTGATCGGTTTGACTTTTCTGTCTCTGCTTCCGTCGCTTTTACTTTTGGTTCTACCAAAAGCAAAACTTAAATGGAAGTTATGTAGTCGACGCATACTCATCATTTTATGTATTATAAGTATACCCATTAGCAGTATTTTTTCGTTAGGAATAGTACAAGGCTCAGAAACTTACGATATCAGACACTATCTTGATTTTGATGCAGACTGCACAATAGGCAGAGGCTCTCTATTCAGAGAGCTGTTTCCTACCTGGCCTCATTACTCGGGAAGTACCTATCTTTACCGTAACCTCCCGGCTTTTGATTACACCTACGACGTTTATGCTGAATGGTCGCTCAGTAATGAGGAGTATGCTGCAGAGACAAAAAGAGCATCCGATATCATGAGGGATGCAGCTATAAAAAACACAGGATATTTGAACTACTCTAAAATCGAAAAAGGTGATTTTATGTGTTTGATACTTTATGATGGAAACGAGCCCTTCACAGAGGCAACAGCTAATTATTACTACTTGATATTTGCGTACAATGACAAAACAAACACCGTCAGATATATTTGCTGTGACAGTCTTGAAGACGGAGTCGACCAGCCGTACTATTTGAATCTCAAATGGTGACCGTAATTATTAACAATTACCTTATGAAATTTTCTGCCGCAAACACAGGCATCGTCCTTTTTTGATTATATAAAAAGAAAAATCCCCAGATGGGGATTTTTCTTTAACGCTTTCGCTATTACTGAAGACCGATCTTGCTGTAGTCAACAAGATACTCGTCGGAGATAACGCCTGCTCCGTCAACTATTGTGTAGTCACCGTGGGTGGGATCAGCAAAGAAGGGATTTTCGTCGGTGGTGTAGAACTTATTGTTCTCCGAAACACCGAACTTTTCATACATCTCGCCGCAATCGTCGAGATTTGCTCCGAAGAGTGCGTTGTTCTTGACATAGTTTATGATCGTGTAAACGCACTCGTACTCACCGACCTTTGCAGGGTCAATGTTGTAGTTATAGATAATAGGCCACTTGGCAAGCCACTTATCATAGCCCGGCTCGCCTTCCTTCGGAGCATATCTCATAAGATATGTGAAGAACCAATGACCGGGACCCATCTCGTCAGTTGTGCCATCCTTAATATGGGTATATACACCCTCGTTATACATAAGGAAATCACCGTTAGTCTGTGTTTTTACATACAGATTATCGTGAATATCGTTGTCACGTCCACCGTTGAGGGTAACTGCCTTATCTCCGCCGTTATAGAAAAGGTTTCCGTAGACGAGCTGACCGCATGCGCCGTCAACATATACGCTGTACGCGCCGCCCTTTGCTTTGATATTCATAAACAGGTTGTAGCGGATGTGGTTGGAGCGTTCACCGATATTATTCCATGCGTAAACCGCACCGTAGTCCATGGTGGTGGTCATCATATTGTCAAAAATATTGTACTCAATGAAGCTCTCGATACTGTCGTTATACACGATCGCCGCGTGAGCACCGTTTTTGAATATGTTATGGGAGATCTCCGCGTTAACGTCACGGCTGATACTTACCGCCGTATTATCCGAAAAATACTGAGGCAGACCGAAATCATGGAAGTAGTTATTGGTAACTACGTTGTATGCGGGGATAAGCTGCTTGAGGTCAGCATCTGCGCGGATGATGACACCTCCGCAAACGAAGTTGTAGAGCTCGCAGTTCTTGACAGTCAGGTGATTGATGCTGTAATCAGCATTTACTGCTTTAAGTCCTGCGATATTTGCAATGGTACATCCGTCAAGTGTGAAGTAGTCGGATTTGATATGGAGCGCGCTGTCAACGGAAGCGTTGAACTCAAATCCACGGAAGGTGATGTGGTCAGCGCCCTCTTCAAGTGTAATAAAGGATCCGCCTTTACTGAGAGCGTAATCTCCCTGAGGATTATAGACATAGAGTCGCTTTGTTTTTGTGTCGAACCAATACTCACCGTCATCATCAAGAAGCTCTGCAAGATTGTGGAAGAAGATAGTGTCATCCATTCTATCCTCAAATGCAAGAGGGTATGAGTTGTGTCCCCAGATAGGATATCCGTTATCGCACTGACCGTCACCGAAATCAAGTGTTAGGATCTTGTTATCCTTATCGTAGCTCTTGACCTTGAACGTATCAATTAGCCAGCCTGTACGGAACATACCTGTAATTTTGAGTCCCTCGTATGTACTGAACTTATCTGCAATCTTAACAACGGGTCCCGAAAGCTTGAGCTTATCGTACTCATGCTCTTCCTTTCCCTCTTCCTCAACTCTGGTAGTACAGTCTGTATACTTATTGTCTGTTCCGTCTGCATTTCTGTTAGGATATCTTGCTTCAACACATACGCCTGCACCGCCGAAGAGCACATTCTTGGTTGTGATCTCGTCGAGCTTACCCTCAAGGTCTACCTTATAGATATCACCGACGACCTTCTCGGAGAACATAGACTTTTCGCTCTCGTCAAGAGGCTTGAAATCCTCACTGCCGAAAATAAGTCCGTTTGAGAAGATGACCTCGCCGTCGCCGTAAGCGGTATAGGTGATGGGGCAGTCTGCAGTACCGGCATCCTCTGCTGTAAATGTGAGGTTGTCAAGTCCGCCGTACTCGCCTGCCTTGAATGCTACAACGATTCCGCCCTTAGCAGTCGACTTCAGCTCGCGTACCATTTCCTTAGCTTTTGCAAAGGTAGCTATAGGCTTGTCGATCGTTCCCGGGTTTGAGTCGTTTCCGTCAACTGCTACGTAGATATTCGCATTTTCAACGAGACCGAAGTCACGGTTGAGGGTTGCGGAATACACAGGAGCATTGTAAACAAGCTCATACTTATAAGAATCGTATTCCCTGAAACGTCTGAGGATCGCCGCAAACTGTTCACGGGTCGCGCCCTTTCTGGGTTCGAGAGTCGTATCGGTAACTCCTGTGATAAGTCCCACAGCGTTCGCCCATGAGAGTGCTTCACGTGCGTAATCATGAACGCGCTTGTAGTCATCATAGCCTGTGATATCCGCGCGTTCTTCAGTAATAATGAACTCCATGGGAGCATAGCGCATAATGATGGCTGCAAGCTGCTCGCGGGTGATCGTCTCCATGGGAGCGAACTTGCCGTCGCCGACACCGTTTACGATATCGTTCTCAGCCGCCCAGATAACTGCACTTGTGAACCATTTATCCTTTTTTACGTCCTTGAACTTTGTGGTAAACACAACTTCAGGTGAGCCTTGAAGTCTGTAAAGAACGGTTACGACCATTGCACGTGTCATAGTCTCCGCCGGAGCGAATATACCCTCGCCCGTTCCGTTCATAAGCCCGTTTTCGGTGACGTACATGATGTCCGCAAAGCTCCAGCGCTTTGTCTTGACATCAGTGTACGGGGAAGTTTCCTCGGCAGTAACGATTCCGCCTCCGATTATTACGCTTGTTACCATAAGCACGGCAAGAAGCATCGATAATAATCTTCTCATTTTCATAAAAATCTCCTTTTGTCATTCTTAAAGGCTAAAACCTTTCTGCTGTATATTGTACAACATATCCGTAAGATTTTCAAGTTCTTTTGTGTTTGTTTTTCACTATTTCAATTCTTTGAGAAGCAAAACATCACGCCTCAAATGAAGCGTGATGTTTGTGTTTTTTAATATCTGCCTATCTCCTCAACGGGGATCTTGAAGATTGGAGCATCGTCCTTGATTCTGTAGTCTCCGTGAGTGGGGTCTACGAAGTAAGGATTCTCGTCAAGCTGAAGGTCAACGTTACCCTCTGTTACCGCAAAGAGGTCATACATCTCAGGTGAGGAAGGACGGATGGGATCGCCGATAGCCACGTTATTCTTGATATAGTTTACCGTACGGAATACGCAGCTCGGATCATCGGTTTCAGTCTTGTCGTAGTCAAAGTTGTATTCGAAAACTTCGGGACAGATCTTATACCAAGCCTCATACTCGGGTGTGCCGGGAAGCCTTTTTCTCGCACTCATGATTATATCATAGAAGGGGTGACCTGCAACGAAGGTGTCCTCACCGGTCTCCTTATACTCGAGATAGCAGTTGTATGCTCCCTCATTTATCATAAGGAAGTCGCCGTAGTCAGGGGTGATAATAACGTTATCATAAACCACGTTATCGCGGCCCATATTCATAGTAACAGCGTGACCTCCGCCGTTAAAGAACAGGTTTCCGTATACCTTCTGACCGCAGGAGTAGTCATCAAGGTAGATTCCGTAGATCGCAGAAAATTCCTTACCGATATTCATAAAAATATTATAACGAATGTGGTTGTCTCTGTCAGCGGCGGAATGGTAGGTATATACCGCACCCATATCCTCGCTGGTCATAAGCATTCTGTCGAATACGTTGTACTCAATGATTACCTTTACGCAGTCATCATAGCGGATGGCACTGCGGGCTGCTTTTTCAAAGAGATTATGAGAAACGCGGGTTCCGACGTCATTACGGAGCTTGACACCTGCGCTTGTGAAGTACGTGTTCATACCGTAATCGTGGAAATAGTTGTTGTCGATAACGTTATTGCCGCTTATTACAAGTGCCTTACCGTCGCCGCAGTCAACGTTGACACCGATGTCTACGAACTTTGTAAATTCGCACTCTGTAACAAGGTTATCGGTTACATCCTGGAGATCAAGTGCTCTGGAGCCTGCAATATTTGCAAACTTGCAAAGCTTGAAGGTAACGTGATTACTTCTTGATACAACAACGCCGTAAGCAGAAGATGTATTGAACTCAAGACCTACGAAATTAAGATAATGTGTACCTCTTTCGAGAGTCATGAAGGTTCCGCCCTGAGTGATGGCGAAATCTCCCTCGGGAGCGTAAACGTAGAGCTGTTTTGTGTTCTTGTCGAACCAATACTCGCCTTCCTTATCAAGGAACTCAGCGAGATTGTGGAAGAAGATGGTGTCATCCATTCTGTCCTCAACCGCAAGGCAGTACTCATCGCTGATGGGATATCCGTTCTTAAATGCACTGTTCTCAAAGTCGAGAGTGAGGATACCGGTGGACTTGTCGTAAGCCTTTGTTGCGAAAGTGTCAACGAGCCAACCTGTGCGGAAGTAACCGGTAATGTTCATACCCTCGGTGGTCTTGAAGCCGTTTATTACCTTCAGAGCAACACCTGAAAGCTTCAACTTATCATATTCACGGGGCAGCTTACCCTCTTCCTCAACTCGGGTGGTGAAATCCTTGTAGTAGTCATCGCTTCCGTCATCTTTCTGGTTGGGGAAGCGTGCCTCAATGTATACGCCGACGCCTCCGAAGAGGAGTGTATCAGCATTCATAACATCCACTTTACCGTTGAGGTCGACCTTGAGGATATTGTCTACTGCCTCTTCGGGGAACATTGTCTTTTCGTCATCGGTGAGAGCCTTGAACTCATCTTCGCCAATGTACATACCGTTGCGGAACACAACGTCTCCGTCGCCGTACTTGCAGTATGTGATGGGGCACTCTGCAGTACCTGCATCCTCGGGAGTGAAGGTGAGGTTGTCAAGAGCGCCGTATTCGCCTGCCTTGAATGCTACCTTAATGCCGCCTGTGGTCTTTGTAGCCTTAAGCTCGCGTACCATCTCCTTTGCCTTTGCAAAGGTCTTGACATGCTTATCAAGTGTTCCGGGGTTTGAGTCGTTACCATCTACTGCCACATAGATGTCAGCATCGGTTACGAGAGGATATTCCTTCTCTGTGTAGGTGCTGTATACTGTAGGTGTGTTATACGCAAGCTCATATTTGTAGCCATCGTACTCCTTGAAGCGTCTGAGAATAGCCGCAAACTGCTCTCTTGTTGCTCCCTCTCTGGGTGCGAGTGTATCCTCGGTCTTACCGGTGATAAGACCTACCGCATTTGCCCATGAAAGAGCCTCTCTTGCGTATTCACGAACTCTCTTATAATCGGCAAATCCTGTGATATCAGCGCGCTCTTCTGTTATGATATACTCCTCCGGAGCATAACGCATGATTATGGTTGCCAGCTGCTCACGGGTGATCGTCTCCATGGGAGCGAACTTACCATCGCCAACGCCGTTGACAATGTCATTCTCGCTTGCCCAGATAACAGCGTCAGTAAACCACTTACCCGCCTTTACGTCGGTAAACTTAGATGTGGTACTTACCATAGGCTCACCCTGAAGTCTGTAGAGAACGGTTACGACCATTGCGCGGGTCATGGTCTCTGCGGGAGCAAATTTTCCCGGCTCTGTACCGTTCATAAGTCCGTTTTCCGTAACATACATGATGTCGGCAAAGCTCCAGCGCTTTGGCTTGACATCTTTGTAGGGAGATTCCTCCTCCGCTGTGACTGTTACTGTCATTATTGCTCCCACAAGCATTAGTACTGCAAGCAGGAAAGAAAAAATACGTTTTGTCATTGTATGTCTCCTTTTTAAATAATTTTTTATAATTTTTTATTTTTTTATTTTTTAAATCAATATCTGCCTATCTTGCTAAAATCATACTTGTACTCGAATTCAAGAGTGCAGTCGTCTCTGAGGGTATAGTCACCACACGCGGGGTTCACGAAAATGTGAGGTGCATCTCCCTCGCCTTTCACAGCATCTTCGCCCCAGATAGGATTATTCTCGAATGTATTAAACTTGTTCTCGTGAGGATCAAGAAGCCAGTGTTCAGATTCAGAAAAACCGAATGAGTAGTTATTCTTGATCGTACAGCCTGCAGAGTTAGCCATCATGTAGTAGTTATCGAGATTTTCGGTAACACAGTCGATGAGCGGCTTACTTTCCTCTGCATTGTACACTTCAAAGAGCTCGGGCCAACGTGATTTCCATACCTCAAGTGCTTCGGGATCCTTGGGAAGGCGCGTAGGAAGCACCTGGAGAAGATGTGACCAGTTTCCGCTGGTAACGTATCCTGAGTCAGCGACCATTTGAGCCCACTTAGCCCATACACGGAGAGGCTGTCCGCTTCCGCTTGAGTTAGCAATAATAATATTGTCCTGTATTACGTTATCACGGCCACCTGAATGGAGGAATCCGTATCCGCCGGGATGATAGAATATGTTTCCGTAGAACTGCTGTCCTGTCATACCGTCATCGATATACACCGCCCATGCACCGCCTGAACTTACATCCGACAGGAGATTGTATCTGACGATATTGTCACGGTCTGTGTGGAGTCGTCCGCAGTAGATGGCACCCATATCGCCATACCATGAGTTGAGAACATCGTGAATGTAATTATACTCAATGATACAATCTATGGAGCGATCCCATATTGTAGCAAATCTTATCGCAAGGTGAGGAGCATTGTAGATCTCGTTGTGCGAAACGGTAACGCCGACACCGTAATGAATAGTAACTCCGGCACTCCATGTATGGTGGATCTGACCGTAGTCATGGATCACGTTATTGTCAATAATAGTGTTGGAGGGGACGATAAAGTCGAAGTCACCGCCGCCTACTGTGACACCTCCTCCGGCAAGGTGAGACAGGTCGGAGTTTATAAGCTTGTTGTTATATCCGTCCATCCGAACTGCATAGTTAGGACCGTTGGAGCCAACGATTTTAATTCCGTCAAGAGTTACATTGTCTGCATTTACGATGATGGCATCCTCAGTGCAGTAGTTGAAGTCAAGACCGACAAAGCTTAGGTGATCCGCACCGTTGATATTAAGGAAGGTTCCTGCCGTTGCGAGAGTATATCGGTTATATGAGGGATCATAAACGTAGAGGATCTTCGTATCGGGGTTAAACCAATACTCTCCATTATAGTCAAGCTCCTCGGAAACGTTCATATAATAGCAGATAAGACCGCCCATTGATCCAAAGGCATATACGGTATCCTGAGCAACTACGGTCATCTCGCCCTTTTCCTTGTCGTAATCTGTTACAAGGATGTAGTCACCGTCATACTCATGGCCTGCGCATCCGATGATGGCGATGTTTTCATAAGAATGGTAAGTATCAAAGCGCTTCTTTATCATTTGGAAAAGCGGAACGGTCCATGCCCCGTAGCCGATACTGCCGTCAGCCGCAGGATATGTTCCTTCGGGAGCAAGAGTAAGAGTCTTATCAGCTCCTGCACTGTCCTGATTGGGGAAGCGTGCCATTTCAATTCTCTCTTTCTCGCTGAAGAGAGGACTGTAGCCGTTAAGCTCTCCCTTGTACTCTTTACCGGACATATCAACCTTCATAATATAAGGAAGGCTTTTTTCGGGGAATAAATAATGCTCTGATTCGTCAATGGGAGTAAATTCATCAATATATGCGGTTACACCGTTACTGAAGATAACCTCTCCGTCGCCGTATCTGCAGTATTTGATGGGAACCTCCGCGGTGCCGGAATCAAGCTCTGTGAGCTCGATCTGAAGATTACCGTAGTCGCCTGCCTTGAAGGCAACTACGATCTCGTCCTTCGCTGTCTTTTTGAGTTCACGAACCTTTTCAACAGCACCTTCGAAGGTGGCAAGAGGTTTATCAAGAGTTCCGGGATTGCTGTCATTGCCGTCAAGTGCAACGTAAATATCAGCATCGTCTACGAGCTCGTAGATAGGCTCAGTAAACTTGGAAATAGGCTTTGGTTCCTCAAGGATATACTGATACTCAAACTCGGCTTCGCAGAAACGGCGGATAATAGCTGCGAACTGTTCTCTTGTAGCGCCCTCACGAGGTGCAAGAGCAGTCTCGGTCACGCCTGTGATAAGTCCCACTGCATTTGCCCAAGAGAGAGCATCACGCGCATAATCGTGAACACGCTTGTAATCGGCATAGCCAGTAATATCAGCGCGTTCTGCTGTTATGATATAGTCGTTCGGAGCGTAACGCATCATAATGGTAGCAAGCTGCTCACGGGTAATGGTACCCATAGGATCGAACTTGCCGTTGCCGACGCCGTTAACGATGTCGTTGTCAGCAGCCCACGTTACAGCATTTGAGTACCACTTATCCGCCTTTACATCGGTGAAATTGGTTGTGAAATGTATCTTGGGTTCTCCCTGAAGTCTGTAGAGAACCGTTATGACCATTGCACGTGTCATGGTCTCAGTGGGAGCGAAAATACCCTCGCCGGTTCCGTTCATAAGTCCGTTTTCGGTGACATACATGATGTCAGCATAGCTCCAACGCTTTACCTTTACGTCCTTATAGGGTGACTCCTCAGCCGCTGTGACGGTAACAGCCATCGTAGCTCCCGCAAGCAGAAGGACAGCGAGCAAGAAGGATAGGATTCGTTTTGCCATTCAGTGTCTCCTTTTTCTAAAAATATTTATCACTTTCTGCCTACTGCAGAAAAGTCAAATACATGCTGTGGATCAAATCCGCTTTGTCCGCTGACAATAGAATAATCGCCGTGAGTAGGATCAGCAAAGTAGGGATTTTCATCAAGAGCAAATTCCTCGTTATTCTCGCGGACACCGAAGAGCTCATAGATCTCGCCGAAATCATCATTTGAACCGATAAGCTTATTTCTCTTCACATAGTTGATCGTTGAGAAGAAGCTGTTGAAATCGCCTACAGATTCGCGATCAAAATTATAGTCGTAGATGATGGGCCAACGGTCACGCCACAGCTCATATCCCGCCTCGCCCTCTTCAGGCTTGTCATGCCAGTTGTTTACAAGTGCATCGTAGTCCTCCTGCTTTCCGGGATCTCTGAGCAGATCGTATGGTCCTGCGTTATACATGAGGAAGTCCCCAAGAAAATCGTTGCTGATGCTGATATTATCATGCACATCATTATCACGTCCGTCATTGAACACGATGTTGTGGCTTCCCGCATTGTAGAAGAGGTTTCCGTATACCTCAACACCGTAAGAACCGTCGAGATATATAGCGTACTGACCGCCTGCTGAGCGGATGTTGGTAAATAGGTTATATCTGATGGTATTACCGCGGCGAGTAACCTCACGGAAGGTGTAAAGAGCACCGTAATCAGCAGTTGTCATCATCATATTGTCAAATACGTTGCGCTGAATGACCGTATCTATGGAGCCGTCAAATCTGATAGCCGCGTGAGCGCCGTTGACGAATAAACAGTCCTCAATTACAGCACCGATACAGCGTGTAATAAGAACGCCGTGCGCCCAGTACTGAGGCAGGCTGAAATCGTGGAAATAGCAGTTTTTGATAAGGTTATTGTCGGGTGTAAGGGTGGATGTCTGATCCTGACCGATAATGTGGATACCGTCGCATACGAAATTATAAAGCTCACAGTTGATTGCTGTGAAGTCCCGAACTCCGCGGCACTCGATAGCCTGGTCTCCCGCAACGTTTGCAATAGTACATCCTTCAAAGGTAAGGTTGTTTCCGTCGCTGAAAATAGCGGTAGCCGTGGTCGTGTTAAACTCAAGACCCACGAAGCTGATATAGTTGGCTCCGCCGTTGACGGACATGAAGGTTCCGCCGCTTCCAATGGTGTACTCACCCTCGGGCTTGTACATATACATCGTGGATGTTTTGCTGTCAAACCAATACTCACTTTGAGAATCAAGGAATTCGGGAAGGTTTGAGAAGAAGATGGTATCATCCATTCTGTCCTCAAAGGCAAGGGGGAAATGATAAAGCTGATAACCGTTGTCGAAGCTTCCGGGAGCTGTAAAATCGAAGGTGATGATATTAGTCTCCCGGTCATACTCCTTTACGGTAAAGGTATCAACGAGCCAGCCCGTACGGATGAAGCCTGTAAGCTTGAGTCCCTCGTAGGATTTGAATTTGTCTGCAATATTTCCAAGGAGTGACTGAAGAAGGATCTTGTCATACTCTGCCTCGGTTTTTCCCTCCTCTTCCACACGGGTGGAGAAATCCTTGAAGAAATCGTCCGTTCCATCAGCCTTCTTATTGGGATAACGAGCCTCATGGCATACACCGGTTTCGGAGAACACCACGTTTCTGTTAGTGAAAGTATCGAATTTGCCCGCAAGGCTCATCTTGTATACGCCATCAGCAAATTTCTCCGGAAACATTGCCTTTTCTTCTTCGGAGATAGATGTAAAGTCATCACTGCTGAAAGCGATTCCGTTCATAAACACAACATCGCCGTCGCCGTACGCACAATACGTGATGGGACATTCCGCAGTACCGCTGTCCTGCCAATCGAAGACAAGATTATCAAGAGCGCCGTAGTTTCCTGCTTTAAACGCAACCTTTATGCCGTCGGTCTTTGTATTTTTAAGCTCACGAACCATCTCCTTAGCTTTTGCAAAGGTAGCGATAGGCTTGTCTATAGTTCCGGGGTTAGCGTCGTTTCCGTCAACTGCCACATAGATATCGGCATCCGTTACAAGAGGATACTCAGGCTTGACATAGTTCTGTCCATATACAGGAGCATTGTAAGCAAGAGAATATCTATAGGAATCATATTCCTTGAAGCGTCTGAGGATCGCCGCAAACTGCTCTCTTGTCGCCCCCATACGGGGTTCAAGTGTACTCTCTGTCACGCCTGTAATAAGTCCTACCGCGTTCGCCCATGAAAGTGACTCACGTGCATAGTCGTGAACGCGCTTGTAGTCAGCATAACCTGTGATATCAGCCTGCTCTTCTGTAATAATGAACTCCATGGGAGCATATCGCATAATGATGGTTGCAAGCTGCTCACGGGTTATCGTCTCCATGGGAGCGAACTTGTAGTCACCGACACCGTTTACAATATCGTTCTCAGCCGCCCAAATGACAGCATCTGCATACCATGCGTTCTTTTTTACGTCAGTAAATTTTGTAGAAAACTTTACTTCCGGTGAACCCTGAAGTCTGTAGAGAACGGTTACCACCATTGCTCGTGTCATAGTCTCCGCGGGAGCGAAGATACCCTCGCCGGTACCGTTCATAAGTCCGTTTTCGGTGACGTACATAATGTCGGCATAGCTCCAACGCTTTGTTTTTACGTCCTTATAGGGAGACTCATCCGCCGCTGTGACTGTTGTAGACATCATTGCTCCCGCAAGCATAAGCACTGCAAGCAGGATGGATAAGATTCGTTTTGTCATTTTGTGTCTCCTGTTTTTATGAGTATGTTTCGCAGATCAATATCTGCCTATCTTATAGAACTGGTTATCGAGGAAGTCAACGCCTTCGCGGATACTGTAGTCACCGTGTGTGGGATCTGTGAAAATGGGATTTTCATCAAGATCGAAAGAGAGGTTATTCTCAAGTACTCCGAACTTGTCTCCGACCTCACCGAATCCGCCCGGGTGATTTCCAAAGGAGTAATTATTCTTGAGGTAATGTACGGTTGTAAAGAGGCACTCTACCTCACCGACCTTGGACGGGTCGATATTATAGGCGTACATAATGGGCCAGCGCTCTTTCCAAAGATCGTATCCGTCCTCGCCTTCCTTGACCAGATTGTTCATGAGATACTTGTAGTTATCATGCTCTGTAACAAGCTCGGGAGTTCCTTCCTCAATAAGACTGTATAGTCCCGGCCCGTAGGAGATCCATGCTGCCTTAATGAATACATTATCGTGCACCACATTGTCACGTCCGCCATTGAACACGATGTTCTGTCCCTTAACATTATAGAATATATTTCCGTATACCTGCTGACCTGCAGTACCGTCGTCAAGATATATACCGTACTTAGAGCCGCCGATCATATTCATAAAGATATTATAGCGGATCTGGTTATCACGGCGCGCCTCAGAGTGCCATGTGTAGACCGCACCGAAGTCCTCGGTGGTCATCATCATATTCTCGAAGATGTTGTACTCGATAATATTATCAATACCGCCGAACACGATAGCTCCGTGAGCTCCGTTCTGGAATATATTATGAGCTACGCGTGTTGCAACGCCGCCTATGTCAAGTGCGTTGGCACCTGCGAAGAACTGGGGAAGTCCGAAATCGTGGAAATAGTTGTTTTCGATCACGTTATTGCTGGGTTCGAGGAGATTCATACTTGCAGAGGATGAAACATGCACACCGCCGCAGATAAAATTGGAAATCTCACTGTTCTTAAGTGTGAAGTAGACAACACTACTTGCATTGATAGCCTGATTTCCCGCAATATTTGCGAAAGTACAAAGATCAAATGTAACGTGATCAGCACGGGTGATATTTACCGCTGTTTCCGATCCTGCATTGAACTCAAGTCCAACAAAGCTAATGTAGTCCGCATCCTCATTAAGCGTCATAAATGTGCCGCCGTCAGCGATAGCATAATCTCCTTCGGGAGCATAAATGTAAAGCTGCTTGGTCTTGGGGTCAAACCAATACTCTCCCTTATTGTCAAGAAGCTCGGCAAGATTGTGGAAGAATATTGTATCGTCCATTCTGTCCTCAAATGCGAGGCAGAACTGATCCATGGGATACCCGTTTTCACACTGACCGTCGCCGAAATCAAAGGTAAGGTGCTTGTTCGTCTTATTATATGATTTAACATTAAAGGTATCAATCAGCCATCCCGTGCGGAGCATTCCCGTAACCTTCATACCCTCTACTGTTGAAAATTTGTCAACGATCTTTGCGGGAAGTACACCAAGGATTATCGTGTCATACTCAAACTCATCCTTGCCCTCTTCCTCATATCTTGTTGTAAAATCTCTGTAGAAGTTATCTGTTCCGTCGGAGTTCTTGTTAGGATAACGAGCCTCATGGCATACGCCGGTTGAAGAAAAGACATAGTTTCTTGAAGATATCTCATCAACCTTGCCGTTAAGGTCTACCTTTTTGATGCTGTCACGCACCTCTTCATTGAAGAGAGCCTTGTCTGAATCATCAAGAGCCTTGAATTCGCTCTCGGAAATAATGGTTCCGTTATTGAAGATCACGTCTCCGTCGCCGTAAGCGCAATATGTGATCGGAACCGCCTCTGTACCCGCATCCTCGGCATCAAATGTGATATTATCGAGAACGCCGTAATCGCCTGCCTTGAATGCGACCTTGATCTCATCCTTGGCACTCTTCTTAAGCTCGCGCACCATCTCCTTAGCCTTTGCAAAGGTTGCGATGGGAGCTTCAAGTGTGCCGGGATTTGAATCACTGCCATCAACCGCTACGTAAATATCCGCATCGGTAACGAGGGGATATTCCTTCTCAGTATAGGTGCTGTAGCCTGCAGGCTGATTATATGCAAGCTTGTACTCATACTTATCGTACTCCTTGAAGCGTCTGAGGATCGCCGCAAACTGTTCGCGGGTTGCACCTTCTCTCGGTGCGAGAGTTGTCTCTGTCTTACCTGTGATAAGTCCTACTGCGTTCGCCCATGAAAGTGCCTCACGTGCATAGTCGTGAACGCGCTTGTAGTCAGCATATCCCGTAATATCCGCGCGCTCATCCGTAATGATAAACTCCTTGGGAGCATATCTCATGATTATAGCGGCAAGCTGCTCACGGGTGATGGTGTCCATAGGAGCAAACTTGTTACCGCCGACACCGTTGACAATATCGTTTTCAGAAGCCCAGAAAACGGCGTCCGAATACCACTTGTCCGCCTTTACGTCGGAAAAAGTAGCTCTAAAATCAACCTCGGGTGAGCCCTGAAGTCTGTAGAGAACGGTTACAACCATTGCACGGGTCATAGTCTCCGCGGGAGCGAAGATACCCTCGCCGGTACCGTTCATAAGTCCGTTTTCGGTGACGTACATTATGTCAGCATAGCTCCAACGCTTTACTTTTACGTCCTTATAGGGAGACTCATCCGCCGCGGTGACTGTTGTAGACATCATTGCTCCCGCAAGCATAAGCACTGCAAGCAGGATGGATAAGATTCGTTTTGTCATTTTGTGTCTCCTGTTTTTATGATTATGTTTCGCAGATCAATATCTGCCTATCTTATAGAACTGGTTATCGAGGAAGTCAACGCCTTCGCGGATACTGTAGTCACCGTGTGTGGGGTCTGTGAAAATGGGATTGTCACTGTCGATGCACTCAATATTTCCATTAAATACTCCAAAGAGCTCAGATACTCCGTAAGGCTCAACCTTTTTATTTACGAGACAGTTGTTCTCAAAATAGTTGACTGTAGTAAATGCGCAATCATTATCTCCCACTTTATCGGGATCAAAGTTGATATTATATAGGATGGGCCAGCGCTCGCGCCATGTATCATAGCCTTCTTCGCCTTCCTTTGGCTTGTTGTTCATATAGTCAGCATAATTATAGTGTTCGGTAACTTCTTCCGGGTTGCCGTTTGTAATAAAGTCGTAAAGTCCGGGGTTACTTGAATAGAAGTTTGAGTTGATGAATACATTGTCACGTATCACATTGTCTCGACCGCCGTTCATAACAACGCTGACTCCCTTGATGTCGTAGAAGATGTTACCGTAGACCTGGTGACCTGCGGTACATTCGTCTAGATATATTCCGTATTTTGCACCAAGCTTCATATTCATAAAGAGGTTGTAGCGGATCTTGACATCTCGACGTGTAACTGAATGAGCCGTGTAAACTGCACCGTAGTCCTCGGTATTGTACATCATATTATCGAAAATATTATACTCAATAACAGTGTCAATGCCTGAGTACGTAACACCGCCGTGAGAACCGTTAACGAAGAGGTTGTGTGCTATACGTCCCGCACAGTCCTCTCTGAGGCTGAGAGCCGTTCCGAAAAAGTTAGGCAAACCAAAATCGTGGAAGTAGTTGTTTTCGATGACGTTTCCACCGGGAACAAGCTCGTAAAGGTTGGTATTTGAGTCAACAAACACGCCGTCGCGCACGAAGTTATAGAATTCACAGTTTGTAACGGTGATATGATTTACACGTGCAGCAAAGATAGCCTGGTTTCCGCCGATCTTTCCAACTTTACAACGGTCAAAGGTGATATGATTTGCAGATACCTGCAAAGCTGTATCTGTAGAGCCGTTGAACTCCAGGCCTGCAAATCGCAGGTGCTCAGCTCCGGAATTGAAGTAAATGAAGGACTTGCCGTCAGCGATTGTGTAATCGCCCTTGGGATCATATATGTACATTACATTCGTCTTTGGATCTATCCAGTATTCGCCCTCAGTATCGATAAGCTCCGCGAGATTATGGAAGAAGATAGTGTCGTCCATTCTGTCCTCATATGCCAGAGGATACTGTTCAAGGTTGAAGCCGTTCTCAAAATTTGCAGGATTGGAGAAATCGAATGTAAGCATGCCCGTGTTCTTATCATAGGACTTAACATAGAATGTATCGAAGAACCAGCCTGTGCGGAACATTCCCGTAACCTTCATACCTTCGGTGGTCTTGAATCCGTCAGCCACCTTCTTTGCAAGGGCACTGATAATGAGGGTATCATATTCGCTCTCTGCCTTGCCTTCCTCCTCGTAGCGGGTAGTGAAATCCTTGTAGCTGTTATCCGTTCCGTCTGCATTCTTGTTGGGGAAACGAGCCTCGTAGCAAACGCCTGTATCGGAGAATATGTAGCTGCGGCTGTTGAGCACTATGGATTTGCCTTCAAGGGAGACCTTTTTTATGCTGTCAACTGCCTCCGGATCGAACATTGACTTTTCGCTCTCATTAAGATCTTTAAACTCATTTTCCTTGATGATTACGCCATTACAGAAGATAACATCGCCGTCACCGTATGCGCAGTACGTAATGGGAGCATCGGCAGTTCCCGCATCCTCGGAAGTAAAGGTGAGTGCATTAAGCCTGCCGTAGTTACCTGCCTTGAAAGCTACTGTGATCCCGCCTGTCTTTGTTTTCTTCAGCTCGCGCACCATATCACGCGCTCTTTCAAAAGTAGCAACAGGCTTTTCAAGAGTACCGGGATTTGCGTCATCACCGTCAAGTGCTACGTAGATATCAGCGTCTGTTACGAGAGGATATTCCTTCTCGGTGTATGTGCTGTAGCCTGCAGGGGCATTGTACGCAACCGTATATTCAAATTTATCGTACTCTTTGAAACGTCTGAGTATCGCCGCAAACTGCTCACGTGTTGCCCCCTCACGAGGTGCAAGTGTATCCTCGGTAACACCTGTGATAAGTCCTACTGCGTTCGCCCATGAAAGTGCCTCGCGTGCATATTCACGTACCTTCTTATAGTCAGCATAGCCTGTAATATCGGCTGTTTCCTTGGTAATTATGTACTCCATAGGAGCATAACGCATTATGATCGTCGCAAGCTGTTCTCTTGTGATCGTCTCCATAGGAGCAAACTTACCGTCGCCCACACCGTTGACTATTTCTTCTTCTGCCGCCCAAGTTACGGCAGGTCCGTACCAAGCCTTCGGCTTTACGTCAGTAAATTTAGTAACTACATCCACCTGAGGCTCGCCCTGAAGTCTGTAGAGAACGGTTACGACCATTGCACGGGTCATAGTCTCCGCGGGAGCGAAGATACCCTCGCCGGTACCGTTCATAAGTCCGTTTTCGGTGACATACATAATGTCGGCATAGCTCCAACGCTTTACTTTTACGTCCTTATAGGGAGACACTTCCTCGGCGGAAGCAATTCCGCCTCCAAGTATCATACCCATTACAGTCAGAAGGGCTAAAACTAATGATAAAATACGTTTCATAATTAACCTCCGTATTTTTTACTAAAAACGTTCGTATTAAACTTCAAACGTATTATAACAATACAATTTTACCATAAAATCAAAAAAAATCTACACATTTGTGATAGTTTTGATCATTTTTTAAAAAAGGACGCTTTATAATCATTATTAGGTTTCATATATACTGAAAAACGACCCCCGACGTGGTACATCGGAGGTCGTAATGGCTTATTTATGAAGTTCAAAATTTACAACAAGATTTTTAATCAATCGTGAGCAAAACAATAGAGGAATAAAGTGTTAATTTTTCAAAATATTGTCTCTGATATTTACAGCCGCATTTTCGTCACAGTGGCATATGACACGGTGGCTTTTCGCCTTAACCGCATCGGTAGCGTTATCGGTAGCAAGGGCGAGTCCCGCGATCTCAAGCATAGAGATATCGTTGCGGCTGTCTCCGACGGCAATAGTCTCAGCAAGTGACACTCCCAGCTTGTCGGTCAGCTTAGACAGAGCGTTCCCCTTCAAGGCCCCGTGACGGATAAGCTCAATATTACCGACGGTGGATGAGGTGATATCGATATCTCCCATAGCTTCAAGGCGCGATTTCGCTTCTTCAAGCTCGCTGTCGTACCTAAAGAATACGCTGAGCATCTCTGCCTCACGAGGCTCGGAGAAGAACTCATCGAAATCATCACGCATAACGTTATGGGTACGAATATGGTTCTTGTAGTAGTCGTTTACACGGTAGTAATTGAATACTTCGTCGGAGACCTTAGCGCTGTCCGCTACAGAACGAAGGGCATAGTGTATAGTCATAGTCGCCTCGTACTCCTTCAATACGGAGTATATACGTGCAAACTGTTCGGCAGTGAAGTTGTGGCTAACAGTCTCTCCCGTCTGCTTGTCGTATATTACCGCACCGTTTGACGATATGATGTAGCGGATGTACTCGCACCCGTAAACTCGGCGGGGCATTTCATACATAGCTCTGCCCGTGACGGGGACGAAGATGATGCCACGCTCGGCAAGATCCTTTATGGCGGCAAGATTCTCATCGGTGATATCTCCCTTTGTGGAAAGGAGAGTACCGTCAAGGTCTATTGCAATAAGCTTATAATTCATATTGTATCTCCAATTTATTTACCCCTCACGGTTTAACGTGAGGGGTAACTTTTTACTTAACGATAGCTTTATGGAATACCTTCTTACCCTTGCGGATCTTGATACCCTCTCGGAGTGCATCAACGGTGAACTTGGCATTGGGGTCAGATACCTTCTCTCCGTCTGCCTGAACACCGCCCTGCTGAATAAGGCGTCTTGCCTCACCCTTACTGGGGCAGAGAGCACACTTCATCATAAGGTCAACGATAGTGATACCGTCATCGGGGATCTCGGCAGCGTCTATCTCGGTGGTAGGCATATTGGAGTCGTCTCCGCCGCCTGCAAAGAGAGCCTTTGAAGCTGCGCGAGCCTTGTCAGCCTCCTCATTTCCGTGAACGAGAGCTGTGAGCTCGTATGCAAGTATATCCTTCTTCTCGTTAATGCGAGACGCATCCCAGTTCTCCATAGCGTCAATTTCTTCGATGGGAATGAAGGTGAGCATACGGATGCACTTCATTACGTCCGCGTCAGCCACGTTTCTCCAGTACTGATAGAATTCGAAGGGAGATGTCTTATTGGGGTCAAGCCATACTGCATTACCTGCGGTCTTACCCATCTTCTTACCCTGTGAGTCGGTAAGAAGAGTGATAGTCATAGCGTTTGCATCCTTGCCGAGCTTACGGCGAATAAGCTCAGTACCTCCGAGCATATTGGACCACTGGTCGTCGCCGCCAAACTGGAGGTTGCAGTCGTAGTTCTTGTAGAGGTAGTAGAAGTCGTAGGACTGCATGATCATATAGTTGAACTCAAGGAAAGAAAGACCCTTCTCCATTCTCTGCTTATAGCACTCAGCGCGGAGCATATTGTTTACTGAGAAGCAAGCACCGACGTCGCGAAGCATCTCAACGTAGTTGAGGTTAAGAAGCCAATCGGCGTTGTTTATCATCATCGCCTTATCCTCGCCGAACTCGATAAAGCGCTCCATCTGGCGCTTGAAGCACTCGGCGTTGTGGTCGATGTCTTCCTTGGTGAGCATCTTTCTCATATCGGTACGTCCCGAGGGGTCACCGATCATTGTTGTACCTCCGCCGATGAGGGCGATGGGCTTGTTGCCTGCCATCTGGAGACGCTTCATAAGAGTAAGCGCCATAAAGTGACCGGCTGTAAGGCTGTCAGCGGTGCAGTCGAAGCCGATATAGAACTTCGCCTTTCCGTTATTTACGAGCTCTCTGATCTGAGGCTCGTCTGTTGTCTGAGCAATAAGGCCTCTCGCCTGAAGCTCTTCGTAGATCTGCATAGTATATATCTCCTTTGATTATTATATTCGGTTTGTTAATAACACCGTAGGGGCGATTCACGAATCGCCCGTAAAAAAAACCGCAGTGGCTCATTTTCGAGCAACTGCGGTTTTTTTCGTTGCGAAGCAACATGTCGAGTATGTTTTGTCGCTCATGCCGCGACGGGCACGCCCTTTCTTATGTAGGCGAAAAGAAAGGACGCAAAGATTCGCCTTTTTTATTCAAATTCAAATCCAAACATTCTGAACTCATCACAGCCGTTGGTGGCGATAGGCTCAAAGACAAGGCGCTCTGCAACCCAGTCAACCTTGTGCACCGCAAATCGCTGATGATTATCCTTTATGTGCAAACTGTTAAGCAGGTTGCCCTTGCCGTCATATGCCGAAACCTTATACTCGGTAATAAGGGTTTTTGGCAGTTTGTACTTTGTCTCAACCAAAGGATAGTTGCAGGGCA
>JAFUPK010000125.1 GCA_017481265.1 Clostridia bacterium
CATTTCGGCTACGAACCGATTTGCTATCTCTTTCTGTCGTTATAAGGGTTTGGGCTTAGCCCATATTTGCGTTTGACTAGTCAAATGCGATGCTTGCACTTTGCTCAAAGCATAAATTCTCCGCTAAGAACATCACCCATTATATGAGGTGCTTGTTTTTACTTGCTTAAGAATTAAATCTTAAGCAGATATTTTGCATTGGTTTCAAAAATCTTTTCGTTAAGGCTGTCAGAAAGTCCGAAGCTTTCAATGAATTTCACATTTTTTCCCGGAGGACACCAAGGACAGTCGCTTCCGTAAAGAATTCTGTCGGGATCGTGGGATAGAAGAATATCACAAAGCAGATCCTTGTCGTATTTTTCTACGTAGGCAAGGGAAGTGTCTATCCATAAATTCTTCCCACACAGCTTTTCGCGTACCTCGTCCCACATACAGTTTGCACCGAAATGAGCACATACCAGTTTTAGTTCCGGGTGACGCTTAATTACACGGAGTATCATATCGGGTGTTGCGTGAATGTGATCCGGTGAGCATACGTCAAAGCCTGCGTGAGTGATCACGAAAAGTCCAAGCTTTGAACAAAGCTCAAAGGTTTCGTAAAACACCTCTTCATCTATGTCGTGCTCCATATAATCGGGGTGGATCTTGATGCCGGGAATACCCGCGTTCTTTATCCTTAGAAGCTCGCTTTCGACTTTTTCACTGTCGGGATGAACACTGCCGAGTGAAATTATGTTTTTGTACTGTTCATTTGTGTTTATAGCGAAAGTGTTGACGTTCTCCGTCTGCCTCGGATTCGTTGCTATGTTACAAATAACAGACAGTGTTATACCTGAGTTTTTCATGTTATCGGTTAGTCCCATGACCGTGCCGTCTGTCTCAGGCTCGCGGTTTATCTTAACTTTAAGACTGTCAACTGCACGGGCGGCTATCTTGTCGGGAAATGCATGGGTATGGAAATCTATTATCATAAATATGACCATTCCTTTCTTTGATTTGTGACGTTTTTTCTCAGCCTTGAGGCTGAGAAAAATACCGCCCGCCTTTTGGCGGCAAGGCACAAATGGGTTTGAAAAAGCTGACTTACGCTTTACGCGTGCTTTATTTTCAAACTTACAGTCCTTTTCTTAATAGTTATAAGTGTATTATACACCTTATAATGAGTAAATGCAAATTAAATATTCGCTCAAAAAGTAAAAATCGTGTAAAGATATTGTAATATCAGTTTGGAGTATCGAAACACAGTAAATATAATTATGAATAAACTGTAAACAATCCCTCTTGCTGTTGCATTTTTACCCGATTTGAGGTATCATTATTACAATGGGGTGGAATAGTTTTTTTAATAAGGAAATTCTTTCATCACAAAACTGTTTAAAAATTTTTACTATATATTCGGAGGACATTCATGGACAAGTTTAACCTTGAAGCTTTCGCCGAAACTCTTAAGAGTATCAGTGTCAAGACAGCTTCCGCTCTCCGTGATCTCCTTGCTGATGCTACAGCCGACACAAACAGCGCTGAGCTTAACGCAAGAGGTCGCCTTGAGGCTCTCTTTGACAAGGGTACATTCTCTGAGATCGGCACTTACGTGAGAAGACGCGCAGGCGAATTCGATTCCGACGCTAAAGACGGATTCGAAGGCGTTATCTGCGGCTGGGGCGCTGTTGACGGCCGCCTCGTTTACGCTTTCTCTCAGGACATTTCGAGAACATCCGGCTCTCTCAGCGAAGCTCATGCAAAGAAGATCTGTGAGCTTTACCGTCTCGCAACTGAGAACGGAGCTCCCGTTATCGGTATCTTTGATTCCGCAGGAGCTTATCTTCCCGAGGGCGTTCGCGCACTTGCCGGATACGGTAAAATCATGAAGGCTGTTTCCGCAGCTTCCGGCGTAATTCCTCAGATTGCAGTAGCTTCCGGTTATGCCGCAGGCGCATCTGCCGTAATCTGCGGTATGTTCGATCTCGTTATTACAACTGAGAAAGGCTCCGTTTCCGTAAACGCTCCTTCATTTACAAAGGGTGCAGGTTCTGCCGATACAATGGCGGACACAGGTGTTACCGCACTTGCAGTTGCAAACGATGCAGAAGCTGTTGCGGCAGTTAAGGAGATCCTTTCTTACCTCCCCTCCAATAATGCTGAGGGAACTGCTGACGGTATCTCAAACGATAATATCAACCGTGAGGTATCTCTTGCTTCTTACGAAAGCTCAAAGGATGCTCATGATCTTATTTCTGCTGTTGTTGACGGCGGAAAGCTCGTTGAGCTCTATGCTTCCTACGCTCCCGAGATGGTCTGCGGACTTGCTTCCGTAGGCGGTACTGCTGTAGGTATCGTTGCTACCAACAAGGCTGTAAACGGCGGTGCTCTTACTGCAAAGGCTGCAAGAAAGGCTTCGAGAATAGTCTCTCTCCTTGACAGCTTCAATATTCCCGTTGTCACGCTCGTTGACTCTGTCGGACTTGATAAGTCTGCTGATTCCGAGATGTCTCCTTACACATCCGAGCTTGCTAAGCTCGCTTCCGCTTATGCCGCTGCAAGCACTCCTGTGATCACTCTTGTTGCAGGTGAGGCGTATGGCTCTGTATTTACCGTTCTCGGTTCCAAGGCTCTCGGCGCTGACCTTGTACTTGCTCTTGACAGTGCAAAGATAGCTTCCATGAACGCTTCGAGTGCTGTTGCATTCCTTTGGAATGACAAGATCACCGCAAACGTAACAAGAGAGGATCTTGAAAAGAACTGGAATGACTCCGTTGCAACTCCCGTTGAGGCTGCATCCTCAGGTGAGATTGACGATATCATCGCTTCCGCGGAGACTCGTCAGAGAATCGGTGCCGCTATTGCGATGCTTTCTGCTAAGAGCACTTATTCTGCTTCCCGCAGACATCTTATCATGCCTCTCTGAGATGAGCGGAAAGGATCAATGATATGAATATGATCAGACTTCTTGCCGATGTTGATATGAACTCGGTTCTTAACAACGGTATGTCTTTTCCCGAAAGACTCGTGGAATTCGGAAAGATGCTCCTTATAGGTATGGCGTGTGTTTTTTCGGTAATCTTCGTTATCTGGCTTATGCTTACCGTTTTTAGGCTCTTCATATACGACATTCCTAATATGAAGAATAAGAAAGAAGCGGAAGCTAAGGCAGTACAGGCTCCAAAAGCAAAGACAGCCCCCGCGCCCGTTTCAACAGCATCTATTCCCAATATTCCTCCTGTGTCCGCTAATGACGATACAGTAACAGTTGCTGTCATCACCGCGGCGATCTCAGCTTATCTTGCAAGCAACTCCGAAGACGGAAGCGTTCTTCCTGTCAGAGTCGTATCCTTCAATAGAAAGAAATCGGGAACTCCCTGGAACTCCTAATTATATCAGTTAATTAAAGAAAGGTAATATAATCATGAAAAACTATAATGTGACCGTAAACGGCGTAACATACGAAGTAACTGTTGAGGAGCTCGGCGAAGTTTCCGCTCCCGTTACTGCAGCACCTGCTCCTGTAGCAGCACCCGCACCTGCGGCAGCCCCCGCTCCCAAGGCAGCCCCCGCGCCTGCTCCTGCTGCCGGCGGTGAGAGTGTTAAGGCTCCCATGCCCGGAACTATTCTCAAGATGAATGTTAAGGTTGGCGACAAGGTAGAGAAGGACGGACTCGTCTGCATCCTCGAGGCTATGAAGATGGAGAACGAGATCTTCTCCCCCGTTGCAGGTACTGTAACTGCTATCAACGCTCCTCAGGGCGCAACCGTTGCAACAGGTGACGCTATCGTTACACTTGCATAAGCACACTGCCATAAGGATTGGAGTGTTGTAAAGTGGATTTTTTAATGAATTTTCTTAATTCAACGGGCGTTGCCAGACTCGTTGATGACCCGGTCTTCTTAGTTAAGACTCTTATCATGTATGTGATAGTCGGTGTTCTGCTTTATCTGGCTGTCGTAAGGGGCTTTGAACCGCTCCTTCTTATCCCCATCGCATTCGGTATGTTCCTCGCAAACCTTCCCGGAGCAAACCTCTTCCATATGGAAGAGTTCTTCCTCGGCGATCACGTTGACATCGTGCAGGTCGTGCAGGAAGGATCTCTCATTGACTTCCTTTACCTCGGCGTTAAGCTTGGTATTTATCCCTCACTTATCTTCCTTGGTATCGGTGCTATGACCGACTTTACTCCCCTTATTGCAAATCCCAAGTCTCTCTTCCTCGGTGCTGCGGCACAGCTTGGCGTTTTCGTCGCTTACGGCGGAGCTATCCTTATCGGATTTATCCCCGAGGCTGCTGCCTCTATCGGTATCATCGGAGGAGCTGACGGTCCTACGGCGATCCTCGTTACAAAGACGCTTGCACCTACGCTTCTCGGAGCTATTGCCATTGCGGCTTACAGCTACATGGCGCTGATCCCCATGATCCAGCCTCCGTTTATGAAGCTTCTTACCACCAAGAAGGAAAGATCTGTAGTAATGACTAACCTTCGCCCTGTTTCCAAGGTTGAGAAGGTTGTGTTCCCCGTGGTTGTAACTCTTATCGTTGTTCTTATCGTACCCGATGCGGCTCCTCTTGTAGGTCTCCTTATGCTGGGTAACCTTCTTAACGTTTCCGGCGTTACCGATAGACTTTCCAAGACCGCTCAGAACGAGCTTATCAACATCGTAACCATCTTCCTCGGCGTTTGCGTCGGTGCTACAGCAAGTGCAGAGAGCTTCCTTGCTCCTACCACCATCTACATCATCCTTCTCGGTCTCGCAGCATTCTGTATTTCTACCTGCGGTGGTCTGATCGGCGGTAAGATCATGTATGCTCTCACAGGCGGTAAGATCAATCCCCTCATTGGTTCTGCAGGTGTTTCTGCGGTTCCTATGGCGGCACGTGTTTCACAAATGGTCGGTCAGAAGGAGAACCCCTCCAACTTCCTTCTCATGCACGCTATGGGTCCGAATGTTGCCGGAGTTATCGGCTCAGCAGTTTGCGCAGGTGTATTCCTCAATCTCTTTAAGTAATAATATGGGCGCAAGGGTACGCTGTGCGTAAATTTCCCCCTTCGCTATGAATGTTTATAAATATGGCTAAAGTAAAAATTACAGAAACCGTACTCAGAGACTCACATCAGTCTCTTGTCGCTACAAGAATGACCACAGAGGAGATGCTTCCCATCCTTGCCGAGATGGACAAGGTTGGCTATCACTCCCTTGAGGCATGGGGCGGAGCTACTTTTGATTCTTGCCTCCGTTTCCTTAACGAGGATCCCTGGGAAAGACTCAGAAAGATCCGTGCCGAGGTCAAGAATACAAAGCTCCAGATGCTTTTCCGCGGACAGAATATCCTCGGATATCGCCACTATGCTGACGACGTAGTATCTTACTTCGTTCAGAAGTCCATCGCAAACGGAATTGACATCATCCGCATCTTTGATGCTCTTAATGACTCACGCAACCTCCGTTGTGCAGTAGAAGCTGCTCGACGCGAGGGTGGTCACGTACAGGCTGCAATCAGCTACACCATCAGCCCCGTTCACTCCAACGAAGCCTTTGCTAAGTACGCAAAGGAGCTTGAGGAGATGGGTGCAGATTCTATCTGCATCAAGGATATGTCAGGACTTCTTACACCTTATGCAGCTTACGATCTCGTAAAGGCTATCAAGTCCTCTGTATCAATTCCCGTACAGCTCCATACTCATTACACCACAGGTCTTGCTTCCATGACCGTTCTCAAGGCTGTTGAAGCAGGTGTAGACATCGTTGATACTGCTATCTCACCTATGGCTATGGGTACTTCTCAGCCCCCGACAGAGGCTATTGTAGCAACTCTTGCAGGCACTGAGTATGACACAGGTCTCAATATGGAGACTCTCAACAATATCGCTTCTTACTTCACTCCCATCAGAGAGAAGTATCTTGAATCGGGACTTCTTGATCCCAAGGTTCTGAAGGTAGACGTTAAGGGTCTTATCTATCAGGTTCCCGGCGGAATGCTCTCCAACCTTGTTTCTCAGCTCAAGCAGCAGGGAAAGAGCGACAAGTTCGATGAGGTTCTTGCTGAGATTCCCCGCGTTCGTGAAGATGCAGGATATCCTCCGCTTGTTACTCCCACCTCACAGATCGTCGGAACACAGGCTGTTCTTAACGTAATTACAGGTGAGAGATATAAGATGGTCTCCAAGGAGTTCAAGGGTATGATCCGCGGTGAATACGGCAGAACTCCCGTTGAGGTATCACCTGAGTTCAGAAAGTTCATCATCGGTGACGAGACACCTATTACGGGTCGTCCCGCAGATGCTCTGAAGCCCGAGCTCGACACTCTCCGCGAGGAGATCAGACCTTATCTTGAGCAGGACGAGGATGTTCTCTCCTACGCTCTCTTCGGTCAGGTTGCAACAAAGTTCTTCGAGCACCGCAAGGCTCAGAAGTACGGCGTTGATGCCGAGCACGCAGACAAGGACAATAAGGTCCATACAGTTTAATTTGTGTTATAACACGGGCACTTATTATAAGTGCCCGTGTGCATTTGATAAAGATATGGTTTTGATCTACGATAATGAATCAGATGAAATTGCGCAAGCATTAAGGGATGATCTAATTCGGCGTTTGATTCCGTGTGCCGTAAGCCGTGATGAACAGTTGATCGCTTATTCGCTTGTTAATATTTTGTATATGGACGATTCCGGTCTTGAAGATGTCATTTTTGATGACATTGAGACTGTGATCCTTGCCGATAGAACTGCGCTTGAGAGCTCTGACAGACGTTTTGCCGAAATTAAACGTATCATATCACGAATTGAGGATGTGTTACTTATCAAGTACGGCTTTGATCCCTATACTATAGTGCGTTCGGCTGTTTATGACTCTTATGAAACTACAAAATACTTCGGCAGGTTTTGTCCGCTTACCAACGTTGAGAAGCTGATTTTACGCTTTATTGCCGTGTGCGGTGAGAAATATGCAGCCCCGATGACTATCAGTAGATTCTGTCTCAAAAGAGATACATCTGTTGGCGCTGTGGCAGTTCACATCAATAAGATCAACTTAAGAGCAAGCTTTTGTTCTCCGATCAGGCTTATTTCAAACAGACGCTTCAGCGGATACAGACTTACCCGCCTGTAACTTTAAAATTCCCGTATACGAACCATCCGTGTACGGGAATCATTTTTTACATATTCATCAGCTCGAGCTTTTTCTTTGCCGCCGCATATGCGCTCTTGAATTCGCCGATCCTATCAGCACAAAGCTCAAGATCGTTATATACATGATATCGCATATAGTATGGGAGCGAAGATAGTGCAGAAAGCTCGCTTAAAATGGCAAACGCACTTTCATAGTCGCCCTTCCTTTTTGCCCGCAGAGCATCGGCGTGCTTTCTGTGTCTTGACGAGGTAAATACTGCATCGGTAAAATCAAATTTTTCATTTAACAGCATTTTCATATAGATGATAAGCTCAGGAGGTACATATGATGACGCCTCATGGATATCAGTCAGCAGAAGAGGAATATCGCCTCGAGTAAGATTGTTGAAAAGCAGCTCATAATATCTGATCGCCGATGAGAAATCAGCAGAGAGATAACAGGTCTGCTTTGCTGTCTCGTCTGCAAGCTTCAGGTTGTTTATTGCTACGGACAGCTCAAGTCGATCTGCCGAGATCAGAGCAGAAGCAAGATATGAACGTGCAAGCATAAAAGACATTTCATCGCTTCTAAGTGATGAGGGGATCATTTTACAAATTTCAATACATTTTGCATGATCTCTTGAGGTATATGCTTGTCTTGCTTCTTCGGCTGCAAAAAGATTTGCGAACTTTGCCTCAGATTCCTTGTCGTCGGAGAAAAAGAATCCTACAGGTATATCAAGCCTTTCTGCAATGTAGCACAGAGTCCCGATTGACGGCAGCGATTTGCCGCTTTCGATGAGACTGAGATGATTTCTTGTGATCTCAGTTCCGCATAACTCGTTTTGAGTCATTTTCTTTTCTGTTCGTACTGCTTTGATACGCTTACCGATATCTGTCGTTGAGTTTTTCATTTTTTGACCATGCCTTAAATATATAATTTGCTGCTGATCTTATAATAAAAATCAGCCCTCAAAGATGGTGTTACCATTTGAGTCAATTCCCACGTAAAGAGGGAAGCGCTCGATCTCAAGCTTTTTTACCGATTCACACCCAAGTTCTTCGAAAGCAATAACCTCGAGACTCTTTATAGCTTCTGCGGCTATGGCACCGGCACCACCGATAGCGCACAGATAAATACCGTTATTACGTACTATCGAATCGGCTACGTCCCTTGAGCGCTTGCCTTTGCCGATAGTACCGGCAAGCCCGAGATCCATTAGTGTAGGTGTATACGGGTCCATTCGTGAGGAAGTGGTTGGTCCGCAAGCTCCTGATGCCATGTCTCCTTTTGCCGGAGTCGGTCCTGCGAAATAGATAAAAGCTCCATTGAGTTCAAAGGGAAGAGCAGCACCGTCACTAATGAGCTTCATGATGCGCTTATGTGCGGCATCTCTCGCCGTGTATACGGTACCCGACAGATAGATAAGATCACCTGCCTGCACCTTGTTTATCCAATTTTTGAAATCGTGTGTATATAATTCAGTCATTTGTCTGTATCCGTGTTAAGTGTGCTTTTGATATTATTGCAGCCTTTATCGAATTCTCTCAGCGCCGCCTTTATGCCTTCCTCAAGCTCATAGCTGTAAGCCTCCATCTTTGTAGAAAGTTCCGAATATTTTTTCTCAAGGCTTGCAGTCATTGCTCTCGATGTGTGTGCCACGTCGTCTGAATACGTCTTAAGCTCTTTGATGCAGTTATCTGCGTTCAGTATAGCCTTCTTTTTCATTATGGCTATTGTCCTGCCTGCTACCACAGCCAGCCTGCGCTTTGCTGAATCTGCTTTTTCCTTGCTGTCACGTGAGATATCGTCGGCCTTCTTTTCGGCTTCCTTAACGATATCATCAGCATTTTTATTTGCCTTTAGCAGAATATCGCCGATATTTCCGCGGAGCTCATCATAAAGTCGCAGCTTCTCAGCGGTATCATCATTCTCGTTGCAGGGAGAGTTTGCTTCGGGAGTAATCAAGCTGCTTTGAAGATCGGCAATATAAGATCTCAGTGTTTCAAGCTCGCTGCTTACGGTTAGAAGCTCTTTTTCCTTTTCAGCCAAGGTGCCGGCAGCAGCTGTGAGTTCAGCTTCTTTTTTTGCAAGCTCTGTGTTGATTTCATTTGCTTGTTTTGTTTTTTCTTCCAGCTCAGCGGAAAGCTTCTCGTTTTCAGCCAACGCAAGCTGAAGCTTTTCGCAAAGCGCGTCTCTTTCGCTTACCGCAACAGAGGCTTCGTTGAGTCTTTCAGCGGATATGGCAAGCTTTTCCTTGAGAGAAGCTATCTCACCTTTGCTTTCCTCATCTTTCGAGGCGAATTCATTGTTCATTTCTATGATATATCTGTTTACATCTTCTTTGTTGAAGCCGTTCATTGAGCTGCGAAACAGTTTTGCCTTGTTAGCCACTTCAAATATCCATCCGTTCATTAAATTCTTATTTATATATTATCACAAATCCCGCCTAAAATCAACAGAATTATACTTTAAATATCTTTTAGTGTATTTTATAGTAAAAAGAACAGAGGGAATTGTCGTAAGTTTTTTGAAAAGTTGGTATTATCTCTATAGACTTTCACCATGAGTTATGCTATAATAATAATGTTTAGCTTGAGTATTTGTATACTTTCATAATGTATGTTGACGGAGGACTCCTGTGGATATTTTATTGCTTCCGACTGAAGGCTATGCCTCAAACAGTTATCTGATCTATTCCGGCGATGAAGGTGCTATCGTTGATCCCTCGGGAGACATAAGTGATATGCTCATTGCTCTAACAGAATATTCACTTAACCTCAAGTACATTATTCTCACTCACGGCCATTATGATCATATGCTGTCACTTAGCGAGTTGAGAGATCGTACAGGTGCGCCTGTTTGTATCCATAAGCTTGATGCACCGAGCCTTAGAGATAGTCGCAGAAGTCTCTTTGCAATGGTTGGATGCCCTGAAGCGGTGTTTGACGAAGCTGAGATCATTCTCAAGGACGGTGATGAGCTCAAGCTTGGAGACGAGGTCATTAAAGTAGTGCATACACCGGGGCACACTCCGGGATGTATTATGCTTGACTGCGGCGGAGATCTTATATCCGGTGATACTCTTTTTGATATGTCCGTCGGCAGAAGCGATTTTCCGGGAGGAGACCACGAAACACTACTTGCGTCGATCTTCGGCATCTACGAAAAGTATCCCCAAGCGCGTATATATCCCGGTCACGGACCTTCTTCTACTATAGAAAAACAGATAAAATTTAATCCTTTTACTAAACGGAGATAATATATATGGACTTTAAGTATCTTGCAGATCTTCTTTTCCCAAACGTTACCATGACACGTGACGACCTTGAGGCTAAGTATCCTATGCGCGAGCTTCCCGAAGGCGCGGCTGTATCACGTATGGCACCCAGCCCCACAGGATTCGTTCATCTCGGAAACCTCGTTCAGGGACTTACATCCGAGCGTATCACCCACCAGTCCGGCGGTGTTCATTTCCTCCGCGTTGAGGATACAGACGCAAAGCGCGAGGTTCAAGGTGCGATCCCGATCCTCATTGAGTCACTGAAGCATTACGGTATCGAGTTTGACGAAGGCGAGACTGCTGACGGAGATGTTGGAATCTACGGCCCCTACAGACAGAGCCATAGAGCAGATATCTATCACGTATTTGCAAAAGAGCTCGTGGAGCAGGGAAAGGCATACCCCTGCTTCTGCACCGAGGAGGAGCTTTCCGACATCCGCGCAAAGCAGGAAGCAGAGAAGGCAAACTTCGGTTATTTCGGTAAGTGGGCTGTATGGCGTGACAGATCTATAGAGGATATAAAGTCTGCTATTGATGCAGGTCAGAAGTGGGTACTCCGCTTCCGTTCCGATGGTAACATCGAGAATAAGATCAAGTTTACCGACCTTATCAAGGGAAAGCTTGAGCTTACTGAGAACGATATGGATCACGTCCTTCTCAAGAGTGACGGTATTCCTACCTATCACTTTGCACACGCAGTCGATGATCACCTCATGAGAACTACGCACGTTGTAAGAGGAGACGAGTGGCTTCCTTCGCTTCCTTTCCACCTTCAGCTTTTCTCAGCTCTCGGATTTAAGGTTCCTAAGTATCTTCACATCGGTCCTCTTATGAAAATGGACGGCACTTCTAAGAGAAAGCTTTCCAAGCGCAAGGATCCCGAGTTTGCTCTCACCTATTATAAGGAAGAGGGTTTCCCAACAGAGAGCGTTTATGAGTATATTATGACTATCCTCAATTCAAACTTCGAGGATTGGAGACGTGCTAACCCCGACGCTGACGTGCAGACATTCCCCTTCTCATACAAGAAGATGAATCCCGCAGGCTCTCTCTTTGATTATGCAAAGCTTCTTGATGTTTCGAAGAATGTTATCTCCCGCATGACCGCAGATGCTGTGTATGACAGATTCACAAAGTGGGCTGAAGAGTTCGACAAGCCTCTTGCAGATGCATTTACCGCTGACAGCGAGTTCTCAAAGAAGATCTTCGCAATCGGCCGCGGCGGCAAGAAGCCGAGAAAGGACATCGGTCGCTGGTGCGACGTAAAGGCATATGCCGGTTTCTTCTTTGACTCTTTCTTCGAGATCAAGGATAGCTATCCCGAGGCATTCGACAAGGCTGACATCAAGGCTGTTCTTAACGGCTTCCTTGACAGCTTCAATACTGCAGACGATCAGAACACATGGTTTGACAAGATCAAGGCTGTGGCTGATGCAAACGGCTTTGCCTCCGATATGAAGGCTTACAAGGCTGATCCCACACCTTATAAGGGAAGCGTTGCCGATGTTTCCATGTTCCTCCGCGTGGCAGTTACAGGAAGCCTCAACTCTCCCGATATGTATTCCGTAATGCAGATCCTCGGCGAGAATAAGGTACGAGACAGGATCAATGCAATGCTTGCATCACTCTAAAAACTAAAATTAAAAGAAAGAACGGTATTTGACATGATAGAAATGAGTTCTAACTTTATTCACGATATTATTGATTCCGACCTTGCAGAGGGAAGAGAGGATCACGTTCATACCCGTTTTCCTCCCGAGCCCAACGGATACCTCCACATCGGAAGCGCCAAGGCGATCTATATCAACTACTTTACCTCACGCAAGTATAAGGGCCTTTTTAACCTCCGTTATGATGATACAAACCCCTCAAAGGAAGATACCGAGTACGTTGACTCAATTTATGAGGATCTCAACTGGCTTGGAACCGTTCCCGACGGCGGCGTATTCTACGGCTCCGATTACTTCGATGATTGCTATAAGTATGCAGAAAAGCTTATAATGGACGGAAAGGCTTTCGTTTGCGACCTTTCTGCAGACGAAATGCGCGCTTACAGAGGTACTCTTACCGAGCCCGGCAAGGAAAGCCCCTACAGAAACAGAAGCGTTGAAGAGAACCTTGATCTGTTCCGCAGAATGCGCGACGGCGAGTTCCCCGACGGTTCAAAGACTCTCCGCGCTAAGATCGATATGGCATCCCCCAATATGAATATGCGTGACCCTGCGATCTACAGAATCGTGCGCGCACATCACCACAGACAGGGCGATAAGTGGTGCATCTATCCTCTCTATGACTACGCTCATCCCATTCAGGACGCAACCGAGGGCATTACATATTCTCTTTGCTCTCTTGAGTTCGAGAACCATAGACCCCTCTATGATTGGGTAGTAAATAACATTGGTTTCGAAAAGAAGCCTCACCAGTACGAGTTCGCACGTCTTAACGTGACATATACCGTAATGAGCAAGCGTTACCTCCGTTACCTCGTTGAAAATGATCTTGTTGATGGCTGGGACGACCCCCGTATGCCCACACTTTGCGGTATGAGACGCCGCGGATATACTCCCGAAGCGATTTTCGAGTTTGTACGCCGTGCAGGTATCGCAAAGGCTGACAGCCTCGTTGACTACGAGCTTCTTGAGTATTGCATCCGCGAGGAGCTCAACAGAACTGCTCTCCGCCGTGTTGCTATCCTTGATCCTATCAAGGTAACAGTTACAAACTATCCCGAGGATAAGGTCGAGTATTTCGAGCTTCCCAATCACCCGAAGGAGCCTGAGCTCGGCACACGTAAGGTGCCCTTTACTCGCGAGCTTTATATCGACCGCGAGGACTTTGCCGAGGTACCTCCGCCGAAGTTCTTCCGCATGAAGCCGGACGGCGAAGTAAGACTCATGGGCGCGTATATCGTTAAGTGCAATGAGATCATTAAGGACGAAAACGGCAACGTAACAGAGATCCGCTGTACAGCAGATCTCGAGACCGGATGCGGAAATCCCGTTGACGGAAGAAAGGTAAAGGGAACTATCCACTGGCTCTCATCCGCTAATGCCGATCCTGTCAAGGTTATGCACTACGACAAGCTGTTCACCATTAAGAACGTAAAGGATATTCCCGAGGACAAGACTTATAACGACTACCTCAATCCCGATTCTGCAGTTGAGATTAACACAGCTCTTATCGAGAAGGGAACCGACATGACCGCAGGTACAAAGTATCAGTTCGTCCGTCTCGGTTACTATGTGGCAGACAGCAAGCACGAGAACACCTTCAACCGTGTTGTATCCCTCAAGGATAGCTATAAACCCGAATAATCAAGTACAAAGGAAGATTCAAAAATATGGCATACAAAGTAGGCACTAAATGCGTGCAGAGCGGTTATACTCCCAAAAACGGAGAGCCCCGCGTTCTGCCTATAGTTCAGAGCACCACTTATAAATACGAGTCAAGCGAGCAGATGGGACGTCTTTTCGATCTTGAAGAGGCAGGTTATTTCTATACCCGACTTGCAAACCCCACCTGCGATGCGGCTGCAGCTAAGATCACCGATCTCGAAGGCGGTGTTGCGGGAATGCTCACAGCATCAGGTCAGGCGGCAAACTACTACGCTATCTTCAATATCTGCGAAAACGGAGGTCATGTGATCTCCTCTGCGGCGATCTACGGAGGTACGTTCAATCTCTTTGACGTTACTCTTCGCAAGATGGGCATTGATATTACATTTATCTCTCCCGATGCAACATATGATGAGATCATTGCCGCATCAAAGCCCAACACAAAGGCTGTATTTGCGGAAACTCTCTCTAACCCCGCACTTGCGGTCCTTGACGTTGAGGTATTTGCAAAGGCTGCTCACGATATCGGAGTTCCCCTTATCGTCGATAACACATTCCCCACGCCCATTAACCTTCGTCCCATTGAGTTCGGTGCTGATATCGTTACTCATTCTACGACAAAGTACATGGACGGTCATGCAGTAGCTCTCGGCGGTGCTGTTGTAGACAGCGGAAACTTTGACTGGAGCCGTTATCCCGATAAATTTCCGGGACTCTGTACGCCTGATCATTCTTATCACGGCATCACATATACCGAAAAGTTCGGTAAACTTGCGTATATCACCAAGATCAACGTTCAGCTCATGCGAGACCTCGGTTCAATGCAGTCTCCACAGAATGCATTCCTTCTGAATCTCGGCCTTGAGACCTTGGAGCTTCGTATGCAGAGACACTGCGAAAACGCAATGAAGGTTGCAAAGTACCTCGAAGCGCATCCCATGGTTGATTGGGTGAACTACCCTGAGCTTGAAGGCAACAAGTATTATGAGATCACAAAGAAGTATATGCCGAACGGCTCCTGCGGCGTCGTCTCCTTCGGTCTGAAGGGCGGACGCGAAGCGGCTACTAAGTTTATGGATTCTCTTAAGCTTGCGGCGATCGTTACTCACGTTGCTGATGCACGTACTTGCGTGCTTCATCCCGCATCCACAACACACCGCCAGCTTTCAGATGCTCAGCTTGAGGAATGCGGAGTAGATCCGTCCCTTATCCGTTTCTCAGTGGGCATAGAGGATGCATCCGATATCATTGCTGATATAGAACAGGCGATAGCGTCAATCTAAATAAACAAAGACATCAGCCCGCATGGACTGATGTCTTTATTTTAGTAATCTGCGCGTTCTCTCGGTCTGAAGATCAGTGAGATACACCAGAGCCCTGCAAGTGCCACCAAGGTATAGATGATCCTTGCAAGAACGGCATCCTGACCGCCGCAGAGCCAAGCAACAGCATCGAACTTGAACAGTCCGATTCCGCCCCAGTTCAGCGCACCGACGACTACCAATATCAGAGATAATCTGTCAAGCATATAAACCAAGCCTTTCTGTTCGGCAGCCGTGTAATTTGTCTTGTGAGACGCCCGCCGAAATCCGCCTGTATACAGCGAACATTATTATTGTTTGCATTTGTGAGGAAAATAATCTAAAAAATCTTGGAAAGATTCTTCTTTGTCATTTAAGACAAGCGTATATTCATATATTTCCATATAGCTGATCATTAAGAAACGGAGAATATATGTTTGAACTGATTCTATCTGTTTTGGCGGGAATGTCGTACGCCTTTTTAAGCTCTGTTCCGGGCAATCAATTTCCACCGCCGCTCGATAAGAAAAGGGAAGCTGAACTGTTTGTGAAAATGAGAGATAGCGGCGATTCGGAAGCAAGAACACTACTTATTTCTCATAATCTTCGCCTTGTCGCTCATATAGTTCGTAAATATTACCCGGGAAATCCTGCCGGAGAGGACCTTATTTCCATCGGAACTATAGGACTCATCAAAGCTATTGATTCATTTGACTGTAAAAACGGCGCAAGATTTGCGACCTATGGGGCAAAATGCATTCAGAACGAGATACTTATGTATTTCCGCAGTCAAAAGAAGCTTGCCTCCGAGGTCTCAATGAATGAAACTATAGATACCGATAAGGATGGTAACCCCCTGACTTATCTCGATATTATTAAAACTGATGATACTATTGCCGATGATATTGACCTTAAGATTAAAATTTCAAAGACTGCCGAATATATAAAGTCAGAGCTTAACGAAAGGGAAAGAGAGATCATTATATTACGCTACGGTCTCGGAACCGATGCTCCGGTGACACAGAGAGAGGTTGCTGTTAAGCTTGGAATTTCAAGATCATATGTGTCGCGCATAGAAAAAAACGCACTTGAAAAGCTGCGCACAAAATTTAACGCGTGACCGACGCCCCCCGAGAAAAAGGAACAAGACTGTTGCTCCTTTTTCTCGGAATCTATATCATCGAACAAGTCCGGACTTGTTCTGAGTATATTATATGGAGTTTTTCGTAAGTGATACCCCAACCCTTAACTTTTCTCTTGATTAAGAGATGCTTCGGTGATATAATTATAAAAAGAATAATTTGCGGAGGAAGCAGTGAATAATCTTGATATAGTTGCATTTTCAAAATGTAATGAATACGATGTGGACAAGTTATCGGACATAATAAGAAGCCATTTCGAGAGGATCGGAGCAACAGGTGAGATTTTCCTCGGTAAGAAAATCGCAATTAAACCGAATCTCGTTTCTGCCAAGGACCCTTCTGCAGTTGCAACCACCCATCCTGCTGTTGTTGAGGCTGTGTGTCGTGTATTAAACGAGTACGGCGCTTCGGACATAATGATAGCGGAAAGCCCCGGAGGACCATATACCGCGTTAACTCTCGGTCATATCTATAAGGTGACGGGGATGGCGGAATTGTCAGAGCGTACAGGTCTTGCTTTGAACACAGATATCTCATACGGGAAGCTTAGTTATCCGGAAGCTAAAAAGCAAAAAAGCTTCGATGTTATAACACCTATCCTTGAAGCAGATGTCATTATCAATATCTGTAAGCTTAAAACGCACTCGCTGACGGGTATGTCATGTGCCGTTAAAAATCTTTTCGGTGTAGTTCCGGGGACATTAAAGGTCGAGCTACACGCCGTATACGGACAGCTTGAGGATTTTTCCGAAATGCTTGTTGATCTGAATCTTGCCTTGATGCGAGATAAAACGATCATTTCCGTTTGTGACGGCATCCTCTCGATGGAGGGCAACGGACCCACTCACGGTATTCCCGTAAAAACAGGAGTGATGTTTACTTCCTCATCTGCTTTCGCTCTTGATATAGCGGCAGAAAAATACATCGAAGAGGAAGGTGAGACCAAGTATCTCGATGTAGGTGCTAAGAGACTTGGTATCAACAGGTTTTGCACCGATGATGATCTTATAAGGGAAATGGGTGGACACAGTCTTGTTCGCCCGGATTCAAAGGCGGGATCTCTGCTCCGCAATCTGCCGAATTATTTCGGCGGCTCACTTGCTCGTTTCCTTGAGCCTAAGCCGAAAATAAATAAGGATAAATGTATCGGCTGCGGAAAGTGTATGGGATTCTGCCCTCAAAAGACTATTGTTATAAAAAAGAAGAAAGGAAAGAAGCTGGCGAAGATCAATAATAAAAACTGTATCAGATGCTACTGCTGTCAGGAGCTTTGTCCTTCAGCGGCAGTTGATACAGTGAAAAATCTCCTGCTTCGTATAATACATTGATATGAGGATACCTGCATATGCAAAGATAAATCTTTATCTTGACGTCATGGAAAAACGTCCCGACGGCTTTCATAATATAAAAAGCATTATGCATCGCGTTTCACTTTGCGATTATGTCTCGGCAGAACGCCATGCAGATGAGGGTAAGATCATCACGGTAAGCTGTATGGATGCACGCATTCCTTCAGGGGAAGGGAATCTCGTGTGGAAAGCGGCGGATAGGTTCTTTAAGCATTTTTCTATTGAGAATTACAGTGTCAGCTTTGATATAGAAAAGCATATTCCTGTCTCAGGCGGACTTGCCGGAGGCAGCACCGATGCTGCGGCCGCTCTCGTGCTTCTGAACGAGCTTTACGGCACAGGGGCATCAACGTATGAGCTTTGCGAGATTGGCGCTCTTGTGGGCTCTGACGTGCCGTTCTGCTTGGTCGGAGGCAGTTGTATAACCCTCGGACGCGGCGAAGAGCTTGAATATCTTCCGTCAGCACTGAAGCTTGATCTCGTTATCGCTAAGGGAGGCGACGGTGTTTCGACTCCGGCGGCATATAAGCGTATAGACGAGATGTACGGTGACACATTGTCGCAGGATTTCGGTTCGCTCGAAAGGGCAGTGTCTGCGGTTTGTAATTCCGATACGGTCGCTATTGCCGATGCTATGTACAATACCTTTGAAAGTGTAGTTCTGCCCGTACACGCTGAGGCCGCGTTTGCAAAGAGTTACATGGAGGATGCCGACGGATGTGTCGGTGCAATGCTAAGCGGAAGCGGACCGTCTGTATTCGGTATATTTAATAATAAGGAATCTGCTGAGGCAGTATGTGCTGATCTGTCGGCTAAGGGCTATGAAGCTCACACCTGTGAGAGCATATAAGCTTACTTACCTTTGATTGTTGATAATACCAAATATATTGACAGTATGATCATTGGCAGATTTATGCCGATCCTTAACTGTATTCTTACAGCTAAAACGTAAAATAATAATGTTGTGACAGATGATATTCCGTAAAGTATTTTTTCGGCTTTTTCGGGATACAGGAGGCTGTTAAGTATTATTTCTGCTATGGATCCTCCATCGAGTCCCCTTATCGGAAGCATATTTGCGATACTGAAACCAAGTGAAAACACTGAAAAACGTATTACATTATCGCACTCGCTTAATACAGGGATCAGTACGATAAGCGAGCAGATAATTCCCGTTAAGCTTCCCGCAGCGCACATAATACATTCCGACAGCGGTGAAAGTGAAAGCTGGGAGTATTTTATCCTCATACCCAGCGGTGATGCTTTAACCGATAATACTCTTGCTCCGAGAAGCTTTGCGGCTGTCAGGTGACCGAGCTCATGTATAAGAACAGCAGATATTATACTTATCAGTATCGGAAGATACTCGCTGCGTATAAGTCCTGTTAATATGCATAAGCATATCGCGACACAAATTATCATCAAAATAATGATGAGACTGTGTCACCGATATATTCCCAAAGATTCCATTCACCCATGAAGTAACCAAAGGGCTCAGCGGATGCATCATCGTTTTTTTCACCTTCGTTTATTTCATTTGATACCATTATGTATTTTGATTCCCTCTTTGAGGTCGGTACGAGAGAGATCATAACAAGGGCGCTCCCAATGAGCATAAGCTTTGTAAAGCTTGACATTTTCGAGATATGTTTCTTCGGTCGGATTCTGCCTACAGTGATCTCCATTTTTGCCTCCGTTTTGCCTGTTTGATTTGTTTTATAAAAGGAGCAGGGTACAATGAATGACTGCTATGTTGACGGCATTTTGACGCAAATGATAATTGCGTCTTTATCTGCCGGTAAGGTTATACTTGAGCATTACGCCAAAGGATTTGATTCTTGGTCAAAGGAGGACTCAACTCCCGTTACCAATGCCGACCTTGAGGCGGCAGACATTATTATCAGAACACTGTCAAAAAACTGTGGCGACTGTGCATTCCTCTGTGAAGAAACTGCCGAAGCTCTTGATGATTCAGGTGTTCCCGTAAGAATGTCGGCTTCGCGTATATTTATAATCGATCCGCTTGACGGAACACGATCATTTATAAACGGTACGGGTCAGTTTGCTGTCTCTGTTTCATATGTCGAGAGTCATGTTGCAAAGGCGGCGGTGATTTATGCTCCTGTCTGTGATAAGTTATACTACGCAGAGCATGGTAAGGGAGCATGGAGAATAAGCGGTAAAAATTTCGTGGGTGAGCTATTCTGCGGCGACAAGCTCCATGTATCAGACAGAGAGAACGATCTGATCCTTCTTGTGGGTAATACAGATAATGATCCTATCTTGCGAAAGGTAATAGAGCATAATTCTCACCGTATCAGTAAGGTCATTCCTGTTTCAAGCTGTATAAAGGGATGTATGATTGCAGAGGGAAGCGCTGACGTACACTACAAATTTGCTTCTTATACAAAGGAGTGGGACACCTCTGCAGAGGAGCTTATCTGCCGCGAGGCAGGCGGCATCGTAACCGACGCAAACGGTGCACCGCTTATATCAAACCGTCCCGAGATTGCGAATCTTAAGGGAATACGGCTGTTAAACAGAGAAGCTTCTGCACTTGAGATGCCGATATAATATTATTCCGAGATGCGAATAAAAAATGACTCATAAACTTATTAAAATTCGGAAATATCACTTTTATTTTTCAGTTGTTTTTGATATAATATATCTGTTAAGTTTTATTGGAGAGCCTAAGGGCAAAAAACTAATATGTTCAAGATCATTTATAAAAAAAGACTTAATCCTACCGTTACGATGATGAAGATCCATGCTCCCAGAGTTGCTTTCAAGGCAGAAGCAGGTCAGTTTATCATCTTAAGAGTTAATAATGACGGTGAGCGTATTCCTTTGACTATTGCCGACTATGACAGAGACGAAGGAAGTGTAACCATTATATACCAGGTAGTCGGCGCCACCACAACTAAGCTTGATGCTAAGGAGGAAGGCGAATTCATTTCTGATTTTGCAGGACCTCTCGGGCGTCCGACAGAGACTGAAGGTCTAAAAAAGGTGGCTGTGATCGGCGGAGGCGTCGGATGCGCTATCGCTTACCCTGTTGCTAAAAAGCTTGCGTCTCTCGGTTGTGAGGTGCACAGCATCGTCGGATTCAGAAGCAAGGATCTTGTGATCCTTGAGGATGAATTCAGAAATGTCAGTGACAGCATGACGATAATGACCGATGACGGAAGCTGCGGCGATAAGGGACTTGTAACAGATGCTCTTCGCACATTGATTGAAAAAGGTGAGAAGTTCGACAGAGTAATAGCTATCGGACCTCTTGTAATGATGAAATTTGTGTGCCTTTTGACAAAGGAGTATAATATCCCCACTACTGTAAGCATGAATCCCATTATGATCGACGGAACGGGAATGTGCGGAGGCTGTCGCTTGACTGTCGGCGGTGAAGTAAAGTTTGCTTGCGTTGACGGTCCGGATTTTGACGGTCACTCAGTGGATTTTGATGAAGCTATGAAGCGAAGCTCAATGTACAGGGGCTTTGAACGTCATGCCCATGAGGAAAGCTGTAATCTTCTTAAAACGAGTGTGAAAAAATGATCGAGCTGTTATATCCCGCAGATAAAGAGCGCATTTGTATACATACTCAAGTTATTAAGGATTTTATTTATCATAACGGCGCAGGTCATCATTATAACAACAGGGAACGAGAAGATGTGTATTCCTGGCTGAGAGAGTACTATGACGGCAGATATACAGGCAACTATAAAAATAACCCTGATGAACTGAATTTAACTCGTTCGCAGACGGTTTCCTTTGCATGGCGTTCGTCTGTGCCGTGCAAGCTTGTCATTTCGCCATGTCACGATTTTTCAACCACCTGCCTTGATTATCCCGCATCTCCCGAATGCTGTGAAATAGTGTATAAGGGAGAGTACGACGGCGTTTTCCATGCTGAGGCGGATCAGCTTTTCAGTGATACAGATTATTACTGGAAGATCGTAGCAGAGGACGGAAGCGAGGAAAGCGTGCCTCGTTCATTTGTAACCTTTGGCGGATATCCGAGATTCATTTTTGCCGAGGGCACTGCAAACTTTCGTGATCTGGGTGGACTTGCGACTTATGACGGAAAGAGGACCCGGCAAGGGTGTGTTTACAGATGTGCTGCGCTTGATTCTGAGATAGAGTCAAATTATGATCTGACTGAGAGAGGGACAAGGGTGCTTCGTGATATTGTAAAGCTTCGTTGTGAGCTTGACATCCGCCGTGAAGCATTTGGTGTAAAGAAAAGCTCTGTTCTCGGAGATTCCGTAAAATATTTGCAGATCATCGGCAGAGGGTATGATTATTTCTTCCTTCCCGAAGAAAAAGAGGGAAGACGAAGGCTTGTTGAAGCTCTTGCCGATGAGAATAATTATCCCATCTGCTTTCACTGTGCAGGCGGAGCTGACAGGACCGGAACGCTTGCTCTCTTCATTCTTGCGTTACTCGGTGTGCCGAGAAGCCTTATTGAGCTTGATTATAATATTACGACCCTTACAGTGGTCGATAAAAGAAAACTTGGCACATGGAGTGATTACGATAACTTCCTCGTTGGGTATGAGGGAGGCGATATTACCGAGTACGTCAAGGGTTCTGCTGAAAAATACTATTTGGAACAGTGCGGCGGAGATGCCGACACACTGAACAGACTCAGAAATAATCTGCTTGAAGATGTTACTTTATGATATACTCAACAGATGCTTTCGCGTCTTTGAAAGGAAGCTAGCGTGAAAGTTCAAATAGTTTTAACCGAAACTACAGCGATTTCACGCGCAAACAAACACTAAAAATCAATATTCCGATTTTTGTCTGCTTCGCAGACACGTGTTTAGCGTGAAAGGGACGAAAAACTATCACATAATGTTTTACTGTTTCACGCGCAAACAAACACTAAAAATCAATAGTCCGATTTTTGTCTGCTTCGCAGACACGTGTTTAGCGTGAAAGGGACGAAAAAACTATCACGTAATGTTTTGCTTTTTTCACGCGCAAACAAACACTAAAAATCAATAGTCCGATTTTTGTCTGCTTCGCAGACACGTATTTAGCGTGAAAGGGA
>JAFUPK010000126.1 GCA_017481265.1 Clostridia bacterium
TATTGTCCCCGTAAACCACCAGCAGTGCTGGTGGTGCCAAAAAGCTTTAGCTATGAGTAGAATAACTATTTTAGATAAAAGAAAAAATAATGAAAGAGAGTAATGAAAGTTTTCTCCGTTTATCTTTTGTTGCCGAAGGCACCAAAAGATAAACATAAGCCAAGGAGGTGAGCGAAGCGAGGAAACTTCGGCGTATGAGATGGTTCCTTCGAAGGATATTAACCATATTTATGGTGGCAGGGCAAATAGTGCATTGGAAATAAATCCGGTGAGCCTATAGGCTCGGCTGGGAATATGCCCTGGAGGGGCTAACGGGGCCACCGCACGGCCGGTGGTCATGACTAATATCACAGTCTCCAAAGCAATAATCTTCACGGATAGGGCGCGGCAGTGTGATTTATGAGCTGTATCACCGTAATAAATAGCGGTTTGGCGCTGAAATCCGATAAAATTCCGTCTTACCCCTTTCTATTATTGCTCTTTTGTGGTATAATAAAATAAGTATACCCAAATGTAATCGAAAATTTCCCGAAAGGAGCGCGCCATTCTTTTTCGCGCTGACGGTAAATATATCTATGAAAGAAGTTATTCTTTGCAAATACGGGGAAATAATCCTCAAGGGTGCAAACAAATCCACCTTTGAGAGCATCCTCTTAAGGGAAGTCAAGCGCCGTGCCAAGGCTATTGGCAATTATTCGGTCCGTTATATGCAGAGCACGGTCTACGTTGAGCCTATGGATGAGGAAGCCGAGGAGCTTATCGGCGATATGTATGACCAGATAAAGCACGTGTTCGGCTTTGCAGGTATCTGCCGTGCGGCTGTCTGCGAGAAAGACATGGAGGTTATCAAAAAGACCGCCGTTGAGTACCTCCGCGACAGCATCCCCATGGGGGTCAGCTTCCGAGGAGAGGCAAGACGAAGCGACAAGAGATTCCCTCTTGATTCTCCCGCCATTGCCGCCGAGGTCGGAGGTGCACTTCTCGAGGTCAGACCCGATCTTAAGGTGGATCTCAAAAATCCTGCCGTCACAGTACGTATAGAGGTACGCGACAAAGCGGCTTACATACACGCAGGTCAGGACAGCGGTGCCGGCGGTATCCCTATCGGATGTGCGGGACGTGGACTTCTCCTTCTTTCGGGAGGTATCGACTCCCCGGTTGCAGGATACATGATGATGAAGCGCGGTATGACTCTCGATGCTCTCCATTTCGAGAGCTATCCCTACACAAGCGAGCTTGCACGCGATAAGGTCATGACACTTGCCCATGAGCTCACCGAGTATTCGGGTAAGATGCGCGTTCACGTGATCTCACTTACAAAGATACAGGAAGAGATCCGCGACAACTGCAATGAGGACTACTTTACACTCATCCTCCGTCGTTTCATGATGCGTCTTGCTTCAAGATGTGCTGTCGAAAACTACTGTCCCGTTATCGTTACGGGCGAAAGCCTCGGTCAGGTCGCAAGCCAGACCCTGCAGGCACTCTGCGCTACAGAATCCGTGGCAAGCGTGCCCGTTTTCCGTCCCTGTATCGGTCTTGACAAGGATGAGATCGTCAAAATTTCCCGCGCAATCGGCACATTTGAAACATCAATTCTTCCCTACGAGGACTGCTGTACAGTATTTACCCCGAAGCACCCCAAGACACGTCCCGAAATCGCCAAGATAGAGGCGGAGGAAGCAAAGCTTAATTACGATGCTCTCCTTGAAGATGCTTGGGAATCCCGCTACACCGTAACTCAGAATCAGTTTGAATAAAGGTATAACAAAGAAAGGACCTGATACTATGAAAAAGGATGCATACAACTTAGCTCTTCTCTGCGATTTTTATGAGCTCACAATGAGCCGCGGCTATTTCCACTCCGAAGTTAAGGACAAGATCGCATACTTTGACGTTTTCTACAGAAGAGTACCCGACGGAGGGGGATACGCCATCGCTGCAGGTCTTGAACAGATCGCCGAGTACATCATGGGCCTGCATTTTGATGACGATGACATTGAATACCTCAGAGGCAAAGGTCTCTTCGACGAGGAATTCCTTGAATATCTGCGCACCTTCCGCTTTACAGGTGACATCTGGGGCGTTCCCGAAGGAACTGTAGTATTCCCTCATGAGCCTATCCTTACAGTCCGTGCTCCCGTAATCGAAGCACAGCTTATTGAGACCTACGTTCTCCTTTCCATCAACCATCAGTCTCTTATTGCTACAAAGGCTTCCCGCATGGTACGTTCAGCAAAGGGCAGACCCATCTCCGAGTTCGGTTCACGCAGAGCACACGGCGAAGGTGCGGCTGTCTACGGCGCAAGAGCGGCTTACATCGGCGGCTGTAACGGTACAGCCTGTGCACTCTCGGACAAGCTCTTCGGTGTTCCCGCAGGCGGTACGATGGCTCACTCATGGGTACAGATGTTTGATTCCGAATACGAGGCTTTTGAAACCTACTGTAAGCTCTATCCCAACAATCCCACTCTCCTTGTCGATACCTACAGCGTGTTCGGCTCCGGTATTCCCAATGCCATCAAAGCAATAAAAGAGGTACTTTGGCCCATGGGTTTGAAAAAATGTGCCATCCGTATTGACTCAGGTGACATCACCTACATAAGCTGTAAGGCAAGACGTATTCTTGATGAAGCGGGCCTTACTGACTGCAGGATCACCGTATCAAACTCCCTTGATGAGTACATTATCCGTGACCTTATCATGCAGGGGGCACAGGTTGATGCATTCGGTATCGGCGAAAGACTGATCACAGCCAAGAGTGCTCCGGTTTTCGGCGGCGTTTACAAGCTTGTTGCTACCGAGGGCAAGGATGGTATTATCACTCCCAAGATCAAGATCAGCGAAAATATCGAAAAGATCACAAACCCCGGCTTCAAGAAGATGTACCGTTTCTATTCCAACGAAACCGGTAAAGCTATCGCAGACCTTATGTGCCTCCACGATGAGGAGGTAGACCACAACGGTCCCATGGAGATCTTCGATCCTGAGTACACATGGAAGAGAAAGACTCTCGAAAATTACACGGTTCGTGAGATGAGCGTGCCGATCTTCAAAAACGGTGAGCTTGTATATAGCTTCCCCGAGCTTTCCGAGGTACGTGATCACTGCGCACGCGAGATCGCTACCATGTGGGACGAAGTACTCAGATTTGAGAATCCTCACGCATACTACGTCGACCTTTCCGAAAAGCTCTGGAATCTCAAGCACGATATGCTGAGCCAGAAGAAATGAGCTTGTGTACGCTGTGCCCCCGCTCCTGTTCCGTTGACCGAAGTATCACGGCAGGACGTTGCGGGTGCACCGATGAGATCAAAATATCGCGCATCATGCTCCACAAATGGGAGGAGCCCTGTATCTGTACAGGCGCAGGAAGCGGAGCCGTGTTCTTCTGCGGCTGTCCTCTCGGATGCGTTTACTGCCAGAACAGCGCGATCTCACGAAAAAGCGCAAACGGTGCCTTCGAAGGTGAGAAAAGCTACAGCGTAACGGAGCTTGCGAGAGAGTTTCTGCATCTTCAGGAAAAAGGCGCCTGCAATATCGACCTTGTGTCCCCCACCCAGTATACCCCTCAGATAATCGAGGCGGTACGTCTGGCAAAGAACGAGGGACTAACCCTTCCTATAGTATGGAACACGGGCGGATATGAAACTGCAGAGAACATCCGCCGTCTTGACGGTACAGTCAGCGTGTATCTTACAGACATGAAGTACCGCGACAGCGAGCTTTCCCGCGCTCTGTCCAATGCACCCGATTATTATGATCACGCCATAGCTTCTTTGCTTGAAATGGTGCGCAGGGTCGGAAAGCCTGTTTTTGAAGGAGACAGACTCACGAAAGGTGTTATAGTGCGGCATCTTGTTCTGCCGGGATGCCGTCATGACAGCAAAGCTGTTCTCGAAAGTCTTGCAAATGCGGGGCTTGCAGACAGTATAGTGCTGTCCCTTATGAGTCAGTACACCCCGGATTTTTTCAGCGGATGCACGGATGAAAAGCTGTCGCGGTCAATGCGCCGCCGTGTTACGAGCTTTGAGTATGACAGCATCGCAGCTCTTGCGGACAGCCTCGGCTTTGCGGGATATGGGCAGGAGAGAAGCTCCGCTGAAACCAAATACACCCCTACATGGGGAAACTTTGAGTATTGATATGGAAATGAAGCTTAGTATAAATGAGGCGTCAATTCGTGCAGAAGAGCTGAGAGCGAGCCTCAGATACCACTCCGATAAGTATTATAATGAAGACGCTCCCGAAATATCCGACTTTGAGTATGACAGGATGTTTGAGGAGCTTAAGGCAATATAAGCGGCATATCCCCAGCTTGACCGTGCCGATTCTCCTACTCACAAGGTGGGAGGCACAGCATCGGAAAAGTTTTCAAAGGTGCGTCATACCGTGAGGATGGGCAGTCTTACGGACGTTTTCGATCACGAACAGCTCGCCTCGTTTGTTGAAAAAACCACAGCCGCACTTGTTGACGGCGGATTTGACAAAGACAGTATTGAGTATTCCGTTGAACCTAAGATCGACGGTCTCTCTCTGTCGCTGACCTACGAAAATGGCAATCTCACTATGGGTGCTACCCGCGGAGACGGCACTGTGGGTGAGAACGTAACCGAAAATGTGCGCGTTATCGCAGACGTGCCGAAAAAGCTTTCCTCTCCCGTCACCGTGACCGTAAGAGGCGAAGTGTATATGCCTCGCAAAAGCTTTGAAAAGCTCAACGCAGAGCGTGAGCTTTTAGGGGAAAAGCTATGGGCAAACCCGAGAAATGCCGCCGCAGGAAGTCTCAGACGGCTTGATGCATCCGAAAGTGCGGGACGCGGACTTTCAATATTCGTGTTCAACTATCAAACGGGTGATCTTTTTACCGACGGACACACTGCCGAAACTCACGCTGAGACCGTATTGAGAATGGGCGAGCTTGGATTTAAGGTGATCCCCGTAAAGGTGTGCGCTGCAGATGCTTCCGCCGTTAAGGATGCCGTTGAAGCGATAGGAGAATCCCGCGAAGGTCTTCCCTACGGTATCGACGGTGCCGTGGTCAAGGTGAACTCCCTTGAAATGCGTGAATATCTCGGCGAGGGAACAAGCACTCCCAAATGGGCTGTAGCCTTCAAGTTCCCTCCTGAAGAAAAGAAAACGAAGCTTCTCGATATAGAGCTTCAAATAGGCAGAACGGGAGTACTTACTCCTACCGCCATACTTGACAGCGTACGTCTTGCAGGTACAACAGTATCAAGGGCAACGCTCCACAATATCGACATCATCCGCGAGCGCGACATAAGGATCGGAGACTCTGTAATCGTACGCAAGGCGGGAGACATAATCCCCGAGATAGTTGCCTCCGTTCCCGCTGACCGAGACGGAAGCGAGAAGATATTCAACTTCCCCGAAAGCTGTCCCTCTTGCGGAGAGAAGCTTATCCATGACGATGATGACGGCGATGATGTGCACGGTGCTGTAAGGTGCATAAATCCCACCTGTCCCGCTCAGCGTGAAAGACGTATCATCCACTTTGCTTCAAGAGGTGCCATGAACATCGAAGGCATGGGTCCCTCAGTTGTAAAGCTTCTCCTTGATGCCGGACTTATAAATGACGTGGCTGATATTTACACCCTCCGTGCCGAGGATATTGCCACACTCCCGAGAATGGGCGAAAAGTCTGCGGCAAATCTTATTACGTCCATCGAAAGATCCAAGAGTGCAGGTGCCGCAAGGCTTCTTTCGGCTCTCGGCATCCGTCATACCGGCGAATCTGCATCCGCCGCCATCGTATCACATTTCGGTGGTATCAGTGCGCTTTTCGACGCCGACGTTTCCGCTCTTTACGAGATCAGTGACATCGGAGAGGTTACGGCGGGCGCAGTTACCGAATTTTTCGCTCTTCCCGAAACACGTGATCTGATAACACGGCTTTCCGAAAGCGGAGTTGTCACAGAAGAGGTCAAGGCAGAAGCTGCCGAGCAGAGCAATACCCTCGAAGGACTTACATTCGTTTTGACGGGAACACTTCCCACCATGACACGTGACGAAGCTTCCGCGCTTATCAAGGCGGCTGGAGGCAAGGTCACGGGATCTGTATCTAAAAAGACCTCCTACGTACTTGCGGGAGAAGCCGCAGGAAGTAAGCTCACAAAGGCTGAAGCTCTCGGAGTTGCTGTTATCGACGAGGCGGAGCTTCTTCGAATGCTTAACAAATAAAGGCATAACTTAGAATGAAAGTATTTATTATTATCGCAGTATCTGTAGCGGTGCTTGCCCTCGGCGCTCTTTTGGTAGGTTCATATATGCTTTACAAGATCGCCGCAAAACGGGAAAAAAAGCCCGATTGTTCCGTGTGGGACAGGGTTTTACCACCGCCGGGTATGGCTCCTATGGGAAAGTTTGAGCCGCATCTGTCCGAAAACCGTGCATGGCTCATTTCAGCGGCAAATGCAGAAAATGCCGAACGTGTCAGCATAAAGTCTCACGACGGTCTTACCCTCAATGCTCGTATCATTCCCTGTGTCGGCAGAGAAAAGCCTCGCGCGGTCATCCTTATGATGCACGGCTACCGATCAAATCCCCTGCACGATTTCGGCGGTTCGGCACGCGATTTTGCAGAAAAGGGATTTATACTTTGTATGCCGTCACAGCGTGCCCACGGAGACAGCGAGGGCAGCCATCTCACTTACGGTGTGAAGGAGCGTTATGACGCAGTCCGTTGGTGCCGTTTCCTTGCGGATAAGTATGCCCATCTGCCAATCATCATGTGCGGTATCTCTATGGGATCTTCAACGGTGCTTATGGCGTCGGGTCTTGCTCTTCCGAAGTCTGTTGTGGGAATCATCGCAGACTGCGGATACACCACCCCTGCCGAGATCTGCAAAAAGGTCATGACACAGGATATGCATCTGCCCGCCTTTCCACTGTATTACACGGCACAGATCTTCCTCCGTCTTTTTGCAGGTTACAGCTTTAACGATGCCTCTGCAGTTGAGTCAGTAAGTAAAACAAAGCTTCCCGTTATGCTCATCCATGGCACAGACGATGCCTTTGTTCCCTTTGAAATGGGCGAGAGAATACGTGATTCCATAAAGTCACCATGCTTTTTTGTAGCCGCGGAGGGTGCCGGACACGGGGAATCCTATCTTACGGACCGCGAAGGGTATGAAAAGGCATTTTGCAAATTTATTTCCGCCTGCGGAATAAGCGACTGATACGACTTTACGATTATTAAAACTTACAAATTAAAGAAAGGCATGGTAACAAGCATTGAAAATTAAAGAATGGTTTAACAAGCGCTTGAGGCCCCAGCCCGTGGGAAGATGCATATTTGCCTTTGTTATGCTTCTCATGCTGTTTTTTAAGGCGGTAAATTTCTACAGCGTGACACAAAAGGGCACTCACACCTTCGTTCTTGCCTGCATTACTACTCTCATGATCGCCGCAATACACCTTGTGATTCTGCTCTTCGCTCCGAGGGCAGCAAATGTGACTTTGACTGTGTTGTATTTTTTGATATCCGTGATAATGTGCGCGGATATGATCTATTACAGCGATCGCGGAATGCTCATCCCTGCGGGGATCGTAAAAATGGCAGGTCAGCTCACCCATGTAAAGGGAAGCGTCGGACAGCTTCTCAAATTCCATAACCTGTTTCCGCTTTTCGATATCCCGGTGTGGATCGTTGTGCTGGCAGTAAAGAAGCCTCTTGCCAAGCTTCGCCGTTTTCCCGTCCGTGCGTGGGTACAGCCCTTGGTCTGCGGTTCTTTTACGGCTTATCTCGGACTTATACTTTGCGGAAGCCTTCTTTTCGGATCATTCAAGGCGGCATTTTTGCCCAATGAGATCCTTATCTATCACGCACAGGACATACATAACGCGTTTTTTGCGGGCTCGGGGGATGCAGAGCAGGACAATTATGTGTCCGAGACCGACAAGGATAACCCATACTATGGCATTGCAAAGAACAGAAATGTGTTCTTGATCCAGGTGGAAGCTTTGCAGAACTTCGTTATAGGCGAAGAGCACAAGGGCGATGTTATCACTCCTTTTATGAATTCTCTCATAAAGAATGATTCTCTGTACTTTGAGAACTATTACTACCAGATAGGTGCAGGCAATACCTCCGATGCTGAGTTTGCGGTAAATAACTCCCTTTATCCGAGAGATGATGCCGCATCTTATGTCGAATACTCCGATAACGATTATTACGGGCTTCCGTGGTTGCTTAAGGATGCCGGCTATTCTACTGCCACAGCCTTCCACGGATATGAGGCTGACTTCTGGAACCGCGAAGCGGCATATGTGGGTCAGGGCTTTGACGATTATGTTTCCATCGAGGATTTCACCTCCCGCGATGATTACAATAAGAGCGAGCTGTGGTCTATGGATGGAAAAGGACTTTCCGACCGCGGTATGTTCTCACAGACCGTGAATATCGTCAGCGAATATGAGGAACCCTTTTATTCCTTCATAATCACTCTTTCATCACACTCCCCCTTTGGTATTCCTCTTGCAGACAGACGTGTGGATGCAAGCAATCCCCATCCCGATCTCTATACGCTTTATCTGCAGTCTGTGAGCTACTTTGACCGTACCCTCGAGGAGTTCTTTATGGCTCTTGATGAGGAGGGACTTTACGAGAATTCCATTTTTGTGATCTATGGTGACCACTTTGCGATCTCAAACGCAGATGCCGACATGAAAGCGAAGGTGGAGGATACCATCGGACGTCCTTACGATATGTTTGAGCGCTACAGCGTACCGCTGATTATACATATCCCCGGAATGGGAAAGGCGGAGACCTTTGATACCGTAGGCGGACACGTGGATGTGCTTCCCACTCTCCTTTGCCTTCTTGGAATGGAGAATGACAAGTCTGTCATGTTCGGTCACAACCTTCTTGAAGAGGGATACGAGGGAATCGTATATCAGCTCACCCATTTGGAGAAGGGAAGCTTCTTCACAAAGGACGCAATGTACAAGTATACTACAGGAGGCATTAACTCAGTAGTGTACAATGCGGACGGATCCTTGGGAGACACCGAAAATGAGGAGTATCTGAGGCTTGTAAAGGAAGCTCAAAAGGCGATAGCTGACAGCAGAACGCTTCTTGATAACAACGAAATACTCATAAAATAGAAATTGCCACCTTTATGCCGATGGACATAAGGGTGGCGTTGCTTTCTCGGGATATGTTTCATCCTTTGGACTGGCGCGTTTTCATTTTGCACCAGCTGACGTAACCGTAGATGTCATTTACCAGAAATGCTGTAAAGCACACGACAACGGAAATGTAACGTCTGTCTGTGAGACTTGCAAGCGTCCACAGAACGATGAGCACCATGTCGTTTGCAGCATAGGCAACTGCAAACAGCGGGCATCTGCGGAACGTAAGATATACCGCGATGAAGCTTGTGGTAACGGACAGTGTGCTTGGAATGATGTTGGCTGTGCCGAAAAAGGATAGTATGAAGTAAAAAACTACAGTTACCAAAACAGTAAGACACAACATAAAGGCGTATTCACGTCCGCCAACACTACCGACCTTTACCTCGCTTTTTGATCCCTTGTAGGGATTATTTAGCCATGAGATCAGCGCAAGGACTGCCATGGGCATGGTCATCCCGAGATATGTGATCATTTCTCCGTAATAGCTAAAGGTGTATGAGATAACGCCGTAGAGCAAGCTGAATACGATCATCAGTACCTGCCCTGCGGGATTTCCCTTAGCATTGAATATGAGGGAGGTGACGCCGATAAGTGATGATGACAGCGTCATGTAATTATTACGGTCGAAAAGTATAAAAGAAGTTAATATAGCGAACACAGAGCATCCCCAAAGGGAAAGTTCAAGGATAGAGAAATACTTCAAATGTTTTTTCATGGATCCTCCGAAAAAAAGCATCCGAATACACATCTTCTAAGACCTAACGATGTGCACACGGATGCTTATGCATCATACTACCCGGTGGCAGTTAAAATATTAACCTTACGGAAGTATTATAGCATAAAACTAATGGGAAAGCAAGCCACGGCGGGAATATTTCAATATGGTAAATACAGAAAAAGCGACAGGCTTATCCTATCGCTTTTTCATCACCCCCGGCGGGAATCGAACCCACGACTAATCCTTAGGAGGGACCGAAGGAAACGGCTTTCGCATCCCTTGTAATACCTAAAAATCCCCTGACAGCAGGGGATTTTTAAGGTTGAAATATTATCTCGTGTTACGCCGTTACTGCTGATTTTATGTTGTTTCGCATAGTCCGATTAGCAAGCAATTAGCGAGAGCTATAATCTTAGGGTGACAATAATATTCATATGGGATTACACCTATTAACGATTTTTCACTTGATATGTTATGAAATACCTCTCTATGTGTTTAGATTTATCAAGTAAATATTTCAAGACGATTCCAAATCGTAGCGAGCCATCTTCGCACGCTTTCGGCATCTGCTTTTTTATGTGAGTTTAATAAACTATCTTCGCTCCAACGTATATCGGAACTCCAAAAAGCGCTTATAAGGGCATAAAGATATGGATACCAACTTTGTTCTTCTTTGGAAAAACTACGCACGGAACAATATCCTTCTAAAAAAGATGTTAATATTTTTGTTTCAAAACCTTCTTCTCTGTTTTGGGGATAATCCATAAGTCTTGCCTCAAAACAAGCCTGCATTACTGTATCGCAAAAAAGTATGTTATCTCCACTCCTATTAAAATCAAAAACACCAATTTCTTCGGAGTGAGTATGATACAAATTACAGTCGCTTATATCGCCCTGCACAGCATAACGGGTGCGACTTTTTAATGGTGACAGAATATCCATATAAGAATTATACTTGGTCACAATTTTATCAAACAAAACTTTATCTTCTTTATCAAGATTTGATTCTATAGACATAAATGATTCGAAATCAAATAAATCATTATGATCAAATGGGTCAAATAACACTTTATTGTTAATATGAAGGTTTTTGTTTTCTGAGATTATATGCATTTTTGCGAGAAGTTCGCCAGTCTTTCTAGCGGTTGAAACATCTACAACCTTGATTTCGTTTTCAACGAATTGCTCAATAGTTACTATTACTTCATAGCCACCAATTCTATACCATCTTGCGAATTTGCCATCGCTTTTATATTGGCGAGGCGTTGGTATGCTGTTTTCTCTTAAAGTCTCTGCAAATAGACATTGACTTTCAATCAGTTCTATCGTTACATCTAATTCATTTTTGAATCGCATAACAATCGGTTCGGAATCTTTCAAAGTAACTTTAATAATAAGACGAACTTCTTTTGAATTAGGATCATCACGCTCATAATGATATCGTTGTAATTCAGAAAATTCTTCGACATCCGAGATAATTTCATAGTCTTTCAAAATGTTTTTAATATCATCAATACCAACAATAAACATCGTATCTTTATCCTCTCAAACTTCTATAAAGTTGCTAAATTATATTCAAAGATATTAGAATAATTATATCACATATTTGAAAATAATGCCACATAATTCAGTGAAAAGTCTATGGATGGAACATACGCCTGTGCAAATTAGCAGGATTTTGCTAAAAATCCGATTAGCTGGTGATTAGCAAAACACCGATTTTCTGCTAATTTCCTGCTAATCGGGATATGGTGAAAGTTTGATTCTGTTTTACTCCCTAAAAATGAAAAACTCACTCAAGAAAACGAGTGAGCAAAGAAAAGTAAAAGTGCCGAAAATGTAGTGTTCTCGGCACTTTTTGTCATTCGTGTTCGAAAAAGAACTGGTCAAAAACCGTTAATTTTCTTCATTTATTTGATTTTGCTTGTTGATTATTGCTTGCCTTAACAAATCAGGCGATTCAAAGTTTGGAATCACAAAATTTGCAATATATTCTTGAAGCTTATCAACAGAATGATGCTCTAAAAATTTTGTAGCATCGTCAACATAAAATTTGCATCCAATTTGCTTTGAAATATAACTTACTACATCCAAAGAAAACAAATGAAACTCGGCATTAGCATATACAGTGTGGGATTCTCCGTAAATAAAATAATGGTTTGAGTTTCGTTCTTTTTTCAATGAAAGAAAGATGATTTTATTATCATCATTATCAAATTGAATGAAACAAGTATCACCATAGTTTTGTATATTTGTAGGTAAAAACTTTTTGTTAATCAATGTGATGATTGACTGAAATCCCAACTCATTGCAATGTCTTAAAAAACCTGTTTTTTGCCAAAAAATAATTCCACATTTTTGAATACCAATAGCACCGTTGGGCTGAATAGAGTTGTCCTGTGAAAATATTAAATTTTTCATCTAATCACCGCCTTGGGTTTATTATAGCATAAAAGCGGCGAAGGGGCAATACTTCTTCACAATTCACTATTACTTATTACCTTCCAAAAATCCCGAATGCGTTTTTAGTGAAGAGTGAAAAGTGAATAGTGAATAGTGAAAAAGTGAAAATCCCGAACGCTTTAGCCAGAGGTGGCTAAGGACAGTCGGGGTATGTAGATACGGTGTAGCCGATTAAGGCTACGCCGTATTTCTCTTTTACGCCACTTTCGGCGGATTCTTGCGGATTGCTTCATAAGTTTCAAGAATTGTCTTTCCATCGGGGATGACAATAACACCCACACCAACGAAGTGAACCTTTATAGGAACATGCTTTTTGCCATTTTCGTCTTTGGTACTATCAAAGATTTCAATCTTTGTTATCAGCCGATTGACGAGTTCAGGTGTCAGTTCCTTTAAGTCGGTACATTTACGGATGATAGAAAGAAATGCCCGAAGATCGATGTTATCCTGCTCGGCATTAGCAAGTTTTTGTTCCAATTCGGAAACTGCTTGTATCAATTCTCGTTGCTCTTTTTCGTAATTGGCGGTCATACGTTCAAACAGATCGTCCCTTAGTGTACCAAGCACATTCTTTTCAAAGGCGGCTTCGATCAACTTATCAAGTGTCACAATGCGCTTTTTGTTTTTCTCAAGTTCCTGCTTTGCGGCTTTGAAATTGTTTGCCTTATGCAGTTCGTGTTGCTTACCGTACAAGTACAGAAAAACCGGCTCATATTCCGTAATATATTCTGCCGCTTCTCGTATGACTTTTAACACCATTCTTTCGAGTACCACATTACGTATAAAATGGATTGTGCAACTACATCTGTTTTCCTTGTAGGCGGCGCAACGGTAAAATTCCTGATGCTCTTTTACGCTCTTGGCGGCACAGAAATACAACTTTGAACCGCAATCGCCGCAATACATAAGTCCCGAAAAGATACTTTGTCTGCCCGTCGCAGTATTTCTGCGGCGGTGCTTTTTTATCTCTTGCACACGTTCCCAAGTATCCATATCAATAATGGCTTCCTGAGTGTTCGGAATAATTACCCAATCTTCGGGAGCGTTATAAACGGTCTTGTGGACTTTAAAACTCACGGTACTTGACTTGAAATTCACGGTACAACCGGTGTACTGCATATTGGCGAGAATGTGTTCTACGCTATTTTCAGACCAACGGTAAGGATCAATAACCTTGTTGCGTGTCTTTCTACCGATGCTGTTGTAATAGGCGGTTGGTGTTAAAATCTTTTCGGATTCTAAACGGCGTGCGATTTTGGTAACACCTAACCCCTCAATACAAAGCTGAAAGATATATTGCACCACTTTTGCAGCAGGCTCATCAATAATCCATTGCTTGGAATCGTTATCAGCTTTCTTGTAACCGAAGGCTACTGTTGCAGATACACGTTCACCGTTATTAGACTTAGACTGCCATACCGCACGGATTTTCTTGGAGGTCTGCGCCGCATACCATTCGTTGAATATATTATAGAATGGCAGCATTTCCACACCTTCGCCCGTAGCGGTGTTGATATTTTCTTGTATGGATATAAAGGTTACGCCAAGTGTAGGATATACGATTTCTGCAAGGCGGTCGCTTTCGATATGCTCACGACCAAAACGGGATAAGTCTTTTACGATAATCGTGCCGATTTTGCCTTCCTCTACCATTCGGTGCATACGGTTAAAATCGCTACGGTCAAAACTCGTACCCGAAATACCATCATCCACAAAAAACATTGTGTTAGTATAGCCGTGCTTTTTAGCATAGTCAGAAAGAATTTGCTTTTGGTTACTGATACTGTTTGATTCGTCCTCTTTGCCTTTTCTCTTTTTGTCTTTATCGTCTTTAATATCTTCTACGGACAGACGACAGTATAAGGCTGTAATTTTATTTTGATTCATATTCTCGGCTTTCTTTGCCATAATAAACTCCTTTCTCAAGAAAGCCGAGCACTGCTTATCGGACAAGCCAATTATACAATGCTCGGCTGTGTTTCTACAAACCTATGGCAGTTACAATAACTGCTCGGATAGGATCAATTCTTTTAATTGCTGAAATAGTGATTTGTCAACTTCGCCCGTAAAAACACCGGTGACATCGTAGATAGTACCGCCTATTTCTTCGGACACGGTAATCTGCTTCGGAATATAGCAAACGGGAGTATTGTCGATTGCCGTTGCTGATTTCGGTGTTACATATTCCAAAAGGTCGATAGGGGCATTTTCATTAATGCGCCCTGCGCCTTTTCTTGAAAACATAATGGGTTCTATATTAACTTTTTTCATATTCTTCACCTTACCTTTCATCACGGTTGCGCTGACGGATTAAGAATTTGCGATAATGCTCGCAAGCCTTCAAAACAAAATCCTCAGCCTGCTTAGCATTGGCGTTAGGGACATAGTGGCGAATGCGCTCCATCGGGACTTTGAACATTTCCCGCTGATTTGCTTTTTCTTCCTCCATAATTTCCGCAATCACTTCGGGAGTAAGTCCTTCCGCCTGGCTTATCTTTTTAAAGCGGCAAGCCTGCGAGAGTGACGGGGTGCAATCGCTTTGCTCAATTTGCTCTAAAAGGTCTTGTTGTTCCTGTTCATTGAGATAGGAAAGCTCGACGGCAGGAGTGAATGAAATGCGACCTTCATCAACATATTTCAGAATTTCGGGAATGAGA